>JBIJDM010000104.1:0-9232 GCA_044344145.1 Phycisphaerae bacterium
CAATGGCCTGCATGATCTCAAGCATGCCAAAGGTAAACCGGAATGTCAGGTGCCGTTGGACGAGTATCGGGCGAATTTATCCGCCATGGCCGATCGGCTGGCAGTGGCTTGCCCCGGCAAAGTAATCTGGGCCACCTGCACCCCGGTCATTGAAGAGTGGCATAATCCGGTGCGCAGTTTCGATCGCTACAACGACGATATCGCGGTCTATAACCAAGCCGCGTTGGAAATTATGTACGCCCACGAATTTCGGGTGACGGATCTGGGCGCGTTGGTTAGCAGTCACGCCAAAGAACGGCTCATGCTGCGGAGCGATGGGGTGCATTACAACGATCAGGGGCGATTGCTCCTGGCCGGAGCGGTAATCGCTCAGCTTCGGTCATTACTGGGGATACCGCAAGCCGTGATTAATTAGAGCACTTCGTAGGGGCACGCATGGGCGCGGCTCGCGGAGACACTCAGGTCGGGACACATACGGCGCAGGATTTGCGTCAGCGCGGGGACAATCATTTTTTCCGATTGCCAGTGGCCCAGACAAATTACCGCCTTGCCCGCGGCCCGATACGCCAACATGTCATGATGTTTCAATTCGCCGGTGACCAAGACATCCCATGGTTCGCGTAATTCCTGCAACGGTGAAAGACCGGCACTGCCGGGCAGGATGGCGATCCGCTGAACACGCTGGACGGGCAGGATCACCTGCACGCCGGGAATATCCAGTTGCCGGGCCAGACTGGCCGCGAGGTTGCGGGCCGCAACCGGCTTGGCTAAACGGGTCAGACGCCCGCCCCCGTGCGCTGCAGGTACAGCGTCCAGAGGCAGTAAATCATACGCAGGTTCTTCATACGGATGGCTGGACTTAAGCGCGGCCACAACTTGGGCGGTTATGGATTTGGGTAGAATGGTCTCGAAGCGGACTTCAGGCACCTGTTCATAGCGCCCCCGCCGGCCCACGGCTGGATTCGTGGAATCATCGCCCTGAAACGTGCCGGTACCGGCGGTCCGGAAGGAACACTGGGTATATCGGCTGCGTTCGCCGATGTGGCCACAACCGGCGGCAAACAGCGCCTGGGCCACCGCTTCCAGTGCGGTTTCGGGCACGAAGGTGACGAGTTTCAGATGCGTCGCGCTGGCCGCGGCATAACTGAATGAACCAGTGATAGCTCCCCCACACGCCATGGCCAACAGGTCAGCCCCCCCACCAGGCGCGGCATCGAATGCCGTGTGCGGACTGTAGCAGGCGATTTTCTTCGCCAGTAATTGCGCCACCAATTGTTCGGGACGATTACCCGCACAAGTCATCCGCGTCACCGGGCGAAAAATCGGCGGATGATAACACACGAGCAGATTGGTTTTATTTTTAATCGCCTCAGTGGCCACCGCTGGCGTCAGGTCCAGAGTCACCAGCACCCGCCGACACGGCCACGTCGCCGCGCCAGACATCAGCCCCACCTGATCCCACGCTTGGGCCAGATTCAAAGGCACCTGCTCCTCCAGAGCATTCATTACCCGGGCAATGGTATAGTTGGCCATTGGTACTGCCTCCGTATCAGGATGCGGGTTGGGTCTCGTGTTTCATCCGGGCCAGATAAAGTTCGCGTAATTGCGTGGTGAGGACGCCGACCTTGGCCTCCCCCACTTCGTGCCGTTCCACCCGGGTGACCGGCATCACGCCCATGACGGCATTGGTCAGGAAGAACTCCCGGGCGCCCAGCACATCGGCAATCGTCAGCCAACGTTCCTGCGGCACCAAGTTGAGCTCGGTAGCCAATTCGCACACCACCTGCCGGGTGATTCCGGGCAGACACACCCGCCGGGAGTGATCCCCGCCGGTGGTCAAGGGCGGCGTGCAGAGCAACCCCTGCTTATCCACAAGGAACACATTACTCATGCAGGCTTCGGCGAGAAATTGGTCACGGGCGGTGAACCACAAGGCCTCATTACAATGGGCGGTATGGGCCGCTTTGAGGGCCAGCAAACGGTCCACATAAGCGCAGGTCTTATGGCCGCACGTGGGCGATTCGGGATTCTGCCGGTAGGCGGACATCATCACAGTCATGCCCGTCTGATAAAGCTGCTCGGGATAGGATTGGAATTCCGTGGCGGTTAGTACCAGCCGGGTTTCGGGCTCTGTGGCTGTGGTATCACCGCGCGTCAGTGTCAGTCGCAGCCGGGCTTGGGTCAGATCGTTGGCTTCCAGCAATTCCGCACACAGCGCCCGCAGGTCTTCCAGACTCAGACTGAAGGGTATGTCCCACGCGTCGGCACTCTGCTGCAGACGATCCCGATGGGCCGCCAGTCGGAACACCCGGCCATCCACCGCACGCATGGTCTCAAACAGCCCCGCCCCATGCAGAAAGCCCGCATCCATGATGCTGACTTGGGCATTTTCCATCGGTACAATCTGGCCATCAATCACAACATAATCTGCGGGCATAAAGGTCTCCTATTGCTCAACTTATAGCCTGTCGGGGGCGGCTTGTCCATGCTTAGTCCGGGAAACCAGCGGCCATGACCGTCTGTTCCGGGCTGGAATGTTCCGCCAGCGCCAACACCACCGCATGAATACGCTTGGGCCGGGCCCCGGCAGGCAACCGCCGCAATGCCGTCGCCGCCGCGTGTAAGGTAGCCCCGGTGGTGCAGACATCATCTAACAACCACACGGTCTTGCCAGCCAGATTCAGGCGGGCGCGGGCGGTAAAGGCTTGCAGTAGGTTCTCCCGCCGGGCGGTAGCGCTGTGAACATGACTTTGCGCCGCCGTAGGGCGAATCCGTTTCAGACCATGAACCAGAGGCCAACGCATGGCCTGCGCCACCGGGCGGGCTAATTCCTGGGCCTGATTGAAGCCGCGTTGCCAGTGACGACGCCAATGCAACGGCACGGGCATCAGTACCGGGTCGGAGGTGCCGGGACACTGTTGGGCATCCATGGTCAGTGCCTGCACCAAATAGCCCGCGAGAATCCCGCTGATTTCCCAATGATTGTGAAATTTGAGTAACCCGATCAACTCTTTGAGCGGGGCTTCATACCGTCCTGCCCGCACAATATGCTGCACTCCGATATCCCGCTGCGGGCACGCCGGGCAACCACCCAACACCGGCACATGCGGTCCCAATGTGGCGCCACACTTACGGCAATAGGGTTGCCCCATGGTATGGGCCAGCGCCCGCCGCGCCGCGGGGGCCAAGCCGTGATCCTCGCGGGTAATGGGTACGCCGGAAACCCAGCAGGTGGGGGGAAATAACAAATCCAGCAGGGGATCACAGCCCCGCCGCAACTGGCGGCGCGCCGTCTGAACCAGACTCATTGCATGGCCTCGAGTTCCACCACGAAATCATCCACCACATGCCGCAAGTCCGCTTCCGAATAAACCCCATTATTCAGCACAGTATCACGCCAGGTGACACACAAACTCAAGCGTGGACCGATGGTGGTCAGCGTAAACACCAAAGGTAGCAAGGGTCCGGTGGGCGAGATACGCAGGTAATCCAGCACGCGCGGTCCCGACGAGTCCTGCTGGCCCGGGTCCACCCAGGAACCCGTCATATTCACATTAGACAAACCGCCAATGGTGGGCACGACCTTATAAAGTATTTGCGCCTTGTGGACCGGTTTGTTGTAACGATCCCACCAACGCCGGGCCAGCACCAGCGCCGAAGCGCCTTTGATGGTCAGGTTTTCAGTCCGGACCCGCTCCGAGTGCGCCAGGGTTTGGCGCAATACTTCCCCAATCGGCGTATCTTCGGGGCGATTCAAAATATGATTAAAACTGGCCAAGTGCAGGCCAAAGACATGCTCCATGGGCTCTGCGGATAATTTCCGTATGTCCGCAATGGTACCAATACCCACCGCCGCCCGGGGGCGGCGCCAGGGCCGACTGCGTTTCGCATAACGCCGCGACGCCGTTAACCGCCCCATGGCCCGGGCCAATGCCGCCACAAAAGCATCATTGACGCTGGCGCCCTGCGCTTTGGCAAACTTATGCACCCGGTTAATCAGGCCATCGGGCAATTGGCGGTGCAGCATCGTACTGTGAAAATTCAAGGGCTGTTCCTGATGCAAACGGTAGTTATACCGGTTGCGGAACATATTTTTAAGCCCCTGACTGTAACTGTGAATCCAACGCGGCCAGCGCAGATTCCGGGCGTAGATGTCCCAAAACTGATGATGATCCAACTGCAACACCGGCAGGGATGGGTCCTTTTCCCCGCGCCGGTAATGGGCGAAAATCCGCGCCATCAGCAACCGCATGGAATAACTGTCCGCGATCCAGTGATCGTAAATCGCCCCCAGATAATGACTGTCATCCGGGCCGGGACAAACGAAAAATCGCACACATGGTTCGGTGCTGCGAAAGGGAATATTGAGCAGGCGATTGGATTCCGCCAGCCAATCATTACATTCGATAATGTCGTATTGTTTGACCGGAGCAAAGAAGACGGTCTTGCCATCCGGCGTAACGGAGGGGATACCCAGCCCGGTTTCACCCATGATTTCGGTGATGGCCTGCTGCCAGCGAGGCAAAAGGCAGGGCCCGGAAATTTGCATCACCTGGCCGGCACTGTAAGGATGGAGAGTATTCCAGCGCCGCATCAGGCTCTGAAAGTCATTCAGTCGCAGGTATGGCAAAGGGCCCACTGGATAGCCCGGGTTCATTAGCGCCCTCCCAGCCGGGGGATGAACCGTCCCACGCGCTGTCGGTAATCTTCGTAGACTTTCCCCTGGACTTTGATCAGGTAACTTTCCTCACGCCGGGCTTCAATCTGCAGGAACAGTACATGAATCCCCGCGACGATCAGCACCGGCACCGTGGGCACCGCCACGATGGCACACAGGCCAATGGCCACCGACAAGGCGTAGATCGGATGCCGCACATAACGGTATGGGCCGGTAACGACCAATTCAGTTTTTTCGTTGGGATCAATCCCAATCCGCCACGAACGGCCCATTTTGCGCCAACAGATAAAGGTAAGTATCGTTGCATCAAGCGCGAGAAACGCGGCAAAGCAGGCGACAATCGGCCACCATGACGCCACTTCCGACGGCAGCCAAATCTGGCCTGACCAGCGGCCCAAGCCATACAGCCAACAAAAAATAATCCAGGTAATCACCACGGGATACCAGACCACCCGCATCAACTGGCCGACGGGTTCGCGTGGGATGGCATTGGGGTCTTTGCCAATTTTACGGGCCAAGCGGATGAGTTTCACCACCACAGTACCCCAATAAATAGTCAGGCAGGTGGCGATGATGATGGCGGGGATTCGTTCAAGCATGACAGTAAGCGACTTTTCTTAGGTGCTACCAAGCTCGTGTTCAACAAAAAGCCCCGCCACGGCACTCACGGCGGGGATCGAAACACAGTCACTCGCTTGGGCGCGGCAGGATTCGAACCTGCGTAGACAGTTAAGTCAACGGGTTTACAGCCCGTCCCGATTGGCCACTCCGGCACACGCCCGCTAAGACGAAATAGTATACCATATTTATCGCGGTTGCCAAACGCCCGCGACAGGTTTTAACGACTCTGGTGATGATGTTCCCAAGTCAGGGCCGCACCCTGCAAAACCAGGTCCGGAACCATGGAATCAATCAGCCCGGTGGCATCCAACAAAGTCCGGGCATCACCACCACACGCCACCACATGCGGCCAATGGCCCAAGACGGCGGCAAAACGTTCGATTAACTCCCGCGCCGCCCCGCGCAGGCCGACATAAATACCCACATTCAGGGCCCCCTGCGTATCACGACCAAAGACGGCATCATCTTCCGGCGGGGTAAAACTGGGCAGGGGCAACTGGGCCGTAAACTCATGCAACGCCCGGCCACATAATTTCACACCCGGGAAAATCGCCCCACCCTTGAACACGCCATTGGGATCCACACAGTCCACCACCAACGCCGTACCGGCATGGACAATCACACAACTGCTTTCCAGATTCACATACGCGGCCAGCGCCGCCAGCAAACGGTCCGTCCCCACCGTGCTGCTATCGGCTAAATCCAACTTCATCGGCACAGCCAGATCCCGCCCCGCCACAACGGCCCGTTCGCCCAAACTACTTTTAATCAGCCGTTCGATCCGCCCGGTTAGTTCCGGCACCACACTGGCAATCACCAGCCCCGGCGTACCCTTGGGGTCGGCCACATTGGCCTTCGCCCACAGGTCCAACAACCCGGCCGTCAGATCACCGTCAATTTGATCGTGGGTATAACGCAGCGCAGGATCCGCAGCCGTGCCTTCGGTAAACAGGCCCAGCCCAATCCGAGAATTTCCGATATCAATGGCAACCACACTCATGGCGCAAACCTCAAATATTGCGGGTCAAGAACATTAACGCGGGTCATTACGATCACGATCATGCTCGCGCTTGTAGTAGCGGCTTTTGCGCTGATCGTCGGCTTTGATGGATTCCACTTCGCGGGCCAGCGCTTCGGCTTCACTCTTCGCCAGGTGCGTCGGCTTGGTGGTGTCGGCCCCGAAGTAAATATTTTCATCCGTATCGTCATCATCGCTCATCAGTTCCGGCGGTAACATCAGCGGCGCGGGATCATCGAACGGCTCGGACAACGGCTGCTTCTTGACTTCAATCCAGATTTGTTCCAACAGCGGACGCAAACCCGAACCGGCCACCGCACTGATGGCATAAATCTGTTTGCCCGGCAGTGCCGAACGCAAATCGGCCAGCGCCTCGGAGGTGCCCGTCAGGTCCATTTTATTGGCCACGAGGATTTCCGGCTTGGCCGCCAGCTTGGGACTATAGGCCTGCAACTCCCCGCGGATTTTGTGATACGTCTCGGCGGGATCGGTGCCGTCCAACGGCGACAGGTCCACCATGTGCACAATCAGACGCGTGCGTTCCACATGCCGCAGGAAATCCAGCCCCAGACCGCGGCCATCGCTGGCCCCTTCGATCAGGCCGGGAATATCCGCAATCAGAATCCGGCGTTCGGCGTCCAGTTCCGCAATGCCCAACTGGGGCACGAGGGTGGTAAACGGATAATCGGCAATCTTGGGCCGCGCCGAGCTAAGACGACTCAGCAGCGTACTCTTGCCCGCATTGGGCATTCCTACCAGCCCCACGTCAGCAATTAATTTCAGTTCCAGACGAATCTTGCGAATCTGTGCGGGGCGACCGCGTTCGGCATAATCGGGCGCCTGCCGTACGGAGGTGATAAAGTGCACATTGCCTTTGCCACCCTTGCCGCCCCGGGCGACCATGACCTGTTGGCCCACCTGGCGTAAATCCGCCAGCAGCAGGCCGGTATCGAGATCAAAAATCATCGTGCCGGCGGGGACGCGGATGAACAGGTCCTCACCGTCGCGGCCATGTTTCTTTTTGCCCTTGCCGTGCTCGCCACGTTCGGCGCGCCAGTGATGGCGCCCGACCATGTCCAGCAGGGTGTCCACGCCTTCGGTGGCGATGACTGTCACGCTACCGCCGCGGCCGCCATCGCCGCCATCGGGTCCGCCCTTGGGGACGAATTTTTCCCGCCGGAAGGAGATACAGCCATTGCCGCCGTCACCGGCGAACACTTGGATTTCGGCGCGATCTACAAACATGGCGACTCGATTACGTTAGGCAAAAAAAACGTCCGCCCGGAGGGCAGACGTGGGAATCAACAAAAAACGCGGTGTTACCGTCAGCCGGCGGTGACAGGCAATACCGAAACGCGCCGGTTGGCGGCGAATTGGACAATGCCGGGGGCCACTGCAAACAGGGTATCATCCGAACCGATCATCACGTTCTTGCCCGGCTTGAACTTGGTCCCGCGCTGCCGCACGATGATCGAGCCCGAGGTCACAGTCTCACCCGCATAGGCTTTGATGCCCAAATACTGCGGATTGCTGTCGCGACCGTTGCTGGTTGAACCTTGACCTTTTTTATGTGCCATGACGACATCCTCTAGCCAAAAAGTACTCTAACGCGCGTGCCCAAATTAGGGCAGGCAAAACTCGTTAAGTCAGTTAGTATACCGACTTATACACATTTTTCAATCGTCCGCAGGGAAAATCGCTGCCCAATATGGAAGCCCAGCTATGGGTCCAGCGACAACCTTACCCATAAGCCCGTCTATTATATCCGCAAGTTGTTATTTTACAATACATTATCGTCATCCCAATGCACTTCCACCTGATGGTCCCGACGATCATCTTGCAGGGGTACGGTATGATCGGATTGTTCGACGCCGTCGAGCAGGACACGCTCGACGGTGGTCCCCCCGGCGGGGTTATGTACCTGAATGTGATAGAACGTTTCCCGGTAGCGGTAATGGATTTTGAACTCTTTCCACGCTGCGGGCACACGCGGGGTCAGGTGCAGGCGGTCTACTTCCAGCCGGATGCCCAGCAGCGCTTCGGTGATCAGGCGGTACATCCAACCGGCCGAACCGGTGTACCAGGTCCAACCGCCACGGCCGATGTGCGGGGCTACGGCGTAGACATCGGCGGCGACCACATAGGACTCGACGCGGTAATTTGCGGTGGTGCTGGGCTCGGAGGCGTGATTGATGGGGTTAATCAGCGCGAGCAAGTCCCACGCCTCGGTAGAGGCGCCTAACTCCGCGTAGGCCATGGCGGTCCAGATGGCCGCATGAGTGTATTGTCCGCCATTTTCGCGCACGCCGGGGACATAACCCTTGATGTAACCGGGGTTGAGATTGGATTTGTCGAATGGCGGCGCAAGTAATTGGATCAGGCCATCCCGGAGACGGATCAGCCGTTGGGCCACGTTATCCATGGCCTGCCGGCAGCGCGTCTGCGGAGCGGCGCCGGAAAGGACCGCCCAGCTTTGGGAAATGGAATCAATCTGACATTCCACATTGGACGCCGACCCCAGCGGGGTGCCATCATCAAAGTAGGCCCGGCGGTACCATGCACCATCCCAGGCATTGGCTTCGATATTCCCGCGCAGCCGGTGGGCTTCCGCAGTGTATTTCTCCGCCGTGGGTGTATCGTTGCGGCTTTGGGCCAGCGTCGCGAACTGCCGCAGCACGTCATACAGGAAGAAGGCCAGCCAGACGCTTTCGCCCTGACCATGATGGCCGACCAGATTCATCCCGTCGTTCCAATCCCCCCCACCCATCAGGGGCAACCCATGCGTTCCAAAACGCAGGCCGTTATCAGGCCCGGCGGCAGGCGGCGTTACAACAACGCCCACGCCGCATGGCGCAGCCGGAGATTCTGGCCCAAGTCCAGGCGGGCTTGCGTAAGTTCTGGTCCCCCGCCCAGAT
>JBIJDM010000105.1:0-9197 GCA_044344145.1 Phycisphaerae bacterium
CAACTACTGGCCCGACTCGATCAAGCCCTGAACTGGCTGATCGCGCGCACGGAAGATAACCAAACCACCGCCGCGATCCGTTGATTACTTTTGGCAACCGCTATAACGTAATCGTTTTGCGTGCGGTTCTTACAGACCACGAGCATCCTGCAGCGACAGCACGGCCAAACTGGTCACATAGCTGGCTTCGCCTTCGGCCCAACGGGACAACTCCTTTTCCGACTTGGGCAGATTGATCCAACTGCCATCGGGACGCTGATTGGCTTTCATCTTTTCCATCAGGTCCTTGCGCCAGTCGCGCTGGATGCCTTTGGCATCCACCAGCATATCTTCGCCATACGCGGCCAAGCCCTTGCCGAAGGTGTGGTAGTAGTAATACAAGCCATCGGCGGCCGTTTGGGCAGGCATGCCGGGATTGGTGTCGAGGGTATAGTTACCCGCAATCCACCGCACTGCCGCCTTCACACGCGGGTCATCCTTGGTCAGACCGGCATAGATGAAGGACTTCAAACCCGCATAGGTCATCGAGCCGTACGCCACCAAAATCTCATTGCCATCGCGGTCCTTGGTCGTGCCGGCAAAGGATTCGCCATAGAGCTTGAGTTGATCATTCCAACGCGTGGAGTAAATCAAACCACCGCTATCCTGACCTTTGGCCCACGGCAGATTGTTGGTTTCGCTGTTGGCTTGGCAGCGTGATACAAAGACCAGTGCGTTTTGCATGACCGGATCGTCGGCCTTGATGCCGGAGTTATGCAGGGCTTCAAGGACAAAATGCGTGTTGGACAAGTCCGGGCGTTTGGCGCCTTTGCCGGCGTAACCAAACCCACCGTACCACGGGTGATCTTTGTTGACTTCGAGCCCCTTGTCATCCTTGGTGGCCAAAGCCCCGCCGGATTGGATACCCTTGAGGAAATCCTGCAGCTTGGCAATCCGGTCCTTGTAGGCATCGCCCGGAATGGAGGCAAACAAATTCAAAACCAGCGCCGAGTTATACGTGGGGCGACCGGATTCAGGATCGTAATACCCACCGTCCGGCTGGCGTTTGGTTTCCAGATACTCCAAACCCTTCTTAACCGCCGGATGATCCAAGCCCATACCGCCGCGAATCATGGCCCGCAAGGCCATGGAAGTGATCGCCGGACCAAATTGCGGGACCCATGCCCCCTCTTTAGTCTGACTGGATACCAGATAATCCAAGCCCTTCTTTTCCATTTCCGTCGCGGGCAAAGCGGTCTTCACACTCGCGGTCGCGGTCAGGGGGGCTTGGGCATGTAACACGGGCAGGACACAAGCCGTGGCCAACACCGCTGCCGATAAAACCAGCGCCGCATATACCTTACGCATACCAGACTCCTATAAAACGTTAACTCCGCAACCATACATCTGATTAACGGAGTTATATACTGGTTGTTGCCATTACGGGAAAAATCTTACCTGTTCAGAGGTCAGGTTGTTAGATTTTCAACCGGTCCACATTTATACAATCGCGAATCTATCCTTGGGTTTGCATGCGGGTCTATGGCTATCTAGAATTAACTAAGTACTATTTCTCTTACGGAGGTCCTGCTTATGTTTCGTTCCATGATGTCTGCAGTTCTGTTTTTAACCTGTGCCACAGTTGGTTTTTCGCTTTCCGCACATACGGCCAATGCTTGCGCTCCGGGTGGTTGTACCACCAACAAGGCGGGTTGTGGTGGCAAGTGTGAATGCAAGCCCTGTGTGCCAGCCACTCAGCCTGCAGCTCCGGCGCTGGTGAAGTGCGGCGATGAGAATAAGAAGGAATGTAAGCCCGTTGAACCCACCACCAAGCCCGCCCCCACCGTAGCCGATGCTGGTTGCAAGGAATGCGATGGCAAGAAACCCGCCCCCAGCACCCAGCCTGCGGCTCCGGCCGTAGCCCACAAGGATTGCGACAAAGACGACAAGGATGACGATAAGCCCCGCAATCCGACCACCAAGCCCGCCCCCGCCGTGGCCACACTAGCAGTGATGAGCAGCGTCAATCTGGAAGCTGCCGCAGGGGCCACGGATGCCCCCAAGGTGGAAGTGATTGATGTGGGTAACACCAAGTGCCTGCTCATGCCCGATGATAATGTGGAAGCCGGTAAGTTTGTGGTCTATCAGGGTAAGAAGTACCACTTCTGCTGTGGTGGTTGCGTGAAAAAGTTCAACAAGGACCCGGAAAAATATGTCAAGGCGTTTGAAGCCGATCCCGCCAAGTATGGCGTGGCCAAGTAACCGCGTCCCCATTTAAAGTATGTATAAAAACCCCGGTCAAGTGGCCGGGGTTTTTTATTGCGCGGGTGGGTCATCGGGGGTGAGGTCATCATCCCCGAATAAGGGCGCGGGCTCGGTCACGGCAGGTTCCGGGGTGACCGGCATGAGCGTGGGAATTTCTGCGGGGCGGTGATCCGCAGCGATTTGGTCGGGATCGTCATGCAGGGCAATTTTTATGTCCCCACCGAGTTCGGCCTGATCAATCAGAATTTTCTTCTGCCGCACCAGTTCCAGCATGGCGATAAAGATGCCCACCAGTTCCGAGCGTTTGGTTTTGCCCTCGAACAACATCATCATGGTCAAGGGCCCGGCAATCTCCAGGCGGTCCAAAATGTTGGCCTGATGGACCGTGATCGGGGTATCATCGTAAACCACTTCATGGCCAAAGGCGGTGTGGCCGATGGACGCCATAATCGCATTGAAGGCATCAATCAGGGCATACAGCGACAGGTCTTCGATATCCAGGGGCGCCGGGCCCGTGGATTTGGGCACAGCCCGGGTGAACCGCTGCTGTTCCTGCTGACGGCGCTGATACAGATTTTCCGCAGTATCCTTGAAGCGTTTGTATTCCAACAACTGCTGGACCAATTCGTAGCGCGGATCGGCCAGTTCATCGAGCGTGGTAGCCCCACTACTTTCACCGGTGGCGGGATCCGCGACTGGTCGCGGCAGCAGCATCCGGCTCTTGATCTCCATCAAGGTCGCGGCCATGACCAGAAAATCTCCGGCCAGATTGATATCCAACCGCCGGATCAGTTCCACGTAGTGCAAATATTGCGTGGTAATCGTGGCAATGGGGATATTGTTGATGTCCACCTCATCACGGCGAATGAGGTACAGCAGCAACTCCAGTGGACCGGAGTAGACATCGAGTTCGACTTTGTACTCGTTGGCTTCGCTCATACCGGGGATTTTAACCTACCTAGGCGCATAAAAAAACAGGACCCAGGCTGAACTTGGGTCCTGTTTAAAGTTTGTCAGGCTAAGCGGTTACTGCAATTTCCGCACGTAGATAATATTGTCGCCTTGCGGGGCAACATCCACCTTGATGGTTTGGATACCATTACCCACGATAATATCCACGTTTTGGGCACCTGGCGGAACCGACAAGGGCACCATATAGACCGCCCGGGGCAGCGTTTCCCAGTAGCGGATGTCGGCCTGCGAACTGGCCGAAATGGCCGCCCCAACCAAGGCAATACCCAACCCCGCCAGAGCGACATTGCTGTCGCCCGACTGGATACCATACGCAGCCACACCGGCACCCACAGCCATCGTACCCGTGCCGATCGCAGCTTTGGTCTTGCGGATGGTATCAATATCCATCCACTTCTTATCCTGAGCCATCGCATACGTATCGGTCTTGCTGTAGCTCATGGTCGGGTCAGTGGCAGGCTTGCCATTGACTCCCACTTGAATCGGCGGTACCGGGCCGGCCTCGCCGGGCGTGGGACCATAAACCGATTCTTCGTTATACCAGCCCTTGCCGGCCTTTTCGGGCCCTACACCAAAATCCACGAACAATATTGCATTCGTACGCTTATCTTTCAAGCGTTTGATAATGCCTGACAGATTGGGGTCCAGTTCCAAAGCACGCTTGAACTGGGCTTCGGCGAGATCGGGTTCATTGGTCTTGATGTAGCAATACCCCATGCCCAGATAGCCCAAGGCGAAGTTACTCTCGAATTCCTTGTACTTGTCACCTTCGGATTTTGTATCGGCTTTTTTATCGGTCTTTTCATCTTCGGCATAATCGCGCAGCTTGAAGAGACTGTTCTGGAACGCCGCGCGGGCGTTTTCGTAATCACCTTTTTTCAGATTCAGGATCCCCAGATAGTAATGGGCCATGGCCCGTTCAAATGGTTCGCCCTTCCAAACCTTGAAATTTTCCATCAGGATGGAGGACGCCATCTGCCGACCACCATCATTCACCTTCACCGAGTTCATAATGGTGTAGGCTTCCATGAAGGCGTTCTCGGCGATATCAAATTGCCCCGCCGCAATCGCCGATGAACCCAACCGGCAATTATTCAGGACAAAGTCTTCCGACTTTTCCACGGCTTTGGGCTGCAGCCGGAGCATGGACTGGTGGTAGTTACCCGCCTTGTACAAATCCACCGCGACCTGAATGTCCTTGGGGGTGGACTGACATCCGCCCAAGAGTCCCAACACAATCGCGACAACGGTGGAATACCAAGCCGCATGCAACCAGCTAAACGTGCTTTTGTTCATCCCCGATTCCTTTTTTACTAGGTGATGGTCAACCTGTACTTAATCCAGAACTTAATCCAGGAAATCTTTTGTAATGGCCTTCTTGGTTTCGTATTTGCCTTCCCAAAGAATTTGTCCGGAGGCCAGATTGGTCAGTTGATACGTGCAGAGATAATAATCACTCCGCACGTCCTGATTAACCTTGGTATCGGCATAGAACGTGGCCGTCAGGGCATATTCCGGCACAATCCGGTCCACCGTTTCGCCCAGATTCGATTCCGAGAAACCTTCCTGCTTGAGCAGACGGTCATAGTCTTTGCGGTTGAGCACAAACTTGAACTGCTGCCGCAAGACCTGTTTTTCGGCCAACAAAGCCCGGACCCGGTGGACAAAGATTTCCTTGCCGGGCGAGCGCAGGATTTCATTGGTGCGGTTGCGTAGTTCCTGCATGACCACAAGCATCGGCTTCCGGGCGGTAACCGCCGCCACATCCGAATCCGAAGCAATGGCTGCGGCCATCTGGTCGGTCATGGTGACCAGATCGGTCGAATCGAGAAAACTCGTCTCCGCCTTGCTGTTGATGGCCGTTTTATTACAGGCAGCCACGCCCACCAACAGTGCCATTCCCAACGCCAGCGCGATCGTGCGTTTCATCATTATGCTCCTGCCGGTTGATTACAATCCGAGGGTCTTCACTTCGTAACGGCCTTCCCAAATCAATTCACCGGTACGGATACTGGTCAATTGGAAGGTGCAGAGATAGTAGTTGGTGCCGTTGCGCGGCAGATCGTAAAATTCGCCCTTGAGTGCATACTGGGGCACGATCCGGCTCGGGGGTGCGGGCTGGTTGGTGCGGCTGGCTTCTTCAAACGGATCCACCACCACATTGCCTTCTTGCGCTTGGAGCTTTTCCAGCGTCGCACGCTTTTCCACGAAGGCCACGCGATCACGACCATACTTGTTGAGCAAGGTACGCAGCCGGGCCACATAGATAGTCTGGTCCTGAGTCGGGTTACTGGTCTTGTTATCAATTCCGGTCATGACCACGGTGATCTTGGTCCGATTCTGGACAATTTCGGGAATCTGGAGCAGATCGGGTGCCATCTTATCGGTCATTTCGACCAGATCCTTGGACTGCAAACCACCGGCGCTGCCGGGATCCAGATCGGACACGCCGGGGCGACGTTCTTCGTAACTCTTTTCACAACCATTGGAGGCCAACAACAGACCACTTAACAACGCCGCGCCGCACGCCATCCGGAAGATCGTCTTCATAATAGCTCCTAGCATTAAAAGTCCAGAAACGCTTTCTCACTGCGAGTGATTATTAGCATATCCGCAATTACGGGACCGGGCAAATATATTCCGGCAGTATTGCGGAGTTTTACCTATCCAGCTCAGACCTTAATTTTTCCCTCAATAAACAGCTCCGCCGGGACATCCGTTGGTTCCGGTATGCGTATCACCTCAGTTGCCCCGACCATGATTTCCCGACCCCGATCCAGACCGTGGGGTTGGCTGATACGACCCATGCGGCGCAGGCGTGGCGGGATTTGACGGCATCGGGCCAGGCCGGACCGCAGGGGGTTGCCGGGGAGGCTGGGGCCGGGGTGTTGGCGTTTGATAGCCTGGCCCCGGATAATGTGGTTCGGGGTGTCGGTAAACCGGGGGCTGATAGACCGGCTGGTGGGGCCGGGGTTGCGTATAGTAGACCGGGGGCCGAGAGTAATATGGGTTGCCCGCGTGGTAATAGCCATAGACCGGTTGGGGTTCATACTCCACGATGGTGGCCTGAGCATACCCATGGGAATGACTCCGCACACAGCCGTAAGTCACCGCCAGTGTACCCAGCAGGACGGCGACCAGAGCAGTACGCAACAGGGTGTTCATAACCACTCCCTACGAAAATGTCAGGCACACCGCGCAGCCAACGCCCACGGCCCATCCTGACATGCGTATAGACACACAGGGCACCAAGAGGTTGAAACCACGTCTTTCACCATAACGACATTCACATTTAGGGCAGGGCAGACTTCACCCTATAATCAGAGCAATGAGTACCAGTCCCGAATCATTGTCCGGAGAACCCCCTACCGAGCCCGATGCGGCTACGGAGGCCACGGAGCCCTTTGATACCGAACCGGTGGAGGATATCACCGAAGGGGAATTCCATCTCGAACGTCCCAACGAGCCCGATGAGGCACGCCTCTCCCGTCTGCGCGATAAGGCCAGAGAACTGCCCACCACCCCCGGCGTGTACCTGATGAAAGACTGCCGGGACCGGGTGATCTACGTCGGCAAGTCGCGCTGCCTGCGTGACCGCGTGGGCAGCTATTTCGTCCCCTCCGCCAATCTGGGCGGGGCCAAACAAGCCCTGCTTGATTATGTACTTAACTTCGAGGTTTTGTTTTCCGCCAACGAGGTCGAAGCCCTCCTCACCGAAGCCCGTTTGATCAAAGACATCCGGCCGCGTTTCAATGTGCGCCTGACCGATGGCAAGTCGTATCCGTTCATCGAAATCACCACCCGCGATGATTTCCCCGGGGTCTTTGTCACCCGCGCTCCGCAGACCCATGGCACGCGTCTATTCGGGCCCTTCATCCAGTCCGGCCACCTCTACCACGCCATGACCATCCTGCAGAAGGCTTTCAAATTCCGCACCTGCACGCTGGATATTTCCGCCGAAGACCCCAAACGCCGATTTTTCCGCCCCTGTCTGCTGCACGCCATCAAACAATGCACTGCTCCTTGCGGCGACCGCATCACGCAGGAAGCCTACAAAGCGGATATTCAGCGTCTGATGCGGTTTATGGACAGCCAGCAAAGCGAAGTCATGCGCGAACTCAATAAAGAGATGCAGGATGCCGCCGTGAATCTGAACTATGAACGCGCCGCGGAATTGCGCGATCAGATCAAAGCCCTGCAGAGCCTGAACCAGCGCCCCAGTAACAGTCGCGAATGGCAACCCGAAGTGTTTGTCCGCGATCACACCCACGGCCTGCGGCAGTTACAGGAAGTGCTGGACGCACGCACAGAAATCCGCAGCATCGAGTGTATTGATATCGCCCACCTGCAGGGCGAAGCCACGGTCGGTGCGCTGGTTAGTTTTGTGGATGGCAAACCGTTCAAAGATGGTTACCGCCGGTACCGCATCAAAACGGTTACCGGCATTGACGATTTCGCCTCCATCCACGAAGTGGTGGCCCGGCGTTATCGCGAGGCCGGGCAGGGCCATGAACTGTTCCCCGATCTGATTGTGATTGATGGTGGGCTGGGCCAACTGCATGCGGCCCAGGAGGCATTTGCGGGCATGGAACAGCAACCGCGGATGGTGATCAGTCTGGCCAAACAGGAAGAAGAGATTTACCAGCCGGGCTTACCCACGCCCCTGCGCCTGAGCCGGACCAATGCGGCGCTGAAATTACTCCAGCATATCCGCGATGAAACCCATCGCTTTGGCCAGAGCTACCACCATTTGTTGATTCATCGCAACCGTCTGGAACACGAAACCCAAGCCGGCACCCGGCCGCCAACGCGCAAGCGCAAGCCCAAGCCGCCAACGCCGCCCGTAACCTAAGCGTAACTGTGCAGCCCCACCAGGAAGTAATTGACGCCAATCCAGTTAAAGAGCATGATCGCAAAACCGATGATACTCAGCCAGGCCGTCCAGTCGGCCCGTTTGGCTCCGGTGACGAAGCGCAAATGCACCACAATCAGGTAGACAATCCAGGTCACCAGTGCGAACGTTTCCTTGGGGTCCCAGCCCCACGGCCGGCCCCAGCTATGATCTGCCCAGACTGCACCGCAGACAATGCCGATGCCCAGCGTCCAAAAAGCCAATTGCAGACACACCACATTGGCGGCATCAAAGGTTTCGAGCAGCTTCCGGCGCTGCGTTTGCACCGAACCAAAATCGGCGTCCTCGGCAACGAGCGGATTCATCCAGTGCCACAGTTTCGCCAGCAGGTAAATCAGCCCCAGCAGGAATCCCGCCGAGATCAGCGCGTAACTGGCGATGACAATCTGGACATGGATATATAACCAGAAGTCATTGAGCACCCCCGCAACCTTGCCGGGGTTTTCACCCAGGTCTTTACCAAACACAAACGGCGCCGCATAACAGGCCACCATCGCGGCCACACCCACAAAGCTCATGGCCATGGCATATATGCCGTTGCGTTTCCAGAGTTCCAGCCCCAAGCCAATCAGGCACCCCAGCAGTGCCGCACCCAGAATACTCTCAAACTGATTCTGGATCGGAATCCGCCCCGCCAACCACCACCGGGCCGCCATCATCAGCACATGCACCGTCACGGCGAGAATATAAAAAATCAATCCCGCGCGATACAACCGTTGGCCCGACGAGGCCACCCCTACCGCGACCATGAGCAGCAGCACCAGCGCGATGGCATAGAGAAAGCTGAACATCAGCCCCTTGGCCGTGCGGTTATATACCACTTCCAGACCGCGCGTGAAGCCACTTGGATAGCTCTGTGGCTGCACCGTGGGCAGCACTTCGGCCAAAGCGGTCACCCCACGATTCACGCGCTCGGCATCACCGGCCTGCCAGCCAAAGGCCATATCCTGAATCCCCAGCACAATGCGCGCGGAGGTCGCGGCATCGTAGCCCCGCACCGGCTGGGTCTGATGCCCCTTGGTCTTTAATTCCGTGGCACTCTCGGGAATGTTGGCCCGCAGTTCCAGCA
>JBIJDM010000108.1:0-9118 GCA_044344145.1 Phycisphaerae bacterium
TCACAAAATCGCCTTCACCGATACCGATCAACAGCTTATCACCCGCCAAAGTCACCGCGCCCAGCGCGGGATGGTCCATCTTGGTGGACCATAACAAGCGGGGCTGCCCCAGTTTTTTCAGTTCCGCATCCGTTTCACTTCGCAGCGCCACCACCGCATGGCCATTGATGCCACTGCCGATATAGACCGTGCCATCATCCGCAATCGCCGGTGCGCCTTCGGGATCAATGACCGTGTACTCCCACAGACGTTCGCCCGTGGAAATCCGCACGGCGATCACCACGCCCGGGCCTTCGGTCACTTTGCCCTGTTCATCTTCAATCGCGCCCGCGCCCACCACAGCCAGATCACCCAGCACCGCCGGCGAACCTTCGATATGATTCAGCGGGGTTTTCTGCGACCAGAGCAACTTGCCCGTGGCGGTTTCAAAACACAACAGCGCACAACCCTTGTCCGTATGCAGCCCCTGACCAATCACCAGATATTTGCCATCGGCACTCAGTGACGGGGAACTGAAAAAACCTTTCAGCGGTTCCTTACCCGCCTGGGTTACTTCCCAAATCTTTTGCCCCCGAGCATCCAGACAAGTCAGGACGCCATAGAAGGTCCCCAAATCCTGCAGAATCCCGGCGGTATAAATCCGCCCGTTGTCCACCGCCACATCGGAGAGGTAATAGCTGCTGCCCTCGGACTTGTACTCCCACAAGGGTTGCAGGCCCCGCGGGGCTGAGCCACCCAGATGGCCATTGCGAAGAAAATTGCCCCGACGATTGAAGGCCCCGGTGGGAAGCGTAGCAACCGGTAGTGTTTCGGAAACCGTCGGGGTGTGACCGGCCAATTTTTCCTCGCGTAAGATCTGTAACGCCACCGCCGTCCAGTCAGTTTTGGCCACAGTTGCGGGCGCCGTGCGGGCCGCGGTTTCGGTCGGCAAAGTCAGCCACCAGATGCCCCCCGCCACCGCCACCAACACCACCCCTGCAATCACGGGGATATGGGGCTTGCGCCGAAACAGCGCCAGTGCCTCCCGCGGCTTGAACAATAACACCACCACACTGCTGATCCCCGCCAGTACGGCGGGTAGCACGGCAATCCCGGCATTGGTCAGAATCGGTACCACACCCAGAGTATCAAACATAATTGTCCCTATTAAATAGCCCGCAGCCATGCGGCCCCGGAAGGTTTCTCGTCATTTGGCCTGCAACACCACCGGTTGCGTCTGGTCTTTGAGCGGTAACTCCAACGTGCGTTTCTGCCCGGCGGTATCCTGCCAGTCCAGCAGCAGCGTGTTACCACTGCGCCCGCCGAGATGCTGCACCTCGCCGGCCCGCAACGTATAAATACCACACAGCCGTTTGCCGTTGGTGACACGATACGTCACCGGCCCGGCCACACCCGCCGGCAAACTCACATCCACCCCGGCCTTAGACCGATCTTTCGCCGCCTCACCGCTGAGTATCCACAACGCGCCGGCGTTGTCCACGGCCACCAGATCCGGGGTTGCATCACCATTGAGATCGGCAACAGTTCCGGCCTGGGCACCTTCCTGCAACGTACCCACTGCGGCCAGCGCGGGATCATCCAAAGTCAATTCCCGGCCAAAACCGAAGCACGCGAAATTACGATTAAAGAAATGCTTGGGGGCCAGCGTGGCGTAAAACAGCGAGAAGCCCTGACGACCATCATTGTTCACATCCCACATAACGCTGGTCTGAACCTTGGGGGCGTTCAGATTGCCATGATACGCCAGTTCCGCGGATTCAACGGTACGGTCTTTAAGTTGGGAGACGGTGCCCCCCGCCAGCAGCACACTACCATTACCGCCGGATACAATCAGGTCCAATTTGCCATCGGTATCAAAATCACCCACCAACACACTGCTGGGGGTATCTACCAGTTCCATCAGACACTTGGCACCCGCCTGATATTGCCCCGGTTTGGTCGCCGTGAAACTCACATACCCTTTGCTGTAAACCGCCACGATATCCGACAGCCCAGTGCCGGCAAAATCCGCCACCGCACAAATACCGCCTGCGCCCAATGCCTGCAGCGCGTCTGCCGGGATGGCCAACGCCACCTGCTTCCAAGCCGCGTCGCCATCCGGCACCAGCACCACCGGCCCTTTGGTGGTACCCACCAACAGACCAGCGCGTTTGGCATCGCCCACATCCAGCGCGGCCAGCGAAACCACATCCGCCAGCGTCACCGGCAGTTTTTTCAGGCTAAATGTGCCATCTTCCGCCTGCTGGGCCAGACTTAATGCCGTACCATCCCAACTCATGATATCCATACGTCCCGTGCCGGCATAATTACCCGGCGCGGCCAGTTTGGAGGTGGTGGTCAGTTTCAGTTTGGCGGTGCCATCAGTGGGATTAGCACCGGTGCCGGATTGAATAAAACGATCGCCACCCGTGGCCAGCACCAGCACTCCACTTCCCGCTTTGGGCCCCAAATCCACCGGAAGAGTACCGTTGACGCCCCCGGCCATGTCGGCAATTTTAACTGGGTTGGCCCATTTCAAACGTGCCTCCACCGGAAAGTCCAGCGTGGGGTCCTGAATGACCGACCGCGCCACCAGCGCCATCGTCCGGGCGCCCCCGGCCCAGACCGCATCAATATCTTTGGGGTCTTTGTCCAGCCGATAGCAATCTTTTTCGGCATATAATGCGAACCATTTGGTCCCGACACACAGCAGTGCGGCGGGACTTTTTGAGCCCGGTTCGGCGCCCAAACGACTGGTCATCACCAGCGCCGGCGTGGCCGGGGAAGTGCCCAGAATCTCGTTAAACTCCGCCAGCGTGGCCTCCGGAGCGTCACTGATATCAATCACCGCAGCCCGAGGGGGCAATTTGTCGCCCTTGAGCACTTCACTGGTCTTCACGGTGATTTTATTGTCTTTGGGCGCAGCGAGT
The DNA here is from genome assembly GCA_044344145.1 of Phycisphaerae bacterium. Classification (GTDB taxonomy): domain Bacteria; phylum Planctomycetota; class Phycisphaerae; order WQYP01; family WQYP01; genus JBAXGE01. The sequence continues at coordinate 2,910 of JBIJDM010000108.1, forward strand.
TCGATCACCGCCACCTGCGTGGCACCTTTCACCAGATCGTTGGGCGTAATTTGCTTATTAATTAAGGCCCAACCTGTACTTTGCAACGCCAACAGCAGGGCCCCGGCCAACAACATCCGGCCCCGGACCACCTTCAGCAGACCATCTTTCATACCCGGCATACTTCACCCTTCCTAAAAATCAGTCAATCCATCACGGCTGCGTTTCGCCCGCCAAATTATAAATTTCCACCAGATCATCATGCCAACTGGCATCCGCACTCACGGTCTTTTGCCAGCTTTCACCGCCCTGTTTCGCCATGATCGCCTGACCGCGTTTCAAGAGCAAGTCACCCGCTTTGGTCGCATCCAACTTCTTGGCCGATACGGCCTGTTCGATGGCGATCCGCGCCTCAGCTTCAAACGCGCCTTCGGCCAGCATTTCCAGCCGTACCGTGGATACAACCCCATTCGGACCGGCGGCGGAAAACGCACTGACCTGGCCGCGATCCAAACGACAATACTTTAGTCCCGGATACGGACCCGCCCAGAGCGTACGAGTATGCTTCGAGCCCGTTTTGGGTGGGAGGGCCAGATAGTCCAGCCCGATCATGCCATAACCAGCGCACGTACCCTGCTTGTGATTTCCGCAGGACAAATCAGCCGTCAGCCGCCAACGAATCGGCGGCGTGTCGTTTTCCACCCAACTGCGCAAGGAATTGAGCCGCAATTGATTCCACCCACCGCGCGCCTTGCCGGGGCCTGGGGTAAAATCGGGGCTGTGAAACAATTCCACTTCATTGCCATTACTGCCACGATTTCCGCTATAGCCATAGCCATGCGTAAAAGCCGCCCATTTCATCCCCGGTGCGATCTCATTGAAAAAGGCCACATTCGCCGCCGTGGGGTGGGCATCACAGGACTGCCCCACCATGACATTCTCAGCTTTGGTGCCTAATTTCCCCACCCGCTCCACAATGCCTGCCAACGTGGCTTTGAAGGCCTCTTTCCCCGCCGCATAATTGGGCAAGGTAAAGGGTTCCATGGCCCCATTGGCCCCAAGCACCGTAACCTCGATATCTTCCCGGGTCGGGGCATTCTTCTTGTCCGACAGATGATTCTCCCACAGATACACCGTGACCAGCCGGGGCGCGCCGCAATATTTATGGTACAGAGCCAGATAGCGGTCAAATGCCGTAAAGTCTGGAGTCAATTTACCACCGGTTTTGCGATATTGGATCAACCCAAACTCGTTGCCAATATAAGCCTGGCCAATTACCGGTATGATCAGAACGTTGTTACCGATCCGCCCCTGCAAAGCCAGCGATGCTTCCAGCAACTTGAAGTGGGCGTCCGAATACGGTTGCACGCCATAACGCAGAGCGACACTATCGGCCGATTGCAGTGTCTCGGTCAACAACTGACGCTGCTTGGGCACCACAAACTTACCCACGGTCAGTTCCAACGGCATTTTCTTGCCATTGATGGTCAATTCACTTTTATATAACCCGGGGACGGCCGTCTCTGGCACCGTCACCGTCAGCCACACGGGTTGCAGCGCTTCGCCGGGGATCAACTTATCCGACAACGCATCGAAGCGTTCTTCCACCCCATAGTCGAAGGTCCCACCGGCCAGATCGGGTTTGCGGGTCGGATAGCGAACTTGTATTGCGGTGGCGGGAATGGTTCCCGGCCCCACCAGCGGGCCAGCCTGCACCGGCAGTGCGGAAATCGCCCCGCCGGTCTTGACCAACACTTCACCCGAGGCAAATCCGCCGCGCGGGGCCACCAGCCGCACCAGCTTTGGCGCATCCGTGGGCAGGGTGTAGCCCACCGTCACCGGAGTGGTCGGGTCCACCGGTACCACCTGAGCGCATACATACTGGGTTGCCAGCGCCACCGCCGACAACACGAGCAGAAGCATTTTACATTTCACGAAGCTGACTCCAAACTAAATTCATGACCTTACGGGCCACGTGCACGCACCTTGGAGAACACATTTATTTACTTGCCAAAGACCCCGAGCTTCAAGTGCCCGTCGGCCACCGTCAACGTCTGTTTGCCGATGGTAATCGTCGCACCGTCCGCCACCGGTTTGGGTTGCTCACCATTGGAAAGCGTCAGGATGGTCACCTTGGTAGTGCCAATCGTAAGGCGTGTAATCACGGCCTTTTTCCTAGAGGTGGCTTTTACATCGCCAATGATCGCAAACAACGCCGGTGCGCCGCTGGCCTTGGAATAATCCACCACCAGCGCATTGCCCTTCTCATCGGCCAACTCCATCGAGCCATCTGTGGCCGCGCGATAGTGCGCAGTTTTACCGCTCAAGCCACCGAAACTCATCTTCTCACCAAGACCCCAAACCACGGTTCCGCTCCTGACGACACCGCCCTTATAACCACCCAGTCCATGTTTGAGCAGAGTCGTCATGATGACATCGTCGCCATCCTGCCATTGGTTACGGGCGACATAATAGCCGTGGATATCATCCACCATCACATGCGGCAGCACTTCATCGGGATCGCGGGTCTTGGCGGGCCAATTAACGAATGCATACACCGCCAGATGAGGATACGCTTCGGCATTGTAGATGTTCTTGGGACTGGCTTCGACGAACTTGTCGTAAATCCAGGCCACGGCTTCGGACTCTTCCGGTTTCACCGCCCCCATACCCTGGGCAAAGTCGCCCAAGTGCGAGATGATGTCCCGCTTGTACATATTGTTGTCGCCATAATCGCCGCGATGGGCAATCTGGGGGTCTTTGCCGTTGGAAACAATTTCGTGCATCAGGTGCAGAAAGGTGTACCGGGCATCAGGCCGGGAGGTGATGTAGTCTTTACCACCGGCAATCTTCAGACTCTGGATCATGGGGATGACGCCATTATTGGCCGCGATGCGTCCGCACGAAGTCCCTTCCGCAAACCAGCCCATATTGCCGAACCCCTCACCGAGTAGTTTCACCAACGAGGCTTCCGAGGTGGCCAAAACTTTGGCCAGCCGGGCATTGTCCGCGCCGGGATCACCCGCGAACGCCAGCGCGGTGATGGCCGGGCCAAAAATATACGCGCCATAGTGGTTGCTACCGGGCGGATAGCCCCCGCCGGAGGCGAGTGATTCTAAGTTATATTTCTTGGCCTTGGTAGTGCTCCATTCCATTTTCTGCACCCGTTCAACCACCGACTTGTTGTAGTCGGCGGGCCAGGCGTCATAGCACAAATCGTAAGCCAGCACGATACTTTGTAGCACGAACGCCGTGCGGAAGCCCGTGCCCGGCATGGTCCAGTTGTAGCGGGAATCGCGGTCCACCTGACCTTCAAAAATCTTGTCCACACACTGCTTGGCCAGATCGGCGTATTTTTTGTCGCCGGTGAGCTGATACAACAGACCAAACCCCGCGCCATGCGACAGGGTGAACGTGCCCTCGGGTTGTTTGCTTAATGCCCCTTCATCCACACTGTTGACCGGCTTGTCCTGACAGAATTTCGTGGGCATGGCATCGCCCCCACCGAGCAATACCTTCAGTTGGGCAATGATTTTCTTGCCATCTTCGGTTTCGGCTTTTTTCTTAAGTGCGGGCAAATCGGCCTTGCGGAATAACAACCGCGGATGTTCGCCAGCCTGCGGGGCGACATAGCCCGAGACCGGTACGGAAAAAGGCGCCGTTTTGTCCGTTTGGGCCGACAGGGTCGCCCCCAAACACGATACGCCAACCGCAACCGCTAACACCAAGGAACGCTGGGTGAGATGCCCGAACATACCGATCTCCTAAAAAAGTTAAAACACTTCCTCCCATCAACGAATTGGCTGTCAACGCCATTGCACTGGCATCGGGCCTACACCAGTGCACTCTGGTCCAAGCCACAGAACAGACTGGATAGTACAACGGACGGCCGCAGGATTTATTTCGTTTCAGAAAAAATACCCCCATCGTGAACAAGAATCCCACGCACACGCGACCAACTTTCACGCTTTCGCGTATTTAATCTAGTCATTGTTGTTCGCTATAATTGAACGTCCGGTGGTGTTACCGGCACGCTTTATAAACCTTGGACAAGGAGACCCGCATGTTCCGGATCATGTCGCTGTGCATAATCATGGTATTGTCTTTGTGGGCATTCACCGGCTGTTCCACCGCCCCGCAGTCAGCCGAGGGTAAGACCGATATCATCCGTGAAGCAGACCAGACGCTGGCCCTGGCCAAAACCAATGATGCCAGTTTCGCCCGCTTCCTGCAGTCCGCCTACGGCTACGCGGTATTTCCGACCGTGGGCAAAGGCGCCATCGGCATTGGCGGGGCCTACGGCAAGGGGGTGCTGTACGAAGGCGCTGCCCCGGTGGGTTATTGCGATGTGAGTCAGGGCACCATCGGCTTCCAACTCGGCGGGCAAGCCTATACCGAAGTAATCGTGTTTGCCACCAAGGAGGCCTGTAACGAGTTCAAGAGCGGCGACTTTACCTTTGACGCTCAGGCCACCGCCGTGGCCCTGAAATCCGGCGCTGGAGCCAACGCCAAATACACCAACGGCGTGGCGGTTTTCACCATGGCCGAAAACGGTCTGATGTTCGAAGCCTCCATTGGCGGGCAGAAATTCAGTTACCTGCCCAAGTAACCTCCCCCCTATGCATGTTCGCGGGGCGCCCGGCCATCGGGCGCCCCGTTTTTTATGCGCCGCGCACTCATGGCTTCACAGGGCCCGCCGTAGGTTTGGCCCAAATCTTATCGGCGAAATCCATAAGCCGCTGCCAATCGTACAGTTTCAAATCATGTTCGCCCCGGCGGATGTGATAGCCCACACTGCCATTGGTCAAAGGCGTTTCCAACGCGGGCATCGCGTCTGCGGCAAAGGTCTTGGCCCCGTAGAGTCCATACACCGGCCCCGCATTTACGAGACTCAGGAATTCGCCGCGCTGATCGGCCCACATGTCCGCATCGGAACTGGCCACATACAAGGCCCGCGGCGCTATCAAGGCCAAAAGCTGATGTTGGTCAAAGGGCAGCTCGTTCTCCCGGTCAATATACTTTTTGTAGTTGGCGTTGAACCAGTAGGGAAAACGCTCGTTGATAATCCGCAGGGACTCGCCCAGTTTCCGTCGGGTCAGTGAGGCACCACCCCGCCCGGAACTATTGGACATAACCAGCGCGAAGCGCTGATCCGTGGCCCCGGCCCACAGCGCAGCCTTACCGCCGCGCGAGTGCCCCACCACCCCAACCCGGGTGGCATCAATCTGGGTATCGGTCTGTAAATAATCCATCACCCGGCTGGCACCCCACGCCCAAGCGGAAATCGTGGCCCAGGCATCCTGCTCAGGATTGCCCGGCCCGGCGAACACACCGCGAACCCCCTTTGCCCGCGCTCCGGCGGAACCATTGTCGGGGTCCACCGCTTCCGCCTGGAAAATTGCTGCCGCATAACCCCGGGCAATGATTTCCTCGGCCGGCCAGAATTCCACCCGACTCTGCCGGGTCGGGTCACCGCTGCGTTCGTTGCGATGATTAATCAGCAGCAACGCCGGGGCCCGGCCCGGGGTGGCAAGCTTATTGGGAATCAGAACCGCGGCCATGAACGCAAACGATTTGCCCGCGTCGGTGCTGGTGATACGAACGCGCTTCAATGTGGCCGCACCCTCCATGGCATCAGCCTTGGTCTCCACCACTTCAAAGTGCACATCCGCGGGCGCTTTGGGGCTGCGACCAAACTCGTATTTTTCGAACAGTTCCAAAGTCTCGGGCAGACGTTTTTGTTCCCATTGTTGGCGGGTGGTTACCTTCGTGCCATCGGCACACACCAGCGCCTCGGGCAACACGTAGGCGGGAACTTCCGCTTCGCGATAGACCCATGGGGTGTTTTTACTTGCCAATGCGGTCAGCACATCCGGATTCGGCTGCCAGCCCACAGGCTGTGTGGCGGCGCTCGGCTGACCGGACACCGGCAGCAACGCTGCGCTTACGGTCAACGCCAAAACACGAAACCGAGGTTGCATGGCCCAGGTCCAAAGATTGCTCCACCGCATGATCGTGCCTCCGCATACGAACGATTTCCACAGTTAGCAGACGCACATTATACAGGATGCAACCGGCCGTAGACATGCGTGAAAGCGCATAGTTAGAGCGATTGCCAAAAATAATCCCCACATCCGCTTGCGCGAAAGCGAATAATGGGTTTTAATGTTGGGCATGGCTGCTGCGTTACTCATGCCCAACGCCGAGAACTGCACGCTGGAGGAAATCCT
>JBIJDM010000107.1:0-9118 GCA_044344145.1 Phycisphaerae bacterium
CGACAGCGTGGCATGGAACTGCCGCATGGCGGGTTCGTCTTCGGGCCCGATGGGCCGCATGGTGATGGCCTGGCCGTCTTTGAGCTTGGTACATTTGACGTACTGTGACGGATAGGGCCGGATGGCCGGACGCGGGAGCTGGTCATCGCTGACGCTGGCCTCGTGCAGGATCACGCGGGCATCGAGGGCGATAATCCGTTCGGCCGAAGCGAGCAGCGGATTGATATCAATTTCCTTGATGCGCGGCTGCTCGATGAGCAATTGGCTGAAGCGGACGACAATCTTTTCCAGCAGATTCTGATCCACGGGCTTGCGGCCGCGGATGCCCTGGGTGGCTTTGTAGATCTTGGTCTGTTCCATCAGGCGTTTGGCCAGGGTGGTGTTGAGCGGGGGCAGGGCGAGGGCCTTGTCCTTGTAGAGTTCCACCAACTGACCGCCGGAGCCGAACAGGATCACGGGGCCGAACTGGGCATCGAGACTGGACCCGAGGATGAGTTCATAACCTTCCAGCCGCATCATCGGTTGCACGGTGACGCCCTGGAAATGCTGCAGGCCCTTCTTCTCGGCCACGTTCTTCTTGATGGTCTCGAACGCGGTACGCACAGCTTCCTTGTTGGCCAGGTTCAGGATGACCCCGCCGACATCGGTCTTGTGCGTGATGGTCAGCGAATAGAGCTTGAGCACAATCGGGTAACCGATCTTTTCGGCATAGGCCACCGCTTCATCCGCCGTGGTGGCGATCTCGGTGGGCACCGTGGGGATGCCGTAGGCGGCGATGAGTTTCTTGGATTCGTACTCGGTCAGGGTGGTGCGGCCTTCGGCCAGACAGCCATCCATGATCTTCTTGACCGCGGCGCGGTCAATGACATCGTCTTTTTCGCTCAACGAACGCGGGGTTTCATACAGCGCGTCGAGGTTGCGGGCATAGTCCCACATATAGTTGAACGCGCGGGCGGCAGTATCGGGATAGGGGAAGGTGGGGATGCCGGCGCGGTTGAGGATTTCCTCGCCTGCCCGGACAAACGGACCACCCATCCAACTGGCCAGCACGGGCTTGCCTTCGAACTTGTGGGCATAGGCCTTGAGTTCGTCGGCGGTGCCGGTGGGATCGGTCATATCCTGCGGGGTCAGGATCACCATCAGACCATCGGTCTTGGGGTCCTTGGCGCAGATTTCCAACGCCTGGGCATAACGCTTGGCCGGGGCATCGCCGAGGACGTCCACGGGGTTGTTATGGCTCCACTGGGGCGGGAGAATCTTGTTGAGTTCGGCCATGGTGTCCGCCTGCAGCGCGGTCAACTCACCGCCGCCGATAATCAGGGCATCGGTGGCCAACACGCCGGGGCCGCCGGCATTGGTGATGACGGTCAGATTCGGACCCTTGGGGCGGGGTTGTTTGCTGAGGACTTCGGCCATGGAGAACAGGTCATCAATGCTGTCCACACGCAGGACGCCGGTACGCTTGAAGGCGGCATCGAGCACATCATCCGAGCCGGTCATGGAACCGGTGTGGCTGGCGGCGGCGGCAGCGGCGGCAGTAGTGCGGCCGGCCTTGATGATAATGATGGGCTTGTTCATGGCCACCTCGCGGGCGGCCGAGAGGAACGAGCGGGCATCGCCGATGGATTCCATATAGATCAGAATGGCTTTGGTCTGGGGATCGTCGCCGTAGTATTCGATCAGATCGCCGAATCCGACATCAAGCATCGAACCCAGCGAGACGAAGCCGGAGAAGCCTACGAGTTCTTGGAAGCTCCAATCCAGAATCGCGGTGCCCAAGGCACCCGACTGGCTGAGGAACGCGATATTGCCGGGCCGGGCGATGCCGGCGGCAAAGCTGGCATTCAAACCGATCAGCGGATTCATGGCGCCCAGACAGTTGGGCCCGATGAGCCGAATCCCCGCCTTGCGGGTGATTTCCAAAACCTGGCGTTCGAGTTCAATCCCCGGCGCGCCGAGTTCCTTGAAGCCGGCGCTGATGATGATCAGCCCGCGCACGCCTGCATCGGCACATTGTTGTACCAAGGCCGGCACGGTCGGGGAGGGCGTACAGATGACCGCCAGGTCGAGCCGTTCCGGCACTTCCTTGACGCTGGGATACGCCTTCACGCCCAACACATTGGGGCGATTGGGATTGATGGGATAAACCGTCCCGCCAAACGGACTGGAAATCAAATTCCATAACACCGTCCGGCCGACGGCGCCGGCTTTTTCGGTGGCGCCGATGACCGCGACGCTGCGCGGTTTGAAAATGGGGTCGAGGGGACGGGGACGTGACACGACATGAAAACCTGTGGGGCTCTCAACCAGCGGGTTACCGGCGGGGGACATAACAATCGCTCCAAAAAACGTGAGTTACTCCGGACGTTGGCTCTGTTAAAGACCAATTAGTCCACAACTGGAGAGTTTGCCCTGATTTGCTCATGGCGTCAACTGGGAGGGGGGCACATTTTACCGGGCCTATCTTTCTATATGCGAATTAAAAGTTATGAATCGGATTATACCTATCTACTAAGCCCACTAAGACGCCTATAATCGGGCGGAAATTGTTCAATGGGTCAGTAAAGGCATGACTTGTACCATGTTTGACGTACCGCTCGATTTTTCCCGTCCCATCCCGCTTTTCCCCCTACCTAATTTTGTCCTATTTCCGGGCATCGTGCATCCGCTGCATATTTTTGAAGAGCGCTACAAGGCGATGGTGGCGGATACGCTGCGGGACCAGCGGCTGTTGGGCATGGCTACGCTCAAGGTGGGCTGGAAATGTGATTATGCCGGCAGCCCGCCGATTCACAGCCGGGTGTGCGTGGGGCGGATTATCAAACATGTGCAGTTGGAAGATGGACGCTATGACCTGATGGTACAGGGCGTCTGCCGGGCGGATGTGGAAACGGAAACGTCTGGCCGGGAGTATCGTCAGGGGCGTTTGACCCCCCTGCCGGAACAACCCATGCCCGCGGGTCAGGAAATCCGGGTGCGCAAGGTTTTGTATGAGCTATTTACCAATTCCAATCTGACCGACAGCCCCCCCGCCGAGGCGATCCGGGCGTTGCTGCTGAAACAAGTCCCCATCGGGATTGTGGTCGATGCGCTGGCGTTCGGTCTGGTGCCGGAAGCCTTTCAACGGCAGATTTTGCTGGAAATGGCCGCGCCGGTGCCCCGGGCCAATCATCTGATGGATCTGTTGGTGGCCCAGGCGCGGCAATATACCCCCCGCTCCATGACCAGCGCGGATACCAACTGGGCGGCGAATATCAATACTAATTAATGGTCCACCGCACTTACGCGCCCGGCGTCTGGGTTTGTTCGCGGAAGGCCAGTTGGACCTCGGCAATTTCGCGGTAATGGCCGGGCTCGCGAAGTAGTTCTTTGTGCGTGCCGGCCTGGGTAATGCGGCCGCCTTCAATCACAATCACCAGATCGGCATATTTCACGGTACTGAGCCGGTGGGCGATGATGAATACGGTGCGGTCCACCATGACCAATTCCAGCGCCCGGCTGATGAGATGCTCGGTGGCGGGGTCCACGGCGGCGAGGGCATCGTCCATGACGAGAATACGGGGATTGGTCAGGATGGCGCGGGCAATGGCCAGACGGGCGCGCTGGCCACCGCTCAGATTGGCCCCGCGCTCGCCCAGCGGGGTGTCATATCCGCGCGGCATTTCCATAATGAAGTCATGGGCCTGGGCCAAGCGGGCGGCGGCCTCGACTTCACCCAGCGAAGCTTCGGGCTTGCCGTAGCGGATATTGTTGGCCACCGAGTCGGAAAAGAGGAAGGTCTCCTGAAAGACGAAGCCCACTGCTTGGCGCACGGAGGGCAGACTCACCTGCCGCAGGTCCTGACCATCAATGAAGATTTGGCCGGACTGGGGGTCATAAAAACGGGCCAGCAATTGCATGATGGTGCTCTTGCCCGAACCCGTGGGACCGACCAGGGCCACGACACTGCCGCCGGGGATTTCAAAACTGATATCGCGTACCACGGGCTTGGTGGGGTCGTAACCGAAGGTGACGAAGTTGAATTCCACCGCGCCGGGGCCGGGGGGCAGGGCCGGGGCGGAGGCAACTTGCGGGAGTGTGCTTTGCGCGTCAAGCACTTCAAAGAATCGCCGCGCCGAGACGATGGCTTTTTGATATTGTTCGGCGAGTTGGCTGACCAATTGCAACCGGCCCAGAATGGCGCCCATAGCGGTGCCGAAGACCACCAGATCACCCACGCGCACGCCGGTGGCTTTGTCGGCGTCGGTGACACAGAGTACCGCGCCCAGCGCAAAGAGGCTGAGATGACTAAGGCCCGCGATGCCGCGCATGCCGGGCTGAAAGTTGCGCTGCAGCTTGACGGTTTGCATGACCTTGGCGAAGTAGGCATCGAGCCGGGCGCGGTATTTTTGGATCTCGGTGGCCTCGGTGGCGAAGGCTTTGACCACATGCACCCCGGCGACAGCTTCGGTGAAAACCGTGACCACATCATCGCCCGCGGCCATGGCCGCATCCTGCGCGGGCTGCATCTGCCGGCTGTAACGCAGGATGTAGAGAATCCAGAACGGCACCGGCAGCACCGCCACCAGTGCCACCCACGGCGAGATGGTCAGCATCAGCAGGTTATAGCCCACGACAAACGCCACGATTTCCACCACGGTGGTCAGGCCGTTCTGCACGAACGAACGCACATTCTGCAAGTCGCTCAGGGCCCGGTTAATCAGGGCCCCGCTGCTGTGGGTATCGTAGAAGGCAAAGCCCACGCGCTGCAGCCGGTCATACATGGCCGAGCGCATGTAGTAGACACCTTCCATCACAAAGCGGGAAAAGGAGACCCCGCGAAAGTAGGTGTTGATGCCGTTGAGGATCACCAGCAGGCCCAGGATGACGATGAGCAATTCCACTTCGGTCAGCGGGGGTTTATGCAGAGCGCCCCAGAAATCGCCGGCGGGCAGGGTGGTGGCGGTATGATCGAACAGTTCGCGCACGCGATTGAGGATATGCCGGGTAGCGGTGACCGCGCCGATTTCCAGCGCCACCCAGACCAAAACCAGACTGCATGCCAGCAGCGCCCAGCCCCAGACGGGAATGACAAAGCTCAACATGCGTTTGAGCAGGGCGTAATTCGACAACGCCGGAGGTGCGGCGGGGAGATTGTGGGCGGACTGTTTCATAGCGCTCAGCGCCAGGGCATGGCGCTAGAGAGAATTGTAACATTATCCCGTTAGGACCGCGAACTTATGACGGTCAGGGACGCCAGCGCAAAATTATAAGCGCAACGCCAGCGTGGCGATGCGCTTGGCACACAGGTCGCAGACAACTTGGGTGCCATGGACAGTTACCGATACCGTCGTATCCACGGCGCCGTCTAGGGTAAGACACTCGGCCTGCGTGACCGGCGTTGCGAGGGTCAGCGTGGCCGGGCCGGCGCTGGCGGTGGGGTTGAAGACCCGCACCAGCAGGCGCTGGCCGTCGTGTTGCACGGAAGAAACTACGGCCGGGCCGGTGACACTGAGGAACGAGCTGGTCGGGGGCAGGGTGCCAGTGGGCGGACGGACGTGCTGGCGGTCCCAGAGGGTGGCATCCACCTGCCGGACGGGATGAAGAATTCGCTGGCCGAGTCGGAACAGGTCCAACGTAGGCACGGCCCCGGCAAAGGGCACGATGCGATAGCGGAAGGTATGCACGCCCAGCACCTGACCGCCGGGGTTGCGATCCAGTCCCTGGAACACGGCCCGGCGGAAACCGCGCAGGAGAGTCAGGGCGATGGCATGTTCGGGCGTATCCAGCACGGCGGATTCGGGCAGGCCACGCGTGACCAGCGCCAGACCGACGCGGCCATCGGTCAGCGCCGTCCAAGTCTGTTGAGGACGGGTTTCCACATCCGGCTCGCGGCGGGTGGCATTGTCGGCGGCCAGCGCGATGGGCCGGGTGACAGCATCAAACGCGGCATCGGCCGTATACGTATCGGCCACCAGCTCGGTGGGCAAGAGCACACGCACGCGGTGGTCGCGGACGGTGTTATCCACGGTGGTGACAACCTCGATATGATCAGCGTCGCAGCGCAGGGTGATATCCGAGGTGATGCGCAGGGGCACCAGCCGAGGGCTGCGGCACATCTGCCGGAAATCAAATTCCTCGGGTACGTTCATGGTCACGCTCAGGCGCAGGGTGGCCTGATGCGGACCATCGGCCAGCACGGCGATATCAGCGCCCGCAGCGCTGCTGTTATAGACCTGATCGTTGAGCGCCACGCCGTGATTCCAGCCATCGCCGATATCGGCGCAATCCTCGAACGTCAGCAGGTTGGAGAAGGTGTGGCCGGTGCGTTTATCGGTGAGAGTCAACGTGCCGTTACTGGCCACGGTGACGCGCAACAGCGCATTTTCCAGCGTGCGGGCATTGGGCATCATGCGGCCCAGACAGCGCACCGGCGGTTCAGTGGGCTGCACCAGCAGCGTGGTATATCCCAACGCGGGGATCGCCAGCGGCATAGTTACGGCCACGTGGTGACGATGATCCGGACTGGGGAAGTGTTTGCGCCGGATGCGGAAACCTTCCTGCGTGTGTTGGCGCACCAATTGCCAGGGGATTTCCCGCCCGTCGGGCGTGGTGATGCGGAAGGCGTATTTGGTTTCGAAATTGGAGCCATCGGCATATTTCTTATCCCAATCCTCGGGCAAACGAATGGTCAAATCCACCATTTCATCCAGCGCGGTGGCAGTGGGATTGAACACGGTCACCACCAGAGTTTTGTCGTCTACCGGCAACGGCATCGCGGCGGCGGCGATGGTGCGCAAAGCCCGTTCGGTCAGACGCTCAGCAATGCCCAGCGACTGGTCAAACCGATAGAGCATGTCGGTGTGCACCTGATCAATCGAACACCCGCAGATGGAGTCATGCGGATGATTTTCCAGCAGATGCCGCCAAGCCGTCAGCAGGAAGCCACGGGGATATTCCAAGCCGGTTTTGGCCCTGGCCGCGAAGGCGGAAAATGGTTCCGCCCAGAGGGTGAGTTCATCTTCACAGGCGGCGTTCTTTTGCTTGAGCGGAATCCGGCTGGACAGCACGCCCGGCAGCAGGGCCTGCTCATCCACACTCGCAGGATCGCGCCCGGTCTCGCGCAGCTCGCCCGTCAGGGTGCGCGTGAGTTGGCCGGCGTAGGGCTTGAGTTCGTTCAAATAGGCATCCAGACCGGTCTGCTCGATGCGGATATCATGCGCGGCAAGCTGGGCATTGGCCCGCGCGATCAGCGCGGTGATTTTTTCTTCGATTTCGATATGGTCCGCACCATCATAGAGCAGGATCGGCCCCACGGCGGAGCGCTCGGCCTCGTGCAACGTGTACTTCACCAATTCGGTGACAAAGATGTCCTCATCCACAGCGCCACTCAGCATGGCGGGTTTGCGGACCATTTTCCAGAACGACACATAGCCGATGCGGGCGAAGCGGAACGCGGGCAGCCGCGTGCCGTCGGGCGCCTGCCAGATCCACGTGCCGTGGTGCGATTGTTCGTGGGTGCCACGCCAGATCACCGTGCCGGGGGAACCGAGCTGGGCGAAGATTTGCGGCAACTGGCCGGTATGGCCGAACAGGTCCACCACCGCGGCGGCCTGGGACGTGCCGCCCAGTTCATGGGCCAGTTGCATGCCGATCTGCAAATTGCGGATCAGCGATTCACCGGCGACCAGCCACTCATCGGGCAGGTCATACCACGGGCCGACATGCAGCCGGCCGGCACGGATGCGGGCGGTGATATCGGCGCGGCGCTCGGGGCGGATTTCCAGATAATCAAAGATCGGCAGGACCTGCGCGTCCATGGTGAACTGATAGGCGGGGTCTTTGTCCATCAGGGCCAATACTTCGTCCAGCATGGCCACCAACCGCATACGGTAACCTTGAAAGGATTCGTACCATTCGCGATCCCAATGGGTGGACGAGACATAGTGGGCGATACGGGGCATGGGGTTTTCTCCCTGATTATAAAAAGCACGGACCTGCGGGGCATTGACACCAACCCGTCAGATCGAAACAGACTCAGCGGCTCTGGACTTTCCGGGCAGCCGTCTGGGCCAGCAGATCGCAACGTTCATTCTCGGCGTGGCCGGCGTGGCCTTTGGTCCAGTTGAAGCGCAGTTCGTGGATGGCGATTTGTTTATCCAAGCGCCGCCACAGGTCATCATTCTTCACCGGTTGCTTGGCGCTGGTGCGCCAGCCATTGAGTTTCCATTTGGGCAGCCATGAGCGCAGGCCGTCGAGCAGATATTTGCTGTCGGAACACAAATTGACCACCGTGGGCACATGCAGCGCCTCCAGCGCCTGGAGCACGCTCATGAGTTCCATGCGGTTGTTGGTGGTGTTGGCTTCGCCGCCGCTGGCCTCTTTGCTTTTGCGCGTGGCGGGATGGCGCAGAATATAGGCCCAGCCGCCGGGCCCGGGGTTGCCCAGACACGAGCCATCGGTAAACAGTTCCACCACCGGCTTTTCCGTTGCGGTCATGCAGCCACCTTAATGGGATAACAGGATGTTGCGCAAGGCCGCCAGCAGCCGGTCGTTCTCGGCCGGCGCGCCGATGGTGATGCGTAGTTTGTCGGTCAAGCGCGGCAGGCGGAAATAGCGGATCAGCAGGCCGCGCTGTTTGAGGGCTTCGTAAATCGGTCCGGCCGCAGCACTACCCGTCAGGGTTTGCGGGCCCTGGCCCACATCCAACCGCACCTCGGCGGGTAACTGGGCCAGCACAAAATTGCTGCTGCTGTCGGGCAGGGCCAGTCCCAGCGCCCGCAGTGCGGCGCTGACCCGCTTACGTTCCGCCACGACTTTCGCCCAGGTTTCCCGGGCATAGGTCTGGTCCGTAATCGCCGCCGTGGCCGCCGCCTGCGCCATGACGTCCAGCGGATAACTATCACGGACTTTTTCCAATTCGCGCAGCAACTCCGCCGGGCCGATGGCATAACCAAAACGCATCCCCGCGAGGCTATAACCCTTGGACAGCGTCCGCAGCAGAATTACATTGGGCAATTCCTTCACCAGCGGCAGGGCCGACTCGGGGGCAAAGTCCACATACGCTTCGTCAATCAGGACCACGCCGGGAAATGCCCGGACGATGGCGCGCAGATTGGCGATGGGTTCAAACGTCCCC
>JBIJDM010000133.1:0-8066 GCA_044344145.1 Phycisphaerae bacterium
CTGCCCGACGCAAGCGATTGTGTTCGGTGATCTGAATGATCCCAACAGCAAAGTGACGCAGATGCACAGCTTGGCGCGGACCTATGGCTTGCTCGATTTTGAACTGAACACCAAACCGCGGGCCCAGCATCTGACGCGGATTCGGAATGTCAACGAAATGTTGGTGCCGGAAGCGACCACCGCCCCGGCAGCACCAGTGCACGAACATTGAACATTGGGCCATGCGGCCCCAGGTAGAGGTTTTGTATGACCAGTTTGCCTATCCATCGCAACGGTGAGCTCGATCGTGCGGACGAGCGTCCGGTATTGATTACCGGCCCGGCCGATTTTGGCTTTGTCACCAACACCATCTGCGGCATTGTGGAAGCCCCCAAGCCGCCGCGCATCTGGTACATCATTATCGGCATCTCGTTTCTGGGCCTGATGATTCTGGGCAGTATGATCGGTTACCTGCTGTTCACGGGCGTGGGTGTGTGGGGTCTGAACCGTATCGGCTGGGCGTTTGATATTACGAATTTCGTGTTCTGGGTGGGTATCGGCCACGCGGGCACGCTGATTTCGGCGATTTTGTTCCTGTTCCGGCAGAAATGGCGGACCAGTATTAACCGCTTTGCGGAGGCCATGACGATTTTCGCGGTCATGTGCGCGGGCATTTTCCCCGGTATTCACGTGGGCCGGGCGTGGCTGGCTTATTGGTTGGGGCCAACCCCGAACCAGATGGGCATGCCTCCCAATTTCTACAGTCCGCTGCTGTGGGACGTATTCGCGGTCAGCACCTATGCCACCGTGTCGGCGCTGTTCTGGTATATGGGCATGGTGCCGGATCTGGCGACCCTGCGCGACCGGGCCAAGAACAAGTGGGCATATTACGCCTATGGCATTGCGTCACTGGGCTGGCGCGGCAGCAACCGGCACTGGCATGTGTATGAAAAAGCGTATCTGATTCTGGCGGCGCTGGCGACCCCGCTGGTGTTGTCGGTGCATAGCGTGGTCAGCTTCGACTTTGCCACCTCGCAGGTGCCCGGCTGGCATACGACCATTTTCCCGCCGTACTTTGTCGCGGGCGCGATTTTCAGTGGCTTTGCCATGGTGCTGACGCTGGCGGTGCCGGCGCGGGCGATATTCGGGCTCAAGAATTTCATCACCATGCGGCATCTGGATACGATCTGCAAGATTATTCTGGTGACCAGTTGCATCGTGGGTTATGCCTATATGATGGAATGGTTCATCGCCTGGTATGGGCAGAATCCTTATGAAATCTTCCACTTCATGAACCGGTACTGGGGTCCCATGGGCTGGGCGGGCATCATCATGTTCGTCTGCAACGTGATCATCCCGCAGGTCTTCTGGTTCCGCTGGGCGCGGCAGAATATTGTGCTGATGTTCATCGTAAGTCTGCTGGTCAATGTCGGTATGTGGTTCGAACGTTTTGTGATCATTGTCATCGGCCTGCACCGCGATTTCCTGCCCAGCAGTTGGGGCAGTTATACCCCCACGCTGGTGGAAATCCTGACTTTTATTGGTAGCTTTGGCCTGTTCTTCTTTATGTTCATGCTGTTTTGTCGCTAGCTGCCCTGGGGGGCGTGGGCCTATTAAAACGCGACCCTGCCCCAGGCGCATGGTCATGATCCGCATCATTAAAGGATGGATGTAGCGTTATGCACGCCCCGGTAGAAACCTCATCGCCCCCCGCGCCGCCGACGGTGTACGGCGTGCTGGCACAATTCTCGGATGTCAGTGGCATATTGCACGCCGCCGCGCAGGTGCGCGATGCGGGTTACACCCGTTGGGATTGCCATACGCCCTTCCCGGTGCATGGCTTGGACAAAGCCATGGGTATCAAGCCCACCCGCCTGCCGGTGCTGGTTTTTGGTGCGGGCATGACCGGCACGATTGCCGCGGTATTTGGCCAATGGTTCCTGAATACCCCGCACATCACCACCGACGGTGGGGCGCTGGATCCGTATCCGCTGATCTTCAGCGGCAAGCCGTTTTGGTCTCTGCCGGCCAATATTCCCATTGCCTTTGAAGTGACGGTCTTGTTTGCCGCGTTGACGACCTTCTTCGGTCTGTGGGCGTTTTGTAAGTTGCCGCGCTGGCACCATCCGGTGTTCAGCCGTCAGGCTTTCAAGGCGGCCACGGATGACAGGTTTTTTATTGCCATTGAAGCGAATGACCCCCATTTTGACCCCCAGAAAACCGCTGCTTTATTGCAGTCGGCGGGTGCCAAGACGGTTGAGAATGTGCTGGACGAATAATTTTTCAGTATTGCTTGGGATGCGTTTATGAAGCCTCAGATTTGGGTACTTTTGGCCTTGGTGGTGTGTGCGGCGGCGTTACCGTTTGCACTCATTGCCCGCAGCCGCGCGCTGCGTGCCGACGAGACGGCGCCGCATCTGGTGCTGGATATGGACAAGCAGCCGAAATTCCGCCCCCAGCGTGAAAGCACGATCTTCGCCGATGGCCGGATTGCCCGCCCGCGCATTGACGGTACGCTGGCCAAGGAAGACATGATCCTGAAACCCGAATACCTCAACGACGCCGACAATCCCCGGGTGCTGAATTCGGATAATACCCCCATGGTGATGACCGACCCCGCGCAGTATGACCGCATTATGTACGGTCAGGTCAAAGACGCACAGGGCGTGTATCAATGGGTGAAGGATATTCCGATTGCCGTCACACCCGATCTGCTGAAACGCGGGCAGGAACGCTACAACATTTACTGCCTGCCCTGTCACGGCGGCAGCGGCTATGGCGATGGCCCGGTGGCCCGTCGGGCCGTGCAGTTGAAAGAATCCGGCTCCACGCAGGCGATGCTCTGGAATGCCCCCACCAGTTACCACACCGACGAAATCCGCAATCGGCCGGATGGCAGTATCTACAACACCATCACCAATGGCGCCCGCACAATGGCCGCGTATGGCCGTCAGGTCAACGTGCTCGACCGCTGGGCGATTGTGGCCTATGTGCGGGCTTTGGAAACCAGTCAAAATTACAATTTGGGCACCGACCCGGCGGGGCTGAAGCCCGAGGCGATGCGGGATCTGGGCCGGATGGTGGCCCCGACGACCGCCCCGGCCAAGCCCTGAGTCGCAACGTTTTTTATTTGAGATAAGCGCATTATGGGACACGCTACGACACAACCGAAGTTAGACGAGAAGCTGCACTTGGACACGCTGGCGCCCAAACTGTTGGCCGGTGGTCTGGTCATTGGCGTGGCCGGTCTGGCCGGTGCCTTTGTGCTGGGGTATATGCCCGAAGCGCAACGCGGGCATTTTTACCATGCCTATCTGATGAGTTTCTGTTTCTATCTGGCGATTGCGTTGGGGGCATTGTTCTTTGTCCTGATCCAACATCTGACCCGGGCGGGTTGGTCGGTGGTGGTGCGGCGGTTGGCCGAGGGGATCAGTGCGACCCTGCCTTTGTTGGCCCTGTTGGCCTTGCCAATTGTAATCCCGGTCCTGACGCATACCGATCATCTGTATCATTGGACCCACGCCCACGTCGTTGCCGAAGACAAAATTCTGCTGGGTAAATCCGCCTATCTCAACCCCACTTTCTTTGGGATTCGCGTGGCGGTGTATTTCGTGGTCTGGTGTGGCATCGCGTTGTATTACCGCGGCTTGTCCATCCGGCAGGATCATACCGGCTCCAATCAACTCACCATGCGTATGCAAAGTCTGTCGCCCCTCGCCATGATCTTATTCGCTATCACCCTCACGCTCGCGGCGGTGGATTTTCTGATGAGTCTCAACCCGCACTGGTTCAGTACCATGTGGGGCGTGTATTACTTCTCGACGTGCGTGCTGGCGGGCGTGAGTGTTCTGATTCTATTGTCAGTCTGGCTGCAAAAGACCGGCCGCTTGGCCACCTCGATCACGCTGGAACATTATCATGATCTGGGCAAGCTGGTCTTCGCCTTCACGGTCTTCTGGGCCTATATCGCCTTCAGTCAGTATATGTTGATCTGGTATGCCAATTTACCCGAAGAAACCTCGTGGTATTACCCCCGGCAGTTGGGCCCGTGGGGCTGGGTGTCGCTGGCGCTGGTCGTGCTGCACCTGCTGGTGCCGTTTGTGGGCATGATTTCCCGCGCGGTCAAACGCAAACGCGGACTGCTGACCATCTGGGCCATTTGGACCCTGTTGGTATGTCTGCTGGATTTGTTCTGGATTGTGATTCCCCAGCATTGGATCGGTCAGGCCTTGGAATTGACCGACAGCAAGTACGTCAGCAGCTTTGCCAAGTCAGCAGATGATATTTACGCCCTGTCGAACCCCAAGATTTACGAACTCCTGTCCGAACCGTTCCACGCCACGCCCATGCTGATTCTGGGATTGTGTCTGGTGGGTATGGGTGGGTTGTTCGTGGCGACCTTGGCGCTCATGCTGAAGTCCGCCGCACTACGGCCGGTGCAGGATCCGCGCCTGGATGAATCGCTGGCCTTCGAGAATTATTGAGCTTGCTAAGGATACGGTATGGCACACGATACAGCCCACGACTCTGCCCACGATACCACCGCCGCCCGCGATGCCGGTACGGATGTGAATGTGCAGATGCTGGCCATTATACTGGTCTTCACGGCCGTGGCCTTTTTCCTGATTGTGGTGGCCATTCAGGCGCTGTTTTATAACACCGACCGGGGCGAGGAATTACGCAAATTGGCCCCCTCGCTGGAATTGCAGGCCACTCTGGCGGAGCAAAATAACCAGATTAACGGCTATCGTTGGATTAATGAGCCCCAGCAGACAGTCAGTATTCCGATTGAAAAGGCCCAAGAATTGGTGGTGGCACGCTATCAGGCGGTCGCTACTACGCAGACGCGTCAGCCTTGATTTGGCCGGGGCGTCATATCGGAGGTTGGTCGGGGTAAGGAAGAGGCGGAATTATGTTCGCTGGCGGTATAGTTTTGATTCTGGTGGCCATTGTGGCGGTTTTGGGCGTTGTGGCGCTGCTGCTGCTGGGCACCATGATTTGGGCCTGGTTAGGCAATCAGAATGCCCAAGGCAACCAGCCCCAGGAAGATGTGGACGCGCTGGTTGAGTCGGCGGATGCGGAAAAGAGTCTGGCGGCGGGCGATCACGGTACCGATGATCCGGCTTTGGCCCCGGCAGATAATGCGGCCGAGAGTGCCAGTGGTGGCGCCGCCGACGAATAGCCGCGCTAGAATGGCCCACGGGACCTGTGTGCCCGAGAATAAAGAGGATGCCATGCAGTTGAAACTAATCCCACGCCTACTGGCCTGCCTGTGCCTGACTTTCGGTCTGGTATCAACCTCATCGGTTGCGGCACAGGGCTTCAATATGTCCGCCCGAGTTAACGACGCCGGGACGATTGACCCGGTCACCCAAACCGTGCCGGAATTGACACCGGGAGTTCTGGGCGCGGAAATCAAAGAAAATCTGGGGGCACAACTGCCCTTGGACGCCACGTTTTACGATGAGACCGGTCAACCCGTCCGACTGGGCGATTTCTTTGGTAAAGGTCGCCCCGTTGTTGTGACTATGGTCTATTACGAATGTCCGCAACTGTGTAACTTGATACTCAATGGCATGGCCGAAGCCCTGAAGGCACAGAAACTGGAGATGGGCAAAGACTACGAAGTGGTGACGATCAGTTTTGTCGAACGCGAAAAGTCTCCCCTCGCCCTGCGTAAAAAAGCCAACTATCTCAAAGAATACGCCATCCCCGGTGCGGACAAATATTGGCATTTCCTGACCGGCAAAGAAGCTCAGATCAATCAGGTGTGCGATGTGCTGGGCTTTGGTTATCGCTATAACCCCGCCAATAACGAATATCTGCATCAGGCGGGCATCTATTTTGTTACCGAAAAAGGCGTGGTCTCCCGGCTGGCCTACGGCGTGGAATATGAAACCGGTGTGGTGCGCGACTCATTGCTGCTGGCTGGCGAGGGCAAGGTGGGTTCACCCTTGGAACGGTTCTTTATGAACTGCGGCTTGCGGGAATTTAATCATGCCACCGGCATGTATAGCTGGCGGGTCTGGGCGGTGATGCAGTTTAGTATGTTGGCGGTAGTGGCCGTGGTGGCCCTGTGGCTGGGGCGGTTCTGGTACCGCGAATTCAAAAAGAACAAAGCTTTACGCACTGGTCCGGTGGCTTAACGGCGCCGGTTACATTTGGACCCGATTGAGTAGAAGATGGAAGCAGACATGAGCAACAATGGTATGATGACCCTGGCGCAGTCCTTCTGGTTGCCCAATCAGGCGTCCAATTTTGCCCAGGAATCCGACCGGGTGTTTTACTTCACCCTGGCGATCTCGATTTTCTTCTTCGCCGTGATTGTGGGACTGATGCTGGTGTTCATTGTACGTTACCGCCGGCGGCGTGCCGACCAGCGGGCCACCAGTGCGGTAACGCACAATACCTGGTTGGAAGTCACTTGGACGGGCATCCCCCTGATTATCGTGATCGCGATTTTCTGGATGGGTTTCAAAGACTATCTCAACAAGGACCGTGCGCCTTCCAATACCATTGATATTCAGGTCACCGCTTTCATGTGGGGTTACACGTTTACGTATCCCGATGGTGCGGAAGCGCCCGACTTGGTGGTGCCGATCAATCGTCCGGTTCGTTTGCTGCTGACCTCCAAAGACGTGCTGCACGGGCTGTATATCCCTGCCTTCCGGGTCCACAAGAATCTCGTGCCCAATCGTCAAACCATGGTATGGTTCGAGGCCAACAAGCTCGGGAATTTCCATCTCTTCTGCACCCAGTATTGCGGTAATGGTCACTCGCAGATGCAAGCTAAAGTGATCGTCGTGGACGCCGGGGAATACTCGGCCAAGTTGGCGGCGATGAAGAATATTTTTGTGGACTCGGCCACCAAGCGGACGCTGGGCGACGCCGAAGTGGGCCAATTGCTCTATCGCAAATACGGCTGTTTTCAGTGTCACTCGGTGGATGGCACGCCGAGTCAAGGTCCCACCTGGAAGGGTATGTATGGCAAAGCGGATCATGCTTTCACCGATGGCACCAAAATGGACACCAGTAATACCGAGGCCGAGTGGGATGCCTACCTGGCCGAATCCATCCTCAAACCCAACGCCAAAATTGTCAAAGGTTTCCAGGGTGTGATGGCGAGTTTTGATGGCCAGTTATCGGGCTCGGAATACAAAGACCGGCTGCGTAAGTCGCTGATCGCTTATATGAAGAGTGATGCACTGCGTAATCCGGCCTTTACGGTGGCCCCGACCACCACCACCAGCGCCCCGGCCACCCGTTCTGCGGTGCCGTGATTCTGCAGACTTTAATGTTCGGAATATGCTTGCCAACGAGGTAATAGATCATGACCGCTGTAACCACCAATCACGCTCCACCCGGCCTGACGCCATCTCTGGAGCCGGTAGACAACTACCTGACCCATGGCAGTGGCATCATGTCCTGGCTGTTTACGCTCGACCATAAGCGGATCGGCCTGATGTATCTGGTCTCCGTGATCGCCTCGTTCCTGCTGGGCGGGGTGTTTGCCCTGATCATCCGCACCCAATTGGCCACCCCCGAAGGCGTGATCTGGACCACGCAGTTGCAGTTCAAACTGTACAACCAGATGTTCACGCTGCACGGTGCGGTCATGATCTTTCTGGTTCTGGTGCCCGGCATTCCCGGCGCGCTGGGCAACTTCATCCTGCCGCTCATGATCGGTGCCAAAGATGTGGCGTTCCCCAAACTAAATCTCCTCAGTTATCACCTATATGTCGTGGGGGCGCTCGTAATTGTGGTCTCGATTATCTTCGGGGCCGTGGATACCGGCTGGACCTTCTATGCTCCGTATTCCGTACGGACCGATACCGCCGTGGAATTGATGGTGCTGGGCGCGTTCATTCTGGGCTTCAGCTCGATTCTGACCGGGATCAACTTCATTGTGACCATCCATTCCCTGCGTCCCTCGGGAATGACCTGGTTCAAAATGCCCCTGATGCTCTGGGCCTTGTATGCGACTTCGATCATTCAGATTCTAGCCACGCCGGTACTTGGCATCACGCTGGTCCTGCTGGCGGTGGAAAAGATGATGAAGATCGGGATTTTCAACTCCGCTTACGGCG
>JBIJDM010000109.1:0-9057 GCA_044344145.1 Phycisphaerae bacterium
ACCCCTGCGGGGGGCGTCCCGAGGGGACGCGGGTGGTCGCCCTTTCAGGGCTGTGTCATTGGGGTTGCGGTTACCCCATGGGCTACCGCCCATGGCTCTACACCGGACGCCCCGTTGGGGCTGGGGACGGGGGAGTCATGGTCAGGGATGACAATGTTACAGTGGGACGGGGGGAGGAATGCGGGCGTGGACGCCCGCGCTCCCAGGCGGGGGGGCGTTGGCCCGTTGGGCCGAATGCCGACGGGGCGTCGGCACCACGAAATGCCTTGCCCCATGCTGGCACCGCTTGCCCAATCGGGTAATATGGTGCCACTGCAAGGAGTTGTCATGGCCGCGGCTTTGTTTGATACCGGATTTCTGCGCAAGCTCGAGATGTTGACGCTCGTGGCCCGGCAGACCTATCGCGGCTCCGCCCGCGGCGAACGCCGCAGCACCGCCCATGGCGCCAGCGTCGAATTCGCCGATTTCCGCCCCTATGTGCAGGGCGACGACTTCCGCCGCATTGATTGGCTGGCCTACGCCAAATTCGAAACCCTCATGCTCCGCCTGTTCGTCGAAGAGCAGGAACTCAATGTCCATATCCTCCTCGACAGCTCCGCCAGCATGGATTACGGCACCCCCAACAAATTTGTCTTCGCCCGCCAGATGGCCGCCGCGCTGGCCTATGTCGCGCTGGCCAATACCGACCGGGTGACGATCACCCCCATCCAGACCAATCCCGATACCGGCACCGTGATCGGCGCCGCCACCCGGCCCGTGCGCGGCAAGGCGGGCATCCTCCCGCTGCTGCAACAGTTGGAACGCTTCACCGCCGCCGGCACCACCGATCTGAACGCCGCGCTGGAAATGTTCGCCGTGCGCACCACGCGCCCGGGGCTGGTGATTCTGATTTCCGATTTACTCACGCCCGAAGGCATCGAGCGCGGCCTCGCCCGCGTGCGCTATGCCAAACATGAAGTCGCGCTGGTGCAGGTCCTCGCCCCCCAGGAACTCAAGCCCGACCTGCTAGGCGATCTGCGGCTGGTGGATGCCGAGACCCAGCAACCCGTCGAAATCTCCGCCTCGCGCTCGGTCCTGCAGGCCTATGCCAAACGGCTGGCCGATTTTCTCGCCGGTCTGGCAGCGCTCGCCCGGCAGCACAACGGCACGCATGTCCTCGCCCCGACCGATGCCGACTTTGACGACCTGATTCTCAAACAACTCCGTTCTTTGGGGCTGGTGAAGTAAGCCATCCCAGCAACGCGCTTAATTGCAGGGGGGGGCGGCAGTACATTAATCTCGATATCTTGGTCATAATATTGGTGTTTATGAGGGAAGCAATAATGACAAAAATGAATATTTCTAAAACCAAAACGGTCAAGATTTTTTTCTTGAATTAGGGTAGCTCGTTGTTAGCATAGTGGTACGTCCTCGTATGTGGCAGTCGAGGATGGCGTTTGCCGGTCGGGTGCGACTAGGCACTTCATATCTTTTTCTTTATTTTGTTGAGGTGACGTATGCATGGGAAGAATTGTTTTGGGCGTTTATTGTTGGGCATAAGCGTGGTGGGGGCCTGTGCCGCCTCCGCCAATGCCGCCGTCACCCTGGTTGATTGGGGTGGGGATTACGTTTCGACAAATATCTCGATACCAGCAGCCCCG
This sequence comes from Phycisphaerae bacterium, assembly GCA_044344145.1. Classification (GTDB taxonomy): domain Bacteria; phylum Planctomycetota; class Phycisphaerae; order WQYP01; family WQYP01; genus JBAXGE01. The sequence goes on from JBIJDM010000109.1 coordinate 1,641, forward strand.
GCTGCGGTTTTCGGGGATTATGATGGCGGTGGCACCAGTAACGACTCGCGTATTACCCGCGTGTTCGATGACACCACCACCGCGTACAGTCCGGCGGCGAGTTATAATGCACCTGTGGGCAAGAGTGGCCGTTTCTATGGCGGGGCCCAGGCCACATGGTATAACACGGCTGCTGCGGTGACGTTCAATCCCAACCAAATTGGTCAAAGTGGCTCGGTAGATCGTATTCAGATTGGCGTGGGTGCGGGTGCGGTTGGTACCACATCGGCAATCAATTTGGCGATTGCGTTTCTGCAGACCGATTTCCTCAATAGTGGTGGTTCCCTGGGGACGTTTGCGGACTATACCCTGTCGCTACACACGGCTAGTGTCGGCGCTGTTGTGCCCGTCGTGCGCTTCCTGATCAAGGATGGCTCGCAGTACTATGTGTCATTTTTGAGTATTAACACGGGTTTTTCCACGTTGTCGGGTACCGCCAATGGCACCACCTGGGCGGCGTATAGTCCCGGGACCAACCTCAATTTTGATCAGAGCCAATCCTTCGCGGCCCACACCTTCACCGATGTAAAAGCGCTGGGTATTTATATGGAAGCTGACAGTACGGCTTCCAATCAAGCGGCGTTGGTGCGGATTGATAGCATCACCATCACCGGCGTGCCCGAACCCACCAGCCTGAGCCTCTTGGCCTTGGGCGCGGCGGGCTTGCTCCTGCGTCGGCGCAAAGCCTGATGACAACCTAAATCCTTGATATCACCCAGGGCATCCCACGCGGGATGCCCTTTTTCATTGGTTCAGCCGGTATTTCCGGGGAATGGGGATGATTTGCGCTCCAAACCTGAGTAGTATCATCTTAATGCCGGAGGCATTACAGCTGGTAGCCGGTGGTTGGAGCGCAGCGTAAACCACCGGTAACGGTGCGGAAAATTCCCGCCATCCCGGCAGGGATGGCAGCAGATTTGGGTCAACGCCTACGCCCAATGGAATAGCTTGTCTAACCGTCAATCATTGCTGGCACCCCTGCCGGGGTGCCCCTCGTATGTTGTCCTGATCCGGTGGTTTCCACTTCGTTGCAACCACCGGCTACCCGCTGCCATGCCTCCGGCATGAAAACCAATCTCTCCTGCTACGATTATGCCCTAACAAACATACCCCGGAAATACCGGATGCCCTTTTTTCATGACCCCCGAGCGTACTCCCGGTAGCCGGTCCCCGCGCATTATGGTAAAGTTGCGGACCTCTTGAGGAGACTTCCGCATGTCCTACGATCCTTACGAACAGCAGTTCCTGTTGAGCCAGGCCCAGAGCGGCAAAATCAAGGTCAACGTCCAACCCACCCCCGCGCTGCAGGCGTGGCTGGATCTGAAATTCGGCATGATGCTCAGTTTTGGCATCAATACTTTCAACGATTGCGAATGGTCCGATGGCACCCTCGACCCCGCCACCTTCAACCCCACCGCGCTCGATACCGACCAATGGTGTGCCGCCGCGAAAAGCGCGGGCATCAACTTCATGCTCCTGACCACCAAACATCATGACGGCTTCTGCCTCTGGCCCACCCGCTGGACCGATTACAGCGTCCAACACACCCCCTGGGCCAAGCGTTACGGCCACGATGGCGATGTGGTCGGCGCGCTGGCCGAAAGCTGCCGGCGCTATGGCATCAAACTCGCCCTCTATTACTCGCTCTGGGACCGTCACGAGCGTTCCTACGAAAATGATCACGGCTACGCGATCTATATGAAGCGCCAACTGGCCGAACTACTCACCCGCTACGGCCCGGTGGCGGAATTATGGTTTGATGGTGGCTGGAAAAAGGGCGGCGTCCACCGCCAGGACGAAACCCGCTGGTTCTGGCGCGAAATCTACGAACATATCAAAACCCTCCAGCCCGAGTGCGTCGTCGGCAACAACGGCACCACCGAACGCCCCGGCGAGATCATCATGTACCCTTGCGATTTCCGAATCGGCGAAAAACATCTCCCCACGGAAAAAGACCGCAAAATCTACTATTGCGGCGGTTTGGGCGATTGGCTGGGCTACGAGTCCGACTACACCCTCACCGCACCCACCGGCAAAGGCCGCTTTCCCGATGGCAACTGGTTCTGGCACGCCGATGACCAGTCCGTGCGCGAACCCCAATGGGTGGTGGACCAACTCACCGCCTGCAACCAGCATGGCGGCGTGTTCGTCATCAATGCCGGTCCCACGTCGGTCGGGCTGCTACGCGATGTGGATGTCGCGTGTCTAAAGACAGTAGGCCACCTGCGCGGCGTGTGAATCTTAACGCCCCTTGAGGCGCAGCGGGGTAAAGGGTTACAATGGCGATGCCGTAATGGCAGGAGTTGGCACCATGAAAATCAAAGCACGGATTCACTGGGGTTTGGTCGGCGCTGTTTTGTTGACCGGTACACTGGTACCGGCCTGGGGCCAGTTGCGCCTGCCGGGCACGCCTACGACCAAGCCCGCCACCCCGACCACGCCCACGACACCCACCACGCCCACCGCCACGGATCCCAATGCCACCCCGCCCGCCTCCACCCAGCAGGCACCGGACTCCAAAGGCGAAAAATACAGCGCCTACACCTTGAATAAAATCAAGGAAGTCCTGGACGGCGTCTCCGCCGGGGGCGATGCCCGTCAGGCCATGAAAACCCTCGACGGCTTGTTCGATCAGGTGCTGGTGTATGCCGAGGATGACAATTTCGACCAGTTCCGCGAAGCCTTTTTCGCCGCGCGCATGATGCGGCAACTCGCCGTGCTGGAAGATTCCCAGCGCAAGGACACCCTCGCCTACTTCCGCGCCAACGACAAAGTCGCCCGCGCCGTCGTAATGGCGGTGGATACCCAGGACAATACCCCCAAGGCCTACGAACTCCTCGGTCGCCTGCGCCAACGCTACGGCGACAAGCTCAACAAATATCCCGGCCTCACCGCTGCGGTCTGCGTCGTCCACGACCGCAAACTGCAGCGCAGCATGAACGAGAACAAAGTCACCGCGCCCGATCCGGTGGAAATCTTCGATTACTTCGTGCGCAACGAGCCCAGACTCGTCTTCCCCGTCAGCAAAATGCCCACGGAGTTACTGGTCTATGTCGTGGATGTCACCGCCACGCCCGACGAATTGCAATGGGCGCTGCAGAAACACGCCGGCAACGGCAACGTCGGCGCGCTCTTCTTCGGCATCAAATACGATTACGCCCATCTGCGCAAAGGCGCCGAAAAGAAAGTCACCGCCGAAGGCTATACGCTGCCCAACATCGCCCAGTATGGCGGGGTGTGTATTGATCAGGCCTACTACGCCACGCAGGTCGGCAAGGCCCTGGGCATCCCCACCACCATCGCCACCGCGCAAAGCGGTACCGTCAGCCACGCCTGGGTGGGCTATTTGCAGGCCGAAGGCACCAACGGCTGGTGGAATTTCAACTCCGGCCGCTATCCCGAATACCAGTTCATCCGCGGCCTGTGCGAAGACCCACAGACCAACCGCCGCACGCCCGATGCCCTCGTGGCCATCATCGCCGAGAGCATCCACGTGAAAGATGCCGACCGCGAAACCGCCGCCGCGCTGACCCGCGCCGCCCAGCGTTTGATCGTCGCGGAAATGAAAGGCGCCCTCCCGCTGGAACCCGCCGCCCCCACGGTCAAGGCGCTGGATATCCGTAACAAGCCGCGCAAGTCCTCGCGCACCGATGATATTTTGAATCTGCTGGAAGCGGCGCTCAAACACAACGTCGGCGATACCGAAGCCTGGGCCACCCTGCAACAGCTCGGCGCCCAGAACCGCCTCTCGCTGGAGGCCAAGCGCCGCTGGTCCGACCTCGCCCTGAAATTCTGCGCCCAGCGCTATCCCGATTTCGCCGTCAGTATTGTCGTGCCCATGATCGCCACCGTCGAAGATGTCAAGGAACAGGACAAACTCTGGACCGCGCTGTTTACCATGTTCCAGAAACGCGCCGACCTCGCCGCGGAAATCCGCATCCAGCAGGCCCAGATGTGGGAAAAGAACAAAGATGCCAACAAGGCCGGCCAATACTATCTGGATGTGGTCAACCGCTACGCCAATGCCGGCCCGTTTGTCATCACTGCGCTGGCCGGGGCGGAGAAAATCTTGCTGGATCAACAGCGCGCCGCCGATGTCCCCACGCTGTATGAATCCGCCTTCAAACAGATGAAAGCGCCCACCGGCATGGCCGGCCAGTTCGCCCAGCAGAGCAATTGGTACCGCGTCGGCAAATTATTGGAACAACGCTATGCCCAATTGGGCCGGCAGGAAGAAGCCCAGAAACTCAACGCCACCCTGGCCGCGGGCTTGGGTGCCGACTAACTCCCGCAGCCTGCCCCCGCTTACACCCCGCGCGCCGGCGTCACACTCATCTGCCCGCGTCCCAGCGTCGCGCCCCAGCATAATCCCCCCAGCAGCGCTATGCTGCCCGCCAGCAACATCGGGATTAAGTACCCGCCGGTGCTGTCCACCAGCCAGCCCGCCGTCATCGGCCCGACAATCGCCGCCAGCCCATAGCACAGGTACACCAGCGGATACACCCGTTCGTAATCCGCCGCCGGAAACCGCTGGCCGATCCACACCGCATAGAGCACAAAGCAACCCCCAAAGGCGATCCCCGCCAGCAGCGCCAGCACCCCAAACACATGGGCCGCGCCGCTGGCCAGCGGTGCCACCGCCACCAACCCCGCCAGCAGCAGCAGATTCAGTGTAATCATCCCCGCCCCCAGCCGGTCCATCAGCCAGCCCCACAATACCCGCCCCAGCGCATTGCCCAGCGCAAAGAGCACCACCGCCTGCGTCGCCTGTGCGGAGCTTAAGCCCCCATGCAGCGCCAGCGGCTTAAGTAATCCAATCAGCACCAGCCCCGCCAGCGAACCACAGAAAATGCCCCCCGCGGCCAGCCAAAAATCCAGCCGCTGAAAGGTGTGACTGGTATCGGCCTCGGGATCGAGCGTGGGGGGGATGGGCTTGGGTTTGAAAATAAACGCCAGCAGGCCCAGTGTGATCATGGCCATGGTGCCCATAAAGTGCCAGATGGTCAGCACATTCCACCCCGCGGCCAGCAGATTATGACTCACCTGCGAAACAATCAACGCCCCGCCGCCGAACCCCATCACCGAAACCCCCGTCACCAGTCCCTTATGCTGGGGAAACCACCGTACGGCCGTACTCAGCGATACCAGATACCCGCACCCCATCCCCGCCCCGCCCAGCACGCCCAGACTCAGCAGCGTGGGCCAAAACGCCCCGCCCCCCAGACTCGCCAGAATAAACCCACCCCCATAAAACAGCGCCGCCAGCAACACCAGTAGCCGCGGCCCAAGCTGATCAATATGCCGTCCCGCCCAGGTCATCGAAATGGTCAACATGCCCACCATCAGGCCAAAGATGGCTTGCGCCTGCGCGGCGGTAAAGTGATACTGGCTCATGAGTTGCGGAACAAAGACGCTCCAGGCATAGATGCTGCCGAGGATGGATTGAATGGCGACGGAGGCGAGAAGGATCAGCGCGGGCCGAATTCTATCCATGCGTGCTCCAATAAAGAACGTCAATACATGAATACTACTTCATATATAAGGTCAAGTCAAGCACTAAATGGGAAAAAACCGAATTGAGAATCTTCGCCCGGTAACCACGAAATCAGCCAAAATGGTAGGGGCGACCGGCGGTCGCCCTCCCCCCGCGCCCATGTGGTGCCGACGCCCCGTCGGCATTGGCCCCGCAGGGGCCACGCTTGCCACCATGGAACCAAGGGATAAATCAGTGGTCAACTTACAGCCTTGAGTCGGCCCGTTGGCTGAATGCCGACGGGGCATCGGCACCGCCACGGACAGTGTTCAGCGTCCCGCCCATGATCGCTTTATCCTGTCGGATACAGTCGTAATGTCAGCAGAATGGTCTGATGATACAATGTGTTAGGAAGTACCCGTAACGTTTACTAAATCGATTAGCCAGTCTTTCCCATGCGGGATTTGAAGGATTGTGGATGCGCTGCAATTTTGCATAGGGGTGTGCACGTGGAAGATCGTTTAGTGAAACTCGCACCAGCGATTATACGGGCGAACTTGCTAAGAGCCGCGCTCTTTCTAACGACCTATGAGTTGCTTAAGAGTGAGTTTCTGGAAAACGTACAATCATTTTTACGTATCCAAATTGGATAAGGATCGAATGGGTATGGATAGCGAGGAGTACCGCAGGGAAGTCCTCGCCTTAGCGCCATCATCATGTCCACCTAAAGCGGTACGATTCCAGGGTACTTCTGAGTGGTGGGTCAAAGGGGGCCAACTCACACCTTCTGATATATCTCGGATCAAAGAGATCAAGCAGCATCGGAACCAGATTGCACACGAACTGCCCAAACTGCTAGTTGACCCGTCTTTCGACATCAGCCAACCGCTCTTTGTTGACATGCAACGATACATCACTGTTCTTGGTCGGTTCTGGGGGCGTGTGGCTATGGAGGGTGATCCACAGTTCGACGACCAAGATATCCCCGACGATCAAATCGCAACTGGTTCGATGTTACTGGTTGACCATATCGCCACGATCGTCAAATCCCAAGACGCCTAGTGCGATTCGTATGTGCATGTAGGATCACCCATGAGCCACCCGCCGATATCCTCACTCAGTGACCGGGAAAAATCCGGCGCCCTCAGTTTTGACGGCACCGTGATCACCTATACCTCGGGGTGCTATGGTGCCTTTTCGGTACCCTTGTCCGAGCTTGCCGTCATCGGCGAGTATACCAACCCGAATGGCCCATTCCTTGATGATTGGTTTTTGGTCTTCGTGTGTCGCAATGATGGTACATGGTACGAGGCGTCCATGTATGCCGAGGGCATCGACACCATTACCCAACAACTGACCGAGGTGTTCGGTTCCTGTCCCTACATCGGCCTCGCCAACTCCGCCAATTATGCCAGTCGTATCAAGTGGCCAACCGCCCTCGTCGGCCGTCCGCTTTTCACGTTCACCCCCGTTACGGGCTCGGACTTAATCGGATCAATCAAACTCTTCTTTAAACCGCAAACATCCATCGACCTTTCACCCGATACACGTTCCGCCCTCGCCCCGTCCCTAAGTGGTGCCGACGCCCCGTCGGCATTGGCCCCATAGTGGCCACGCTTGCCACTATGGAACCAAGGGATAAATCAGCGTCCAACTTGCTATCGGGACTCGGCCCGTTGGGCCGAATGCCGACGGGGCGTCGGCACCACTACGGACAGCGTTTATCGTCCCGCGCCGCGCTGCAAATAGATCGTCTCCCCGCTGGAAAAATGCAGACACCCCGCGATGCAGTGTTCCACCACCTGCGCCACATCATCCGGCTCCAGAATCGCGCTGCTGGGCACCTGCTCGGGCTTCAGTAGTGTCCGGAACATCCCCGTCTCCACGCCCGCCGGCGCCACTGCA
>JBIJDM010000110.1:0-9020 GCA_044344145.1 Phycisphaerae bacterium
TGGGCCAAGGATCATTGGGAAGTGATGGGGCGTGATCCTTCGCTGGAAGCAAAGATTCTGGATCGGGTTTTACCGCAATAACCGGACCTTACCCGCAGTAAAAAAATAGTATAAAACACCAACGGCCAAACTCGGATACGGAGTTTGGCCGTTGGGCTTTATTACGCAGGCGTTGGGCATATCCCCCTTACTCATCCATATTATCCACCGGCAGGCCATGGCCGGGGCGATTGGCGTAGAGCAGCCAGTAGACCAGCGGGATGACAAAGATGGTGAACAGTGTGGAGGCAAACAGGCCGAAGATCAGTGACCAGGCGAGGCCCGAGAAAATCGGGTCCACGATGATGGGCACCGCGCTGAGCATGGCGGCACCCGCCGTCAGCAGAATAGGCCGCAGCCGCACCACGCGGGATTCCATGATGGCATCGAAGAGATTGTGCCCGCGTTTGAGCGACAGGTGGATGAAGTCCACCAGAATAATCGCATCACGGGTGACGATCCCCGACAGCGCGATCATACCGATCATGGCGGTGGCGGTGAAGAAAATGCCATCGTTATAACCGCCGATATTGTGACTGCCCATGGCGTTGAGCAGCCAGAAGCCGGGCATGACGCCCAGCACGGTCAGCGGGATGGCCATCATGACAATCAACGGCACCACAAAGGAACTGGTTTGCCATACCAGCAGAATGTATATGGCTACCATCGCCGCGGCGAAGGCCAGGCCCAGATCACGGAATACGTCGAGGGTGATTTGCCATTCGCCTTCGCCGGCGAAGTTCACCCGATTGCCGGCGGGAAGTTGCCAGGCGATATCGCTGCCATTGCGCAGGTAGGTCCGCCCCGCCAACGGCCGGCCGGGGGTGGTCGCCACCCAGCCGTAGGGTTGCGTCGTGGGCACTGCCGCGGTGGTGATCTGGTCGGCTTGAATATCCAATACCACTTCGGCCGGGGGCCGTCCGGCGGTCTCGGCAAACAGATAGGCCACCCGCTGCAAGTTCTTGTGGTAGATGGGCTGCTCTACGGTCGTTTGCTGCCAGCGGCCTAATTCACCAAGTTGTACCAGTTGGCCATTGCGACCCGTGAGGCTCAGTCGTTCCAGATCGTTGGGGCTGGTCCGTAAATTACGCGGCAGACGCATTTCAATCTGCAAGGGTTGGCGTTCGGCCGGGACACGCAATTCACCAACACTGACCCCGCCGGTGGCGATTTGCACGCTGGCGGCGACTTGCTGGGCGGAGATGCCGTTAAGGGCAGCTTTTTCCTGATCGAGTTGGAAGACCCAGCGGGTTTGCGCCGCTTCGCGGGTGTCGTCCACATCCACCACGCCGGGTTCGCGGGCTACGCGCTGGCGCAGCGTACCCAACGCGCCAAGGATATCGTCATAACTTTGCGCGGGCGTGCCGTAGACTTCGGCCACGACACTGGCCATGACCGGCGGGCCGGGCGGGGTTTCGACCAGTTTCAGGGCGACATTATGAGTTTGGGCAATGCGGTCAAGTTCGCCGCGCAGACTCAGCCCCAGTGCATGACTTTGTTGGGTACGGTTTTTCTTACTCACCAGATTGAGGCGAATTTCCGCGACGTTTTCTCCCTTACGCAGATAGTAGTGCCGGACCAGACCGTTGAAATCCATTGGACTGGCCACGCCGACATAGCTGGTCAGGTCGGTGACTTCGGGCACGGTGCCCAGATATTTTTCGAAGTCCCGAACCGCCGCATCGGACGCTTGCAGTGTGGTACCCTCGGGGAAATCCAGCACCAGCAGCAGTTCGTTTTTATTATCAAAGGGCAGCATCTTAAGCGGCACACTGCGGTTGGCGGCCAGATACATCGCCGCCCCGGTCAGGAGCGCCACGCCGGCCAGAAAGCTGTACGCGATCCAGCGTTTGTGCAGCAGCGGGGCCATGATGGGGTAGAAGAATTTATAGACGCGGGTTTGCTTCACATCGGTTTCGTGGGCTTCGGCTTGATGACTGCGGGCCAATTTGCACACGTGGCCTTTGAGAACGTGATAACTCAGCCAAGGGGTGATGGTGAAGGCGACCAGCATGGACATGGCCATGGCCACGGGGACATTCAGGGCCATGGGCCGCATGTACGGACCCATCATGCCGGTGATGAAGAACATCGGGATAAAGGAGAGGATCACGGCCAGCGTGGCGGTGATCAACGGTGGGCGAATTTCGGCCACGGCTTCCATAACGATGCGTTTGCTGGCCCGGCCCAACATGCCAAAATGCCGGGAGATGTTTTCGACATCCACAATCGGGTCGTCCACCAGCAGCCCCAGCGCGAGGATCAGCGCAAACAGGGTGACGCGGTTGATGCTGAACCCCAGCATCATATTGACGGCCAGCGTGAGGCCAAAGACCACGGGTACCGCCACGGTGACAATGAGGGCTTCGCGCCAACCCAGACCCACGGTCAGGAGCATGATGACAATCAGAATCGCCACCCAGAGTCCCTCGACCAGTTCGTTCACTTTTTCATTGGCCGTCAGACCGTTGTTGCGCGTGATGATCAGTTCCATCCCGGCGGGCAGCAGTGCGGGGGCCAACTCCTGCGCGTGCCGGATGGCATTTTCTGCCACCGCGACGGCGTTGGTCCCCGGTTTTTTGGCCAGCGCGATAGTGATGGCGGGACTGGCTTCGGGGCTGGCCTGCCCGCCGATCCGGGTGCCGGGGGCGTTATGGTGTGGCTTGACCTCGTGGGCGGGGCCCCAGGTGTGGCGCACATAATTGTCCAACTCAGAGGCGCCATCCACCACGCGCGCGACCTGATGCAGATAAACAGGCTTATCCTGCCACACGCCGACCACGAGTTGTTCCAGCATGGTGGTGCTGGTCAGCAAATATCCGGCCCGCACCTGCGTGCGGCTTTGGCCGGTGGTCATCTCGCCGCTCTGGTAGGCCTGATTGCTGGTGGTGATGGCCTGCTGCACCAGCAGGGGATCAAGCCGGTGGGCTTCAAGTTGATCGGGCCGCAGTTCCACGCGGATCTGGCGGGGCTGTCCGCCGATGACCTGAACCCGGGAGAGGTCATTCTGGGTGGCCAGCCGTGCGGCGAGTTCTTCGGCCACGCGGCGCTGGGCCAGCGGATCACTCCCGCCGCGCAGGGTAAACGTGACCACCGGCACATCGTCGATTTCCACTGGCTTGACGATCCACCGCGCCACCCCGGCGGGGATCAGATCCTGATTTTCGTCCAGCTTCTTGAAGATTTTGACCAGACTGCGTTCGCGGTCCTGGCCGACATGAAAGCGCACAATCACGAGCGCCTGTTCCGCCCGGCTGGTGGAGTATACATGCTCCACGCCGTCAATCTGGTAGAGCACCCGTTCCAGCGGGGTGGTGACAAGTTGTTCGACTTCCGTGGCGCTACGGCCGGGCACGCTGACCATGATATCAGCCATGGGCACGACAATTTGCGGGTCTTCCTCGCGCGGGGTCATCACCAGCGCGGCGAGTCCCACCAAGGAGGCCAGCAGAATCAGTATCACCGATAGATTGGATTGCAGGAAGACGCGCACAATCTTGTCGGTGATATGGTGGCCGGCGGGTTCCGGCGGGGGGGCAGAAGGTGTGGACATGGTGACGCTCCCGAATTATGGGGCCGGTGGGGTGAAAATAACTTCGCCCAAAGTCAGGCCACTGAGGATTTCGATTTTGTCGCCGGGCAGACTGCGGCCGGTGAGGATGCTGCGGGTCGTGGGCACGTATTCCGGCAGGCTGCGTTCACCCGGATTTTTCACCGCTACATAGACCATCTCCAACTGGCCCACGCGTTGAATGGCGCGGGCGGGGATGACCAGCAGACGCTCGGTTTCCAGCGGGACTTGCAACCGCCCAAAGGTGCCGGCAAACAATCCCGCCGGGCAGGGACCGGTGACTTTAACCTGAAAACTGCGGCTGGCAGGATCGGCCAGCGGGACGATTTCGCTGATGGTGCCGGAGCAAAGTTTATCGCCGAAGGCGTCAATTTTGACGCCCAGTTGCTGGCCGATCTGCAATTGGCCGATCAGGCCCTCGCGCACACTGGCGACCATTTGCATCCGGGTGGGGTCATAGAGCGTCAGCAGAATCTGGCCGGGGGTGACCATATCGCCGACTTCCACTTTTTTATCCACCACGGTGCCGGTGAGGGGCGCCTTGATGAGGCTGTGATCGAGCATAATTTTGGTTTCCGCCACCATTTGCTGGATACGGGCCACTTCGGCCAGGGCGCTGGTGTGGGCCACGGTGGCTTTGTCCAATTCAAATTGGGTGGCGACTTTTTGGGCGATCAGATTGCGGATGCGGGTGAGTTGGATTTCAGCATCATCACGTTGAGCCACGACCGCTGCGAGGGTGGCGTTGGCCTGATTGATCCGTGACTGTAAATCGCGGTCATCAAGCCGGACCAGAACTTGGTCGGCTTGTACCGCTTGTCCCGCCTTGAGATTGATTTCCATGACCCGGGCCATGATGCGTGCGGCGATGTTCACCTCGTGGACGGCTTTGATCGTCCCGACCACGGGCTCGATGCGGGGCAGGATGAGTTCTTCGACGGGCACGCGTGTCCAGTTGGCGGGAATGGCGGGGGTGTTCGTGGTGGTAGTATGTGTGCCGGGGGCGACTTTGGGGGCAAAATAACCCGTCAGCCAGAGCAGCAGGCCAGCCATAATCCCGATAAACACCAATGTAACCAGCGACCAACGCAGCAGTTTGAAGATTTGGGTAACACGTTGCGCCATGAGTCACCTCACGAAAGGGCGAAAAATCGGAGTAATTAATCCCTAGATTACCATAGATTCGCAATTGGGCGAAGATAAATACCAGATGGATTAATGGCTGGGGATATCTGACTGGAAGAATGGGTTTGCATCTGCTATGCTCCTATGAAGTAATCTTCTGATATAACTATATCGCCATACGGTAATATAGTCAAGCGAAATTAGGAGTCTCACGATGGCAAATGCGAAAAATAGCCCATCCCGCAATGAATCACCGGTGGCCCATACCATGCCCCGGCAGATGATTGAGGACGTGGCGGGGGTATTCTCAGTGATGAGTGATCCCACACGGTTGCGGATTTTACAGCTTTTGAAGCAAGGACCGTTGTGTGTGGGGGATATTGTCACCGCGTTGGACCTGAAACAGGCCAATGTGTCCAAACAATTGGGGATTTTGCACGAACGGCATCTGGTGGACCGCCGGCGGGAGGGGACGCAGGCGATTTACTTTATTTGTGAACCGATGATTTTTGAGATGTGTCATCTGGTGTGTGGCAAAATCGAGCGGGACGTGCAGGAACGTCTGGAACGCATCCAGCGCGATCAGAACTAACGCATTTTCGTGGGAACATTCTGGGGGTTTGCGGCGTCTATTGCTACAATGAAGCCACAGTGGCAACGTAAGCATATAGGATATGGATACGACGATGACAACCACAGCCAATATGACCGCAACCGGGCAGGCGTTTCTGGGCCAGCAGTTAACCGACTTGCAGGCGCGTTGTGCCCGGGCTTATTACACCCAGGCGCTGTTGCGCGGGGTGGTGTTGGCGCTGGCGGGATTGCTGCCGTTGGTCTTGGGGCGGTGGTTGCTGACGGCCGCGGTGAGCTGGTCCTGGGGTGCGGTTTATGGCCCTGTGGGCGCGGTGCTGGTGCTGGGGCTGATCGTATCGGTGATACAAAAACGGGTGGTGCGTTGGGGGTATATTTCCCCATGGGTGCGCACGCTGCTCATCGCGTTGGTGTTGGGTTCGCTGGGTTGGGCGGGTTTGATTCTCAGTGGCTACGCGCCGCAGGCGACGTTGGCTTATCTGGCGGGTGCATCCCTGCTGCTGGCGCTGGCGTGGGAAGTGGCCCGCGTGCGCGTGCCGACCGTGGCCCAACTGGCGATTATGGTGGATCAGCAATTGGCCCTGCGCGAGCAGGTGGCCACGGCGTGGGAAATGCGGAATGAACAAAGCACTGATGGCACCACGCAGGTATTGCTGGAAACCCTGTGGCAACAGGCCCATGCGGCCTTCACGCCGGGGGTGGCCAAACGGATGCAGTTCTGGCGTTTTGAGCGTGCCCAAGGGGTGGCCGCGGCGCTGCTGGTATTGCTGGTGGCGGGGGTTTTGATCTTGGATCCCCTGCCCGCAGTAGAGGCGTCTGCCCGTCGGGTGAATCCCGTGGTGGTACAGACCGGCCAGCAGTTGGCGGCGAAACTTGACGCGCTGGAAAAACAATTGCAGCAACAGGCCACCACGCAGGCGGGGGATAAACTGCAGGCATTGAAAAATGCCGTCACCGAATTGCAGAAGGGCGAGCAGTCCAATCTTGAAGCGCTGGCGCGGGTGGCGGAAGCCCGGCAGCAACTACAAAAAGAATTGGACAAGCAGCAGGCCGCCGATGATATGACCAAGGCCTTGGAACAGAATGCCAGCACGGCCGCACTGGCACAGGCGGCAGAAAAGCTGCGCGATGCCCTGAGTGGTAAAGGTCAGGATGCCGCCGGCCAGCAGATGGCCCAGGCCCAGGCGCAAAAAGATATGCAAAAGGCTGCGGAAGCCATGGCCGGGCAGGCCGGTGCGATGACGCCAGCCCAGCGCGAGCAGATGGCGGCGCAATTGGATAAGGCCAGTCAGGCCGCCGCGCAGAGCGGGAATCAAGGGGCCAGCGAGTCCCTGAAGAATGCCGCCGACGCGGTCCGGCAAGGCGATAGCAAGGGGGCGGAGTCGGCCTTGGAACAAGCGGGCAATCAGATGGGCCAGCAGATGGCGCAGGGCGGGATGAGTCAGGAGCAATTGCAGGAAGCCATCGGTGCGGCCGACGCGGCGGCGCAATCGCTGGGTGGAATGTCGGGCGCGGAACAGATGGCGATGGGCCAACAAGGGAATCAGGGACAACAAGGGAATCAGGGGCAGCAGGGAAATCAGGGTAATCAGGGGCAGCAAGGTCAACAAGGTAACCAAGGACAACAGGGTAACCAAGGACAACAGGGTAACCAAGGACAACAGGGTAACCAAGGTAATCAAGGTCAGCAGGCGCAAGGTCAAAATGGCCAGGGCCAGCAGGGCAATGAAGGTGGCCAGGGACAGATGGCCCAAGGCGGTGGCCCGGAAGGTGATGGCAAAGAAGGCGGTGGCGGCTCGACCAATCTCAAAGCCCCCAGTGGTCCCGGTGGTAAAAATCAGGATTCGACGATTGGCAAAGAGAGCAAGTTCGTGAATCTCTATGGGGCCAATCCCATTGAGAGCAAAGGCAGCACGGAACGGACCAAGCTGGAATTAGGACAGGGGAAATCGGCCGGTAATGTGGAAGTACGTGGCAGTGCGGACAAGAGCGAATCGCAGTTGGTGGATTATGATTCGCAGTTACCCGCCGCACGCAAGCAGGCCGACGAATGGCTGGACCGCCAGCAGATTCCCACCAAGTATCGCGATGTGATCCGTGATTACTACAATAAGTAAACGCGTAGCGCAAAATACAGCCAACGAAAAACCCCCGGCCAACTGACCGGGGGTTTTATGTTGTTTAGTTCAGAGGTTACGGCTTAAGCCTTGGCGGTCGCCTTGCCCACAAAGAAGCCGACTGCGGTAAACAGAATGGTGACCACAGCCATCACGACGATGGCGATGATGAGGTTACTGCCGCCGACCGAAAGGCTCTTCATCCATTCCGGAATGGCGTCCTGCATCATGCCAAACACGGCCATGAAGGCCACGAGCAAAATCAGCGTGGTGGCCAGAGCCATGGCCCCGAACGCACCCGCCAAGGGATCGGGAGATTCGGAAAGCTCAACATAAATCGGCGTGGAGGTGACGATGGTCTCGCCTGCGGACGGCACCGGAATGGTACTGCCCATGCTGGTGGTCGAGGACGCCATCGCGGCGCTGGTGGTGATATTTTCGAAGATACCCGAACCCGAACCGCCACCGCCATCGGAAGCCTTCTTGGTGCCGGGATAAATTTCGTCGAGCAATTCGGCGCCCAAGCTGGTCTCATCACGTTCGCGGGTCAGGTCCAACAGACCGGAACCGGAACCGACGACATCCGCCGAGAGCGGGTCTTCGGAAATCGCCCGGGAAATCTGGGTTTGCGCCCCGGCATCGGCGGTCTTGATTTCGGTGGCGTCAAAAATGCTGATCTTGCCCGGCGCTGCGGTGCTGGGCTGTTGGATGGCGGGCATCGTGCCGCTATCCGACAGGCCGATGGCCGGCATAACCGGACTGGGTTCGCCGGGGGCGAGATCAATCAAGCCCGAACCGGATTGGGTCACATCGGTACCGCTACCGCCCGCGAAACGGTCCACCTGATCAACTTTGAACATGACCTTGGTACCATCGCGGAATTCGCGGAGCTTATTCTCAGCCACGAACTTCTTCAGGTCGTCCTGAGAGCAGTTGAGGCGTTGGACAGTCTCTTCAACCGAGTAAAACATCTTGGCCATAGATATCTCCGAACAGTTAGGAGTTGCAATACCCAAAGATTACATCAGCCAAGGTCAGTTTACAAGCCCCGAACGGGGCATAATTTTTACATTACGGTGATTTTCAGGGCCTCGCAGGCGGGAATTGACCGGCGGAACTTACGCGTTATAATACATACATATTTAGTAGGAATTGAAATGGCCTCACCCAATATCGTTTGGCACAGCAGTCAGGTTACCCCCGCCCAGCGTTCCGCCCTATCGCGGACCCGCGGGACGGTCTTATGGCTGACCGGGTTTTCGGGCTGTGGTAAATCCACCGTGGCGATGGCGTTGGAACAGCAGTTGATTGCCTGGGGGCATCTGGCATATGTGCTGGATGGCGACAATGTGCGGCATGGCTTGTGTGCCAATTTGGGGTTTTCCCCCGCCGACCGGCAGGAGAATATCCGCCGGGTGGGCGCGGTGGCCAAATTAATGGCCGACGCGGGCCTGCTGGTGATTTGCTGCTTTATCAGTCCTTACCGGGCCGACCGTCAGGCGGTGCGGGAGAGCCTGGCCCCCGGCGATTTTATCGAAGTCTTCGTGGATGCGCCGATTGAAGTCTGCCGGCAGCGC
>JBIJDM010000111.1:0-8901 GCA_044344145.1 Phycisphaerae bacterium
CGCCGGACTTTAATCCCATCGAACGACTTGGGCTGATTATGAAAGCGGAATGGTTCACCGATTTTATCGCCAAGAATCATGAGCAACTACTGGCCCGACTCGATCAAGCCCTGAACTGGCTGATCGCACGCACGGAAGATAACCAAACCACCGCCGCGATCCGTTGATTACTTGTGGCAACCGCTATACCCGCCCCGTTTTATTTGCATGGTTTTGCTCTGCCCATGATTTCCCCCGTCCCCAAGTGGTGCCGACGCCCCGTCGGCATTGGTCCCGAAGGGACCACGCTTGCCACCATGGCGCCAAGGGTTATAGCTGCGTCCAACTTTGTCCCCGGAGTCGGCCCGATGGGCCGAATGCCGACGGGGCGTCCGGTGTAGAGCCATGGGCGGCAGCCCATGGATAACGGGCCGCGCCAAAATCCTCGGTCCTTACAATATTCAGCCCTGTAAGGGCCATGACTCAGCCCCAACGGGGCGCCACCGCCACATTCCATACCCCAACGCATATTCCAAACGCATCAACAACGAACGTCACATTGGGGCTGCGGCCCCCCAAAAATACAGGCAGCCCCGCGGTTGCCTGCATGTAATCCAAAACTAATGCCAAATTCTTACTTGTTCGCTTCCGCCTTCGCCGCCGCTTCCTCAACCGTGCCCACATACAGGAACGCATCTTCCGGCAGGTGATCCCACTTGCCCGCGACGATTTCCTTACACGAACGAATCGTCTCCGCCAGACTGACGTTGGAACCGGCCTTGCCCGTGAAGACTTCCGCCACGTAGAACGGCTGACTGAAGAACCGTTCCAGCTTACGCGCCCGGGCCACCACCAGCTTGTCATCTTCCGACAGTTCATCCACACCCAGAATGGCGATGATGTCCTGCAAATCTTTGTACCGCTGAATCGTCAGCTTCACCGACTGGGCCACTTCATAGTGTTCCTTACCGACATAGTTCGGGTCCATGATGCGGCTGGAACTCGCCAGCGGATCCACTGCCGGGTATATCCCCTTTTCCGCAATCGAACGGCTCAACACCGTGAAGGCATCCAAGTGGGTGAACGCCGTCGCCGGCGCCGGGTCGGTCAAGTCGTCGGCAGGCACGTAAATGGCCTGCACCGAGGTAATCGCGCCTGAAGTCGTCGAGGTGATGCGTTCCTGCAATTCACCCATTTCCGTGCCCAACGTGGGCTGGTAACCTACCGCGCTGGGCATGCGGCCCAACAGCGCCGACACTTCCGAACCGGCCTGCGTGAACCGGAAAATATTATCAATGAACAGCAGCACGTCCGCCCCGGTGGTATCGCGGAAATGTTCCGCCATGGTCAGCGCTGTCAGTGCCACGCGCAGACGCGAACCGGGGGGCTCGTTCATCTGGCCGAACACCATGACGGTCTGGTCGATAACCCGTTTGCCGGTATCGCCGATCTTGGCTTCCTGCATTTCCAGCCACAAGTCATTACCTTCGCGGGTACGTTCGCCCACGCCGGCAAAGCACGAAAAACCGCTATGGAACCGCGCCAACCGCGCGATCAGTTCCTGAATGATAACCGTCTTGCCCACGCCCGCCCCGCCGAACAGACCGGTCTTACCGCCGCGCACATACGGCGCCAGCAGGTCAATAACCTTGATACCCGTTTCGAAAATCTTGGTCTTGGGCTCCAGATTCTTGAACTCCGGCGGGGACTGGTGAATCGCCCGCATGGCCCCGGCCTTTACCGGCCCCTTCTTATCAATGGGCTTGCCCAGCATGTTGAACACGCGGCCCAGCGTCTCTTCGCCCACCGGCACACTCACCGCTGCGCCGGTATCCACCACGGGCATACCCCGCGCCAGACCATCCGTGGAACCCAGCGCGATCGCCCGCACCTTGCCCCCGCCGAGGTGCTGCTGCACTTCGCCGGTCAGGTGCAATTCCACCCCACCCTCGGCCAACGCGTGGTCAATGGTGATGGCGTTATAGATTGCGGGGAGTTGGTCTTCGGGGAACTCCGCATCAAAGGTCGAACCGATAACTTGGCTAATCACACCTTGGGCCGGCATAGCTCAAACTCCGTCAAAACAGGCAAAGAATACGCGGTACGCGTCAAACACTTATTTCATCGCTTCTACGCCGCCCATCAGTTCGCTTAATTGCGACGTGATGCTGGCTTGGCGTACGCGGTTATACAATTGGGTCAATTGTTTCACAATCACATCGGCATTGTCCGTGGCGGCCTTCATGGCCACCCGCCGGGCCAACTGCTCCGAAACCACCGATTCGATAAAGCACTGGAACAAAGTCACCTTCACCGCCTTGGGCAGCAGCTCATTCAGCAGCTCCGCCGGTGCGGGCGAAAAATCAAAGTCCGCATCCAGCCCCGCCGTCGTGGCGGTCTGGGCGTCATCCCCGGTCGCCTCCTGCCCCAGCGGCAGCAGATCCAGCACATACGGCACCTGCCGCGCGGCGGAAACAAACCGCATATAAATAATCTTCACCCCGGCAATTTCGCCGCGGCTGTACGCGTCAATAAACTGCTGGGCAATGGGGTCAATCTCGGCATAACGCGGCTGATCGCCCAGAGCCAGATAACTGCCCGCCAGCGTGCGGTTGATGAACCGCATATAGGCCACGCCCTTGCGCCCCGCCACATGCAGATCCACCTGTTGTCCGGCCGCTTCCAGTTCCCGCACGGTATTCATCGCCAGCCGCAGAATATTCCCGTTGTAACCGCCGCACAGCCCGCGCGTGCTGGTCAGCACCAGCACTGCCGTCCGTTTGGCCTGCGCACTGGGCGCAGCAATCAGCGGATGGCTGATCTGCGTCCCGCTGGCCTGCAGCGACTGCCGCACCGCGGCAATCATCCCATTGAGCTTCCGCACATAGGGCTTCGTGCCCATCGCGCGGCGGTACGCCCGCTGGTAGCGTGACGCGGCAATCATACCCATCACGTTGGTGATTTTGCGGGTATTCTGCACTGCCTTACGGCGTTTTTGAATGGCTCTTGCGTTGGCCATGGCCGGGGTCGTTCCTCGTTAGAGATTACTTGGCTACCAGGGCGCTGGTGGCGTTGAAGCGGGTGATCGCCTCCACCAAAGCGGCTTCGATATCCGGAGTCAGTTCCTTCTTCGCGTTCAAATCCTCGCGCAGCTTCACCGTCGATGTCCGCGTGAATTCCAGGAACTGCTTCTCCCAGGTCAGCACATCGGCCACCGGCACTTTGTCCAGCATGCCCTGCGCCCCGGCATAAATCACCATAATCTGGTCAATGGTATCCATCGGCTCATACTGCAACTGCGTCAGCAGTTTCACCATGCGTGCCCCGCGATCCAGCTTGCGCCGCGTGCCCGCATCCACATCGGTACCCAACTGCGCAAACGCTTCCAGTTCGCGGTACGAAGCCAAGTCCAACCGCAGCGACGCGGCGACCTTCTTGTTCTTCATCGCCTTGACCTGCGCCGAACCACCCACGCGACTCACCGAAATACCCACGTTGATCGCGGGCCGGATGCCCGAGAAGAACAGATCCGGCTCCAGATAAATCTGCCCGTCCGTGATCGAAATCACGTTCGTGGGAATATACGCCGAAACTTCGCCTTCCTGCGTTTCAATTACCGGCAGTGCTGTCAGCGAACCGCCGCCGTTTTCATCCGAAAGTTTACACGCACGTTCCAGCAACCGGCTGTGCAGATAGAACACGTCGCCGGGATACGCCTCGCGGCCGGGCGGACGCCGCAAGAGCAGCGACAACTGCCGGTACGCCTGCGCCTGCTTGGTCAAATCGTCATAGATGCACAGGACATGCTTGCCCTGCCACATGAAATGTTCGCCCATCGCACAACCCGCGTACGGCGCGATGTACTGTAGCGGCGCCGGGTCGGAAGCCGACGCCGTCACCACGATCGTATAATCCATCGCCCCGTTCTGCCGCAGCGTATCCACCACGCCCGCCACGGTGGATTCCTTCTGCCCGATGGCCACATAAATACAAATCACCGCATCCGGCGTGCCCCAATATTTCTTCTGGTTGATGATCGCATCCAACGCGATAGCCGTCTTGCCGGTCTTGCGGTCGCCGATGATCAGTTCGCGCTGCCCGCGCCCGATCGGAATCATCGCGTCAATCGCCTTGACCCCCGTCTGCAACGGCTGTTTGACCGGCTGCCGGTCCGCGATGCCCGGGGCAATCACATCCACCTTGCGCCGTTCGGTCGTCTGAATCGCCGGCCCGCCGTCCAACGGCTGCCCCAGCGGATCCACCACGCGGCCCAGCAGCGCATCGCCCACCGGCACACTCAGCAGTTCGCCCGTGCACTTGACCAGATCGCCTTCTTTGATGCTCAGGTAGTGGTTCATGATGACCGCGCCGACGGTCTCTTCTTCCAGATTGAACACCTGGCCGAAGACCCCGTTGGGGAATTCCAACATTTCGCCCGCCATGGCGCCGCGCAGCCCGTAAATCCGGGCAATGCCGTCGCCGACCTCGATCACGCGGCCCACCTGGGCCACATCCATGCGGTTCTGGAACCCGGCGATTTCCTGTTCAATCACCGACGTAATTTCGTCAACCTTGATCTTCATCAGTATGCAACCTCATGTACGAACGCATCGTAAAAAACGTTTTCCGCTTAAACCAGTGCGGCGCTACGGGCCCGCAACTTCTGATCCACTTCATTCACCAGCATCTTGCGCAACTGCGCCAGATGGCTCGCCACCGTGGCATCCATCAGCACATCATCAATCTGAATCCGCAGCCCGCCCAGCAAACCGGGCACTACATGACACTTCAGCGCGGGAACTTTGCCCGTCGCTTTCGCAATCCCCGCGACAATCCGCTCCTGCACCGATTCGTCCAGCGCGATCGCCGATTCGATAATCACATCAATAATCCCGCCCAGCTTCTTCAGCAGCTTGTCCAGCGCAAACACAAACCCGTCCAGATACGCCAGCCGGTCGCGCTTGGTCATGCTGCGCAGCACGAACATCGTCAGCGGGTGAACATGCCCCGTCAGGGCTTTCTCCAACACCGCAAACTTCTGCTCCGGACTCACCGACGCACTCTGCGCCAGCATCTGCAACTGCGGCGACTGACTCAGCACCGCCTGCAGCGTCTGCACATCCGCCGCCAGCGCCCCAAGTGCATCCTGCCGCGTCGCCAGATTGATCAGCGACTGGGCATACACCCGTCCGACGGTTTCACTTTGTACGGTTATATAGGCCATAAAATTTGTATCCGGCTCTCTTAGTTACGCTTCGCCAGTTCCGCCAGCGATTCCTGCACCAGCTTCTGATGATCTTCCGCCGTCACCTGCCGCTGCAGAATCTTGCGGGCAATGCTCAGCGCCAGATCGGCCGCATGGGCATTCACATCCGAGATCGCCTGCACCCGCGCGGCGTCAATTTCCTTCACCGTCCGGTCGCGCAAAGCATTGGCTTCCGCTTCCGCCGTCTTGCGGATATTGTCCGCCAGCCGCTGGGCATCTTCCCGCGCCCGCCGGATTTCCTCGCCGGCCGCTTTCTGCGCCTCGGCAATTTTCGCTTCCAGTTCCTTCCCGGTCTCCAGCGCCTGCTCCCGCGCCGCCTGCGCCGCGGCCAGACTGTCGCGGATCGAATCTTCGCGATGCTTCAGCGCCGCCCCAATGGGCTTCCACGCCGTAAACCGCAGCACCAGCAACACCGTCAAAAACACCACCGCCGTCACGACGGCCGTGCCCACATCAATAAACTGCGACACCAAATCCCGCTGGCCATGCGCGCCGGCCGCAGCATGTTCGCCTGCCGTCGCGGCATGTTCCCCGGCTACGTCCGTGGCGTGTTCCGCAGCCGTACCGGTAGCTTCCGCCCCGGCATGAACCGCCTCGCCCACCGTCGCCACCGCCGTGGTCGCCACTTCATGCGCCCCCGCCGGCAGCGTCTGCGCCATCACCATCCCCGCCCCCAGCCCCAGCGCCAGTGCCATCACCACTATTTTCGTGTGTTTGCTCATATGCATGCCATCGTCCTGCTTGACTGCCCTTGCGCCAACTCAAAAACACCCGCGGGGCGCCTCCGGGCGCCCCGCCGGCGAATTTTGACTTAGACCTTGTTCATGATGAGAACCAGCATGCCAACGACCAGCGCGATCAGCGTCACGCCTTCGATCAGCGCCGCGGCGATGATCATGTTGGTGCCAATGCTAGCCTTGGCTTCCGGCTGCCGCGCGATGGATTCCACCGCATTCGCGCCGATATGAGCGATGCCCTTGGCCGCGCCCATGATGATTAGACCCAGACCGATCATAAGACCGGCCACTCCGACGCCACTGACTGCAATTTCTGCGAGCATAAGTACCTCCGTAAAGCGAGCGGGTCAACTCGCACAGCGACCCGCCCAATAAAAGTTTCGCCGATCTTGAAAAAAAAAGCGGCATTGGCGTCGGCTGCCAAGCCATGTTCTGCGTCCCTGACTCAGTGCTCCGGCGCCACCGCCGAACCCAAAAATAACGTCGTCAGGAACATAAAAATGTACGCCTGCAGGAAGCAGACAAAAATCTTCAATAACGTCAGCGCCGTATTCGCCACCACCACCGGCACACTCACCCCATACGCCCCCCACTGCCCCAACCCCTCATACGCAATGAACACCAGCGCCGTCAAAACAATAATCACCAGCTTGCCCGCGAACATATTCGCAAACAAACGCATCATCAGCGCAAACGGCTTGATCAGCGCCCCCAGCAACTCCACCACAAACATCAGCGGCCACAGCGCCAGCGGCACCGCCGGCACAAAGTTCTTCCAGTACATGATAAATCCCGCCACCGCCGCCACCGGCAGGGCCTTCCCCGCCGCGTGCCCATGCCCATGATGCGCATCATGCCCATGATGATGCGGGTCCTGGCTCGGGTCCATCTGAATGCGAATCTGTTGGATAATCCCCGCGATGTGAATGAAGAAGAACGTAATCAGCGCCAGCGCCCCGGTCACCATCACATTCCCCGTCGCCGCCCCACCGATATACGGCGGATTCTGCCAGCCAAACAGCTTGTACGTCAGCTTGATCACCTCGGCGATCGGCACCAACCCCAGCACATTGGCAAACAGAATAAAGAAAAACAGCGTCCACAAAAACGGCAGAAAGCGATCAGTATGCACACCCAGAATCGGCCGGATCACTTCCGTCCGCAGAAATGACAAAATCGCCTCGAACAAATTCGTCGTCCCATGCGGCACCGGATCCCGCTTCAGCGCCCGCGCCATCAGCGGGAACAGCACGATCATAATCAGCCCCGTGAGCAGCAAAATCGCCATGTGACTGGTAAAGTAAATCTTCCCATCTTCCCCGAACAGCTTCCAAAACCCATGATTCCCCAGATCAATCAGCGGCGCGCCATCATGCAGCACATGGTGCGGCATCGCCTTTTCCACCAAGCCATCCGTAGCCCCGCCCGTGGCACTCGCCAGCGGCATACCCGGCAACAAATTCGTCAGCAACGCTACCATGATCACCGTTTCCGTTATCAATCCCAAAGGCAACGCCACGCGTCACCTCATAACATCCGCACACTCTTCCGCTTCCATCCGGGTCACAACATCACCCGCGTCCCGCCCCATTTAAGGCGGGGAAAGGCGGGTAATAGACCGCCTTTTACCCGTCCCGTCAACCCTAACCCGAAAGATTAGGCACAATACTAGGCACGCTCCCGGCGAAAAAGGCAAATCGCCGTCCCGGCCTCCGAAATTAACAACACCAAAAACAGCACCAGCAACCACATCACCAGTGCCACCACATCCATATTTAACAGCCAGCCAATTCCGCCCCCCACACACGCAAACACCAGCCTAATCGCCGTCCCCGCCAGCGCTACCATCGGGGCCACCGCCGGATTCACCTTCATCACCCATAACAGCGGCACCAGCGCCGCCACCGCCGCCACCGCACTCACCACCAGCGTCAGCCCGATCACCGGCCAATTCGCCCTCACTCCCAACCACGGCAACACCATTCCCCCCACCAACGCCACCACCACCAGCAACGCCCACGACGGCCATAAATACGACCACCAGGTTTTGCCGCACAGCGCCATCATTTTCCCAATCGCAAAGCTTCTTTGATGAGCAGATAAATACTGCCCACCGCGCCCGCCATCCCCAGGCCAAACATACACCATGGGCCCGTCGCCCACAGCCGATCCATCTCCCATCCAATCAATCCCATCACCAACGTCGTCCCGGCAATCTGAAACCCCAGCCCCACATGCTGCCACGGGCTGGGCTCCGCCTTTTCCTCCTTCGGCCCCGCCTCCGTCGGCAATCCCGCCGAACGCTGGGCCAAATTCGTCAAGGCACTGGGCTTGCTCTTCGGCCCATCTTTTTCAGGCGTAGGCACATCGTCCGACATTCCTACTCCTAATCAGTACCGACATTGTACTATTTTTCACAAAGTAAGTCAAAAATCACCTAAAAACTTTGGTTCCTCCGGTATTTCCGGGGAACCGGCCCCAATGGGACGGTTCTTCGCCCCAATGGGACAGCTTCTCGCCCCATTGGACGGCTCTTCGCCCCAAAGGGGCGGTATTTATATAGCCCAGGGCATCGCCCTGGGTGACGATTCAGCCCATCCCGGGTGCTCTGTATGAGCACGATATACTCAATGCTCACCGGCAATACCGGCTGCCCTTATTCTTTCGCCAACCGCCTCAATCCCGCCTCCACCGCCGCCGCCGGCACATCACTCACCACACTCGCATGCCCAATTCGGTCCGGCAGAATAAACCTCAATTTCCCCGCCTGCACCTTCTTATCCGTCCCCATCGCCGCCAACACCGCCGGGATATCCAGCCCCGCCTTCCGTATCGGCAAGCCCACCGCGCTCAATAACCCCTCCACCGCAGCCTGTTCTTCCGCGCTCCACCGGCCCGTCACCACCGCCGTCTCGCCCG
>JBIJDM010000112.1:0-8873 GCA_044344145.1 Phycisphaerae bacterium
CATATATATGATGGGGCCGCGCTGATTCGGACTTATGCGTGCATTGCCGGGCGCGGGCAGGGGAATAAAACTGTCGAGGGCGACCGCCGCACGCCCGAGGGGCAGTTCCAGATCGTCTACAAAAACCCCAACAGCAAATTTCATCTGTCCCTGGGGCTGAATTATCCCAATTCTGCCGATATCCAACGCGGTTTGGAGGCGGGACTGATCACGCAGGCGGAATACGACCGCATTGCCCGGCATCTGACGAACCGTGATTGGTCCGACCCGGCGGTGCAAAAAGAAGTCTGGTATACCGCACTGGGAGGCGAGATCTTCATCCACGGCGAACGCAACGACCGGACCGGGACGCTGGGCTGTGTGGCGGTGGATAATCATGATATCGAGGAAATCTTCGCGGCGGTGCCGGTGGGCACGCCGGTGGAAATCAAACCCTAGGCCTTGCCCTGGCGCTGGCATTTGCTCTCCATGGGGGGCAAACCTTACTATATGGGGCATGACTACCACTACCTCCACCGTTGCTCCCAGCCTCGCAGTCAACATCGGCAAGATGGCCCTGCGCAACCCTCTGATGACCGCGTCGGGGACGTGCGGCTATGCCAACGAATACAACGACTTTGTGGACCTGTCCCAGTTCGGGGCCTTTGTCACCAAAGCCATCAGCAAAACCCCGCGCAAGGGTAATGAGTCCTACCGGATCGTGGAAACGCGGGCGGGGATGCTCAACGCCATCGGGCTGGCGAATATCGGGGTGGATACCTTCCTGCGCGACAAGGTGCCGGTGCTGGAAAAGCTCGGGTGCCCGATCATCGTCAATGTTCCCGGCTGGTGCGAACAGGATTATGCCGATGTGGCCCAGCGGCTGGACAGCGAAGCGGGCTGTGTGTCGGGAATTGAACTCAACGTAAGCTGCCCCAATGTCAAAGACGGCATGCACTTCGGCACCGATCCCGCGGCGCTGCACCAGTTGGTCGCCAAGGTGCGCAAGGTGACCCCGCGTGTGACGCTGATTGTCAAACTCTCACCCAATGTCGCGGATATCACCGCCACGGCCAAAGCCGCAGTGGATGCGGGCGCGGACTGTCTGTCGCTGGTGAATACCTTTACCGCGATGGTGATTGATATCGAAAAGCAACGCCCGGTACTGGCCAACGGCACCGGCGGCTTGTCCGGCCCGGCCATCAAACCCATCGCCGTGTATTTGGTCCACCGCGTGTATCATGCCGTGGGCCGGCGGCACAATATCCCCATCATCGGCATGGGCGGAATCCAGACCTGGCAGGACGGGGTGGAATTCCTGCTGGCCGGCGCCACGGGTCTGGCCGTAGGCACGGCACTGTTTGTGGACCCCGCCATCCCACTGAAAGTCGCGGACGGCATTCAGGCGTATCTGGCGCGCAAAGGGCACAAGAGTATTCAAGAAATCATCGGCGCCATGCAGCCAGCGCAGGGCGCGGATTAAGCGGATCACCCAATATCACAGTAAAATGGTGACATCATGAAGAAGAATAGGCAACTCATATTTGGGTTGGTAGTTCTAGCTTGCCTGATGCTGTTGACACTGGCGATAGTGGCATTTGTGCAGACGCAGGAACCAGAAATAGCAAGTAATAATCGATGTCAAATCCCCCCATCAACACACTGGATCGCGATGGAGGAGCCAAATATCACAATTGACAACCCACGAGTTGCCAGTTCAGATGCGTACTACAGCATCGTTCTGATATTGAAAACACAACGGGGCGAAAATATTATTGCAGTCCGGGATTTAAAACAACCACTAAAAGGGTTCATGGACAGGGTCTATATGGGATGGATGCGTGAATGTCCCTTAACCAAATACATTCATTCTGGGGATATCTACCCTCTACCCTACACGGAATCAATTACGGGCTATACCATACTAATCAAATCCGCCGTTGAAGAAACTGGTTGGCGCGTGTATGAATGGGCTGCGAACGCAGACCCAAATCAGCGCCGCATAATTCAGATTCCGGACATTGTGACGTTGCGAAAATTGGGCGATCATCCCGATGGTAAAATATTTTGGGATACATTTACTAGAGCCAACGACGAATTTGATAAATCGCAAGTTGGTCATGGTGTCGGGAGTCTGTAGAGCGGGGCTTTTCCCGCATACTTTATCCTTAATTCCTTATTAGAATATATCGTTTCGCCATAATATAATGGCTACCGAGGAACCCTTTGGTCTTTGGAGTCGTTATGATTCGTCCCGAGCAACCGTTGACGGCCCAGCAACTGGCGGAAGTTTATAAACTTACCGCCGTGACGCGGCATATTTTTATCTGCACCGGGCCGGAGTGTTATCCCAATCCCACGCATGCTGACAAGTTGTGGAACTATCTCAAGCGGCGGATTGTGGAGTTGAAGCTGATGAATGCGCCCGAGGTGGTGTTCCGCACGCGCTGCGAATGTCTGCGGATTTGTGCCCAGGGGCCGATCATGGTGGTGTGGCCGGATGGGATCTGGTACCACTCGGTCAATGAAGCCCTGATTGATCAGATATTGACCGAGCATATCCAGCAAAACAAGCCCGTGGAAAGCCATATTCTGGCCCGGAGTCCGGGGCTGGGCATGCCCACTGTTTAGCTTGTAACCGATTACAATATATATAGTTACGCAATCTCCAAGCATATATATAGGAATGGTATTTGTCGGGGTTGGGGGATTCCTATATAATGGGCCAAAAGTACAGGAAAATTGAGCCTATGCAATTATCAAAGCGAACACAGTACGGCATTCGGGCCATGGTCTGTTTGGCCGAGAATTATAACCGCGGTTACCTGCAAACCCGGGAACTCGCCGCGCGCGAAGGCATACCCTCCAAGTTCCTGGAAGCCATCCTCGCATCGCTGGCGCGGGCGCGGTTTTTGACCTCGAAAATCGGCGCCACCGGCGGGTATCGTCTGCAACATGCGCCCGAAGATGTCCCCGTGTCGGAAATCGTGCTGCGGCTGGAAGGCCGGCGCATGACCGATGAGCCGGAAGCTCTGGCCGCCACCGGCAATACCCCCGGCGAAATCGGCGTCTCGCTGATCCACACCCAGCTAACCGTATCCCTGCAACGCGTGCTCAAGAGCATCACCCTGGCGGATCTGACCCGGCAGGTGCAGGAAAACTCGCCCGGCAATCAAATGTATTACATCTAAAATGAGTCCGCGCTTATGAGCCAGGAACCAAACAATGCCGCGCCCGCACCCATTGGGGTCTGGGGGCATCTGCGCAATATGCTGGTGACGGGCCTGATCGCCCTGATTCCGCTGCTCATCACCCTGTATTTTTTGAAAATCATCTACGGCGTGGCGACAGAATTTTCGCGCCCGCTGGCGGTACTGCTGACGCGCCTGCTGGCGTGGGCGTTTGTCCCCGCGCGGGTGGTGGCGGATGCCGAACAGCTCAAACAATGGGAACCGTTCTTCAAGACGTTTCAGGACTGGGCCACACCGGTGGTGGCGCTGCTGATTTCGTTTCTGGTGGTGTACAGCTTCGGCCTGCTGATGCAGTTCGTCATCGGCCGGCGCGTGCTGAAGGTATTGGAAGCCACGGTGCGCAATCTGCCGGTGGTGAACATTATCTATGGCACCGTGAAGCAATTGGTGGCGATGTTCAACCGCGGGGGCGGGGGACAGGGCTTTCAGCGTGTGGTGCTGATTGAATTCCCCCAGCCGGGCATGTGGGCGGTGGGTTTTGTCACCGGGACCATTTATGACCACAACAATGGGCAGACTATGCTGAGTGTGTTTATTCCGCTGACGCCGAATCCCACCAGCGGGTTCTATCAAATCGTGGCCGCCGCGCAGGTACGCGAGACCGATTGGAGCATTGATCAGGGGATCAAGATTATTCTCAGCGGCGGGCTGCTGGCGCCCAAAGAAATCGGCACGCCCATCGAACGGGGCGAAGAGATTTAAGCTAAACGCCCTCAGTTCACCTTGGGGTCGCGCTGGAAGTGGCCCCAGACCACGAAGTAAGCTACAGTGCCCACCACCAGCGCCGCAGAGGCCAGACAAATCCAATCCAACGTAGTTTCAGGGGCGGTAAGGTATTTCACCACGGCAAAGCCCGCGGCGCCGAAGCCGACGATCCCAGCACCAAAACTCATCACCTGACAAACGATTTCGCGTTGGGTCATCGCGGGGCCTCCTCTTTCAAGGCGGTGGTGGGGACAGTCGCACCGGACAGGTGCGTACGCAGCAGAATCAGGGCCGTTTCCAACTGGGCATCAACCACGGGTTCTTCCGCAGCCTGCGTGGCCGCCGGGCCGGTGGTCGGCTGGGTGGTGGCGTCATCGGGCTGGGTGGCATTGCGCGCGGCGATGATTTCGCTGTCGCGCCGCTGCTTGAGCAGACTGGCGGTCTGCGCGGGGGTCATTTCGACAATCACATCGGGCTCCACGCCCCAGGTCTTGGCGCCTTCGGTGCGGTGCAGGCTTTCATTGTTGGGCAGGTAGTAGTAGGACGTGGTGACCTTCAAAATCGCCTCGCCGCGCCAGCCGATCTGGTTGATGTTCTGGACGCTGCCCTTGCCGAAACTGCGCTGGCCCACGATGGTGGCCCGGCCCAGATCACGCATGGCGCCGGAGAAAATTTCCGACGCACTGGCAGAGTGCTGATTTACCAGCACCATCATGGGCAATTCCTTGGCAACCTTGAGTTCCGACGTGGCCGGCCAGCGGTTGGGACGCTGAGTGCGGCCCTTGGTGGAGACGATCGTGCCTTCATCGAGGAACATATCGGAGATTTCGATGGCGCTGCTGAGATAACCGCCCGGGTTGAACCGCAGGTCCACCACCAGCCCGCGCAGGCCTTGGGCCTCAAGCGTATTCAACGCCGCGCGTAATTGTTCGGCGGTGTCTTCCTGGAACTGGGTGATGCGGATATAGCCAATCTTCTGTTCGGGATCAATCAGGAAATTCCACTTGGCGATATCCTGCGGATCGCGCTGGATGCCCTTGATCGAAGAGACTTTGATAATCGCGCGGGTGAGTTCAAAATCCAAGGGTTGTTTGGAACTGCGCCGGCGAATTTGCAGCACCACCTTGGTGTTGGGTTCGCCGGTGATGTTGCGCACGGCCTGGTCTATGTTCATGCCCACGGCGGTTTTGCCGTTGATACCGACAATGACATCACCGGCCTGAATGCCAGCGCGGAACGCGGGGGTATCTTCGAGCGGGCTGATGACCTTAAGCTGGCCGTCCTCGGAGGAAATCTGAATGCCCACACCGCCAAAGCTGCCCTTGGTATTTTTTTCAAAATCCGATTTGTCGGTGGGCCAGATCACGGCGGTGAATTGATCGAGTTTTTCCAAGGCGCCTTCGGTGAATTCTTTGACCAGCACGGCTTCGGGAATTTTCACCGTATCCGTACTGGCTTTGATCAGATCACGATACAGGCGTTCCAGATCACGGGCCGCCAGACCGTTGTCTTTGATCTGGGCACGCAGGGTGGCAAGCACGCCGGCAAAATTCGCGCGGGCGGTGGCGTCATTGAGCCCGGGGAACTCTTTCCACATTTCGGGGGTATCCAGAAACAGGCCGACCATGTCCAAACCATAGTTGGCCATGGCTTCATAGGTCACCTGTTCGACCCAGTTATTGCGGGCGCGTTCGAGAATATCCCAGCCCAGATCGGGCACAATCCCCGCGACCTTATCCTGCCAGCGTGGCATATTGATCAGATCCGCATCGGGCAAGGTGGTGGCGATCTGCGCGGCGGAATTTTGGGTAGCCGCAGACTGGGTGGTCGGCTGGGTAGCGGCCGCATCCAACTGCTTTTGCAGCATGGCCCGGCGCAGGTCAAAATAAGTTTTGGGGGTGTACTGGGCCAGCAAGCGGGTGCGGCGGGACAGCCGGTGATAGTCGGCCTTGAACGTACCGGCGACTTCGTAGAGGGCATTCAGATCGCCATACAATTGCAGTGATTCAATCCACTGGCCGGCTTTTTCATACGCTGCGGCCTGAGTTTTGGCCTTTTCGGTGATGGCCACCACCCACGGCAGGGCGCGGTAGGCATCGGCATCACTGGTCATCATGCTGGCGCCGACGGTATAGCTGAGGGCTTCTTCGATCTTGCCCTTCTCGCTGGCGGCCTGGGCCTTGGTGACGGCCTTATTATATTGTTCGGTCTTCTGCTTGGTGAACGCGGTCATGCTGGCGAGATAATCGGTGCGCCACTGGGCCATGCGATGTTCGTTGGCTTTGGCCTCGACGGGCGGGGTCAGACTGGCCAGCGCTTCCAGACGATGCTGCCGGACCAGTTGATTGATTTCCTGGGCAAAGGCATTGGGCGGAATCGGCGCGGGCACCGGCGGATTGGGGGCGGCACAACTGGAGCCACTGAGCATAATTGCCAGGACGGCAATCATCGCCAGACTGAACATAAAACCACCGGTGAACCGACCGTACAGGCGTGCGCGATACAACATGCAAACACCGTCCTAAATCCAGTTAGAAGCGAACCATGCGTAGTAAAGTGCCATCAGAAACGCACTTACGCAATAATAGGATAGTACCTTGCCGTCGGGGGGCGGGTCAAGGCAGGGGGTTGACGGCGGAAAATTACACATTCTAATTACGAATTTCCCCACCCCTGCTCTATACTGATGGGATGAATTTAGCCAACCCAACTCCCGGCCATACTTCGGACCATGCACAAGAGATTGCGCGGATTCGGGAATTTGCCCAGGAACGCCCGGATTTGATCTTTACCATGGTGGAACGGCAGATTGGCGTGCTGCACACGCGGGCGCAAATCCTGCTGACCCTGAGCGGGATTGTCATCTCGACGACGGGATTTTCGGGCCGGATTATCGCCGGGACCAACCTCTGGGCGCAAATTGCCATTATTGCCGGGGTGGGTCTGGTGCTCTTGGCGGCAGTGGTGGTGGTCTGGGGGGTGTTGGGGCTGCACTGGCTGACCCAGCAACCCGGGGCGAATCTGAATGAATGGCTGCACACCGCCCTGAGTTATCGTGACCGCAAGACGCTGGCGTATCGCAACGGCATGGCGTTGATGATTCTGGGTTTGACCCTTTATGTGATCGCGATTGCCATTATGCTGGCCCTGCCGACGGTGGGTGGTCTGCCGGCCCGGTGAAACGCTTTCAAGAAACGGTACCGATGCTCTGTGTTCCCCTTTGGGTTGATGAACCCGCACTATTGAATCAATATCAGATGGCCGTCCAGGCGGGCGCCACACTGATTGAATTGCGCGCGGACCGGGTCACGGCGGACCAGTTGCGCAGCGCCATGGCCCAAATCCATGCCGCGGGGGCATCCCCCCCACCGCCGATACTGGTCACGGTACGCAGTCGGGCGGAAGGCGGGCACTTTGCCGGGGATGCTGCGGCGCTAACGGCCCTGCTGGCCGCGGGGGTAGCAGACGGGGCGCAATATATTGATGTGGAATGGGCGGCGTATCAGCGGGAGGCCACACTACGCCAGCAGGTACAGGCGTGGACCGCACGCGGGATTAAAATCGTCTTGTCCTATCATGATTTCAAGACCCGGCCGGCGGATTTGCACGAACGCATCACGCAGATGGAACAGGCGGGCTTGGATATCGTCAAAATTGCCTGGCAGGCGGAGAGTTTGGAAGATGGGCTCTTGGCGCTGGAGCTTGGCGCCCAGCGTCCCGGCCGGCGGGTGCTGATAGCCATGGATGCGCCGGGGCAGATTTCGCGTCTGCTGGCCGCGCGGGCGGGGATGCCGTTTACCTTTGCCGCGCTGCCCACCGGCGGCACGGCCCCGGGACAGCCGACCGTCAGTGAACTGGCCCAGATGTATCGTTATGACCAGCAGCGGCCCGACTGGCCGGTGTATGGCGTGATTGGCTGGCCGGTGGGCCATTCGCGGAGTCCGGCGATCCATAATGCCGGATTGCGTGAGCTGGGGTTGCCGGGGGTGTATGTGCCGCTACCGATCGCGCCGGATTACATCGAATTCGATGCCTTGGTGCGGCGTCTGCGGACGGTGGTGGGGATACGGGGACTGAGCGTCACGATCCCGCACAAAGAAAATGCCCTGCTGTTTGCCCGGCGCAGCGGCGCTGAGATTGCCCCACTGGCCCGGCAGATCGGCGCGGTCAATACCCTGTGGTGGGATGCGGCGGAGCGTTTGCATGCAGATAATACCGATTTGGACGGGGCCTTGGATGCGCTGACGGCGGGTATGGGGCAAAGCCGCGCGGATCTGGCCGGGCAGCGCGTGGCCTTGCTGGGCGCGGGCGGGGCGGCCCGGGCACTGGTGGCGGGATTGGTGGCGGCGGGGGCGACGGTGGTGATTTATAACCGCACGCTGGAAAGGGCTACGGCGCTGGCGCAGGCGTTTGGTGCCGGGCCGGGTAAAGCGGTAGCCGCACCGTGGGAGAATCTGTGCAAGACGTGCTGTGAGATTGTGATCAATTGCACCCCCATCGGCATGTATCCCAAGTGTGACGCCAGTCCGATTGACGACTTTGCCGATTGGTCGCCGCAGACGGTGGTCATGGATACGGTATACAACCCAGTACAGACGCTGCTGCTGCAGCGTGCCAGCGCGGCCAAGCTGCGAACCATCACCGGCGTGGATATGTTCGTCCGTCAGGCCGCTCGACAATTCACCCACTTCACCGGCCAGCCGGCTCCGGTGGCGGTATTCGCCCAAATATTGACGCAGGGGTAAAGCCCCGAGTGCCTAAATACCCCTTTGGGCATTTCAGTGGTGCCGACGCCTCGTCGGCACCACTATAAAGGCTCATCCGGTATTTCCGGGAAGCTTTGGGGATTCTGCCCCAACGGGGCAATATTTGTATAGCCCAGGGCAACGCCCTCGTTGTTCCACACAAGTTATAGCATAATAGTATCATACGGTAGTA
>JBIJDM010000009.1:0-28086 GCA_044344145.1 Phycisphaerae bacterium
ATTATCAAGCTACGTTACGGGATTGGCGACGGGTATACCTACACGCTGGAAGAAGTGGGCCGGATTTTCAAAGTCACCCGTGAACGCGTCCGCCAAGTCGAAGCCAAAGCCATTCGCAAACTGCAGCATCCCGTGCGGGCTCGCAAGCTGGAAGGTTTCCTTGACGGTTCCATTCTGGCCACATTGGGCACCAACCCCAAACCGCCTGAAGTCGATGACGAGACTATCATCGAAGGCGATGATGCACTCCCGACTGAAGCCGCGGCCGGTGATGAAAAACTCGCCGCAGATGATGAACCCGAAGCCACCGAGGTGGAATAACCATGCCGTCGTCCCCGCGATTTTTGGTCACCGCCGGTAATACGCGCGAGGCCATTGATCGGGTCCGGGATTGGGGCAATATCTTCACGGGGCGCACGGGCTTTGAGATCGCTCAGGCATTGTTGCCTGTGGGGTCTGTTACGCTATTGACCAGCGTACCGGCCCACGCGGACGCAATCACTCTGGCGGGTGGGCAGGCCGCGTTGTTTCACACCCACCATGAGCTGGAAACGCTCTGCGCTGAACACGCCCAGCAGTCATATCATGCCATTATTATGTCCGCAGCCGTTTCTGATTATACGCCGGACGGAGTCTATGAAATAATGGAGCAACGGGAACTGCCGGACGCACCGGGAGTGCAGCAATGGACCGTGCGCAATGTGCAGCAGGGGAAAGTTAAAAGTACTCATCCCGCCATTGCCATTGCCGGCAAACCCACCGCCAAAATCGTAGATATGTTCCGGGCGCGGTGGCATTATTGCGGGCTTTTGATCAAGTTTAAGCTGGAAGTTGATCTGACCGATGCGGACTTGATCCAGGTCGCCTCCGCCAGTCGATTGTCCAGTCAGGCGGACTTGATGGTGGCCAACACACTTGCCCATGTGCAAGGTGCCGTACCAAAAGCATTTCTCATTGATGAACAGGGCGTAGGTGAAGTCCCACGGGCCGCGTTGGCGGCAACGCTCGTTGCCTGGATTGTAACACACCTACCGCACGATCCGTCCTGACCACAAATACTATGGCAGTTGGATCCATTCCCATTTGCCCGTTACACGGTTCAGGCGTTCCATCCAATCACCGGATTTGGCCCGCTCAACCCGTTCCTTGTAATAGATCAATGCGACATCTGCGGTGCCGACTTTTTTCTCCAACGCTTCCATTTCATAAAGCTTTTGTCGGGAAGTATTTTCCGCTTCCAGCAGTGCGATCTGCTCCGGCTGGAGCGTGTCCCGCGCCACCACAAGTCCGGTATGAGATTCGCCAACTAATTTGGCGTCGAGGAGAGCTCGGATTTTCGGGAAACGCACACGCAGATCATCCAGAATGGCCTGTTTATCCTCGGTGGCGGGTTGGCTGGCGGGGGCGACGGTCATCTGCAAGACCATGGCACTAGCATCTGATTGTGCGGGGATGGCGCTGCCACTGCGTGAACTGGGCACGCTGGGGGTGGCCCCCATGATGTAGTCCAGATTCTTACGCGCATCGGTAATCACCAGTTCCAACTTCCCGCTGATATTGATATTTACTTCAATAGGTTTGGGTTCAATGATCACGGTATGCCGGGTATCGCATCCCGTCAGAATCAGTAACACGCCCGAGCATACCACACCATACAGGCAAATCATCGTACGCATACATCACCTCACGAGTTACTTGGACCGAGTCTCCGTAGCATTAACATTGTTCTTGATGGCATCGAACCAGGATTTCAAACCCGTCGCCGAAGCCATGAGCTGCTCCAAACTGGTATTGATCCCGATCGTCAAATCTTTGATATTGATCGGATCTCGTACAATCATATCACGCCCATCCAAATTTACCTTAACTTCACGCTTTTCTGATGCCGCAAAATCTTTCCGCGTGAAATCAACCGTCACCTCAGCGCCGGTGGGTTGGCTGGTTAATAAGACCCTACCGGCAACGTATGGATAGTGACGCAGGTCCTGCATAATTAATTTGGTCAGATCGCTGCCAAATTGATTCATCAGCATGGTCTGGAGCTCGGGAAGTGTCTTGATTTCCAATATGCCGGGGCCGTCGGCGGCAACACTTACGCTTCCGCGAAAGTCTTTGCCGAGATCACGGGCTAAGGTGATCTGCCCGGAGAATTTACCATCCAACAGGAAATTATCGGGCTGCATATTTTGCGTCACTTGGAGCAGGTCTAACCCAGTGATCTTGAGCTCTGATGCAGGCATAACGCCGGTGGTAAAGTTGTAGCCGATAGATCCCGTGATGTCGCCACCCATCGTAGTTAATTTAACCGTGGGCAACAGTAACAGTCCGGCTTTATAACTGCCCGCCAACAGCACTTTGGACAAGCTATTTTTATCCGCGGTAATTTTGGCAATCTGACTGTTAAACTCCGGTAACTGCCAACCGTTCATACCAGCGTTTGATTCATAGCCCCCAAGTACACTCAGACTTAGCCCACTTAAACGGTATTTGAGTTTGGAAACCACGTCATCGGTTCCCGTTTCAAAGTTGTTCAGGTCCAAATGTCCCTGAATCTTCTGCAGAACGGAGTTGGCTTGGGTCAATGAAATCTGGTTCAGTTGCAGCGAATCCCCAGCACAATCAATCAATCCGCGAACCTCAGCTGGCAATTTTGGTAGCCATGGCCGCAAGGCATCGGCTTCAGCGAACAGTTCCGGGTGGTTATAGCTTAATTGTACCAATGAAAACGTCAGCAATTCCGGCTTCCGCTGATATTCTGCGGTACGCAACATAATATCGCTGCCACGTATTAAGGCCAGACTGCCGGGATCACCTATAGTCCAGCGTTGCACGGATAGCTGGTCGAAATGGCCCGTCTGCGCTGCGTCTTTGCTCGTATAGGAAAGGTTTACCAATTTGAGTGCATCAATCTCCCATGGCAGAACCAGATTTTTAAGACTGGGTGCAGTCACGGTTACGTTACCCGATAGCGCTTCCGCTGAGAGGGTTCGTACCAGTGCGGTCAATGAACCCTGATTATTCCAATCACATTGCGGCAGATCGAGCCGGAGCTTTTTCCCGGATAGTTCCCAACCCTTGGTACTGCGTAAATTGATAGTATCGAATTCCAACAAAGTCGCAATTGCACCAAGGCTTTTCGAAACCCCCAAATCCATCTGGCCCTGCGTTTGGAATGTTCCGCCCCCAACATAAAAGGTGGGAGGATTTACTGTTGCCGTATCTTTTATATCCCAACGAAACTTGGTGGGGGAGTCCAAGGTAATCACTCCCGCCGTGGACCAGCGTCCAGAATGTTGCACTTCTGCCAGTGACAATTCAACCCGTTGGTGGGCTGGGAATTGCAAAGTGCTGCCCAGTGTATCCAGCCAGGCATTATCCACGCCGGCCAACAGCTCGCCCCGCTCGATCTGCCATTGGACACTTTGCGGCCGACTTAGCTGATCACCCCATACCAGACCACAGTTGAGTACCGCAAAATGTCCCTGATAGTCCATATTTCCCAATGGGGCAATGCGTCCCGCAAGGGTGGTTTTTTGGGTTTCCAGGTTCAGTTGGCTGGACTCAGGCTGCCATTGACCTATCGCACCCAACTGCCCCAGCGTGATATGTTGAATCCCCGGGATTGTGTCTGTACTCAAGGTTACATCATTCAGAACGCATTGTTCTAACCGGACCTGAGCCGGGGCATAATTGTCTTGGAACAGAATTTGGGCACCGAGTGTGCCCTGACGCAAGCCATAGTTTCCCCAGCTACTGGTCATTACAAACGCTTGTGCAGTCAGGGCCAATGATGCCTGTATCTTCTGGGCTAACTTATGTAGTTGAACATCCAACACCATGGGGCAGGATATTTGCAGGTTATTATCCCAAGTGAAGGCGGCTTGCGGCAATGACAGTTTGGTCTGGGCAGTGAAGGTGTCGAGCTTGCCGACCGCCATGGTAAGTGTACCGGAGTTCGCCGCAGCAATATCACATTGCTGGATGTGCAACCGACTGACGGCCGGGAACCCATCCAGCAGAGGCTGGATTTGCTTCGGGTCGTATAAACGGGCGTTAGCGTTCCAAGCGACGGAACCTGAGGTGGTGGCATCCACGGTCGCGTTTGCGTCAAGATGAACCGTTAACGCGGTATGTTGCAACAGACCACGCATATGTCCCCCCCAGCCGGTGGATGGTGTGCATTGGACGTCCGCTTGCAGTAAATATGTAAACTGCGTAGGGGCCTTCACCAGCCACTGCGGTAGTGGGCTAATCGTTGTGGTGCCAGCAATTGTTACCGCATCAAATTGTAGCGTCGGAAGTGTCTTCGCCACGGGTGTTGATGATGGAGGGGGAGTTAATACAGCCAAGAGATCGGCAAGGTTGGTGGTACCGGTCGTCGTGTCGTGGGTAACCTGAATCCTCGTTCCTTGCAGATTGAGTTCGCGAATCCTGCCCGCAGTCAGTTCGCTCCAATGAAAGGAGGCCTGCAGGCGATCCACGGTGGCAACGGTAGCGCTGTTAGGGGCTTGGATGGTTACGCCCCGCAGCAATAACGTACCGCCGGGATATAAGACTGCATGCTCCACCCGAACCACACCCGAACCCAGAAACCACGCCCCGGCCCAATTCACCAGCGTTGTGGTCATCGTCCAAGGGGTACTCAGTACGACCGCAACGGCCAATGCCGTCAGCACACGCTTGCGTGGGCGTTTCCGGCGGGGGGGATGTGTAATGGGGGCTGGGGTCATAAAATCTACTTTAAGAATCGATTCGATGCTTGCCAAGCACGGATATTTTTTCTCCTGATGGTATAATTCCGCTGCATTACAGGAGTCTTGGCATGTCCAATCAAAAGCCGTTTCGCGTCGGGATCATTCAAATGACCTGCACAAATGATACCCAGTCTAATCTGGATAAGGTAGTGCAGAAGATTCGTGAAGCCGCCGCCCAGGGGGCTCAGGTCATCAGCACGCAGGAATTGTTCCGGTCCCCATATTTCTGCCAAACCGAAGACACCAAAACCTTCGATCTGGCCGAAGCCATTCCCGGCCCCTCGACCCAAGTCCTGGGCCAGATCGCCAAAGAACTTAAGGTGGCTTTGGTCGCATCCCTTTTCGAACACCGCACCGCCGGGGTGTACCATAACACCGCCGCAATTCTGGATGCCGACGGCAGCTTGCTGGGCACGTATCGCAAGATGCATATCCCGGATGATCCGCTCTACTACGAAAAATACTACTTTACCCCCGGCGATCTGGGCTACAAAGCCTGGCAAACCCGTTATGGTAGGATCGGCGTGCTGATTTGTTGGGATCAGTGGTACCCCGAAGCCGCCCGTTTGACCGCTATGCAAGACATTAACGTCTTGTTCTATCCCACCGCCATCGGCTGGCATCCGAAAGAAAAAGCCGAATTTGGTACCGCCCAAGTCTCGGTTTGGCAGACGATCCAACGCAGTCATGCCATCGCCAACGGCGTCTACGTGGCATCCCCGAACCGGATTGGTCACGAAGGCGCCAAAGATGGCGGGATTGAGTTTTTTGGCAATTCGTTTATTTGCGACCCCTTTGGCCGGATGCTTCAGACTGCTTCATGTGATAAGGAAGAAATTCTGATCGCGGAAGTGGATCCCAAACTTCAGGAAGAAGTGCGCCGGAATTGGCCATTCTTCCGGGATCGCCGGATTGATTCCTACGGTTCGATCACCCAGCGTTTTGGTAATTAAGGACCCCACCATGAGCCCCACGAAATTACCTGCCCAGCTCGGATTCAGCATGCCCGCGGAATGGCAGAAACATACCGCCACTTGGTTAGCGTGGCCGCACAATCGGGCAGACTGGCCGGGTAAATTCCCCCCCATCCCGTGGATTTATGCGGACATTGTTCGTTTGCTGGCCCAGGGCGAAGATGTCCATATTCTGGTACCCGATAAGACCAGTCTGAAAACCGTCGAGAAAATCCTGGATAAAAACGCCGTGACGATGGCGCGGGTTCATCTGCACGCGTTGCCCACAGATCGCGTATGGACCCGGGATTCCGGGCCTATTTTTGTCACCCGGCAGGGGGGCAAGAAAACTGAATTGGCCGTGACCGACTGGAAGTTCAACGCGTGGGCCAAGTATGATAATTGGAAACATGACGACAAAATCCCTGCTTATGTCGCGCGTAAATTGAAACTCAATAGTTGGCAACCCCAGGTGCGTGTGGGCAAGAAATTGCAGCGGATGGTTTTGGAAGGGGGGAGTATTGATGTCAACGGGGCCGGGACGTTATTGACCACGGAAGAATGTCTTCTCTCGCCCATTCAGGCCCGTAATCCTGGCGCCACCCGGACCGATATCGAGGCCGCACTGGCTGATTATCTCGGCATTGAACAGGTGTTGTGGCTGGAACGCGGGATTGCCGGGGATGATACCCATGGCCATATCGATGACACCGCGCGGTTTGTGAATACCGATACGATCGTGTGCTGTGTGGAAGCCAATCAGGCGGATGATAATCATGCCCCCATGCAGGATAATCTGCAACGGTTGCGGCAATACCGTACGCTGGATGGCAAACCTTGGAATATTGTTGAATTGCCCATGCCCCAGCCGGTAGTTTTTGATGGCCAGCGTTTGCCGGCCAGTTACGCCAATTTCTACATCGCCAATGCCGGCGTACTCGTACCGGTATTCAATGATCCGTATGACCGGCTGGCACTGGACATCCTGCAGGAATGTTTCCCGGATCGGCCGGTGGTACCGGTTTATTGTCGCGATCTGGTATGGGGTCTGGGCACACTGCATTGTATGACCCAGCAACAGCCCGCAATTGCATGATTTTGGGTACAATTAAGCCCAAACACGATAAGGAGTTGGTATGCGTATCTTAGTCACCGGCGGCGCGGGCTTTGTCGGATCAAATCTAGCCAAACGCCTGCTCTGTATGGGCCACGAAGTGGTGGTGTTGGATAATTTTTTCTCCGGTGATTTCCGGAATTTGGTGGATTTCGGTGGGGAGGTCATCACCTCGAATGGCGATGTTCAGCCGGCAGGTAAGTATGATGTGATCTTCCACGAAGCGTCCATTACCGATACCACGGTGCATGACCAATACAAAATGATGACCAACAATGTCGAAGGGTTCCGGCATGTACTGGCCTGGGCCAAACAGTGGCAGGCCCGGCTGGTGTGGGCTTCCTCGGCAGCCACGTATGGCAATCAGGCCGCACCGAATCGGATTACTGACACCCCCTGCCCGTTAAATGTTTACGGATATTCCAAGTTGGCGATGGAACATCTGGCTAAACTATGGCATGCGGAAACCAAATTACCCGTCATTGGGTTACGGTATTTCAATGTCTATGGTCCTGGCGAGGGGCACAAGGGTAAGTTTGCCTCGATGATCCTGCAACTGGCCAAGCAGATGCGGCAGGGGCAGATTCCCAAGATATTCAAACATGGTGAGCAGAAACGTGACTTTGTCTGCATTGAGGATGTCCTGCAAGCAAACTTACTAGCTATGGAAGCCAAAGGGCATACCGTGGTGAATGTCGGTTCGGGTGTAGCCCGGACGTTTAACGATATCATCGCGAATCTGAATCGTGTGCTGGGGACGAAACTTACCCCGGAGTATATTGATAACCCGTATGCGTTCTTCCAGAATCACACCGAGGCAGACATCAGTTTCACGACCGAGCGGCTGGGATATCGCCCCAAATATACACTCGAGACGGGGATTGATCACTACGCCAAGTCGGGGAATCTAGCGTAAGTAATTGTCATTAAAGCACTTACAAAATACACTAAAGTGACTATTATACATAACATACATTATAGGACGTTGTATTAGGGGGCAGATAGGGTTTTTCGGTCGGCAATTACATCATCCATGATCTGATTCAGAGATATGGTTGGGCGAAAATTGGTGGCCGTATAAAGTCGGGTTGTATCTGGCACGCGACGTGGCATATCTTCGAAGTTCTGGTTATAGACCTTATTCAGCGGGATGAACTCGATCGCGGATGTTGATTCGGTCCGGGCGATGATCCGTCGGGCCAACTCATGCATACTAATTTCTTCCTGGCCGCCGATGTTATAGATCTGACCTGCGGTTGTTGGCATAGCGACCAAACGCATGATGGCTTCAATAAGGTCGCATACATGGGTGAAGGTTCGTGTCTGGGTACCATCTCCAAAGACCGTCAAAGGCTGACGGCTTAGAGCTTGATCCACAAAACGTGGCATGACCATTCCATATGCGGCCGACTGGCGAGGGCCTACAGTATTAAATAATCGGGCAATCGTGACGGGGAATTTGCCCTGCTGATGGTAAGCCAACGCCATAAACTCATCCAAAGCTTTCGAGCAGGCATATGACCAGCGACTTACCGAGGTGGCACCAAGAACACAATTATCTTCTTCCCGCAGGGGGGCTTTACTTTGGATGCCATAGACTTCACTGGTCGAGGCCAGAAAGAGTGGCTTTTCAAATTCGCTGCAGGCCCGTAACACCTTCTCTGTCCCCACGACATTGGTCATGATGCTTTCCAGTGGGTTGTCGAGAATGTAGCGCACCCCCACCGCCGCCGCCAGATGGATGACGTGTTGGCACGTGCCCACCAATTTATGCAGCACCGCATCATCCAAAATAGAACCTTCCACAAAGCGCAGTTTCGGGTGGTGGCGAACTGGGTTCAGATTCTCAATCCGACCGGTGGACAGGTTATCCAGCACATAAACCGTCGCCCCGTCCTGAAGCATGCGCTCCACCAAATGTGAACCAATAAAGCCGGCCCCGCCGGTAATCAATACCCGCAAGGAAGTAGCTGGATGGATGGGTTTTGTGTCCATATCAGGCCCCTGTTACGTCATACGACTAGAATCCGGGCTTTAATTTCAACGCCACCGTAGTGACCACGGGGTCGGGCAGTTTGGCCCGGCGGAAACTCAATACGGCGTTATCATCACCGCGTACCGCGTTGAAGGATTTATGCATGGAGATTTCAGCACCATCATGCAGGAAACGGGCATATTCGACGGCCTGACCAAGTCCCATGAGTGGCACGGGCCCATTGGGACGTTCGGTCATGTGGGCAAAAAGAATGTCACCCTTGCGCGTATACCACCCCCACTGCGGTTTGGAGAGTAATTTCCCCCCCACCACCGCATGACCGGCCCCGATAATTGATTCACTGTTAAGATCCATCCAGGCGCCAATGGCCCGCAATGCGTCGGCTTCTTGGGCCCGAACCACGCCCCGCGCGTTAGGCCCGATATTCACCAGTAAGTTACCACCCTTAGCCACACACTCCACCAGCATGCGTACGGCTGAGGTTGGGCTCTTAAAATTCTGTCCCTCACTACAGTAGCCCCACGTATCACCCAGCGTCATGCAGCTTTCCCATACTTTGGGGTTACCTTGGGCATCCGTAACGCCCTCGGGCGGAATAACCTGTTCCGGGGTGGCAAAGTCACCATGTTTGGCGCTGGCACTGGGGTCTTCGTGGCCTGCCACCAAACGGTTATCGACGACAATATTGGGTTGCAATTCCCG
This sequence comes from Phycisphaerae bacterium, assembly GCA_044344145.1. Lineage (GTDB taxonomy): Bacteria > Planctomycetota > Phycisphaerae > WQYP01 > WQYP01 > JBAXGE01. The sequence continues at coordinate 9,520 of JBIJDM010000009.1, forward strand.
AACCATGGCCATGAGTTGGTCTGCCTGCCATTTATCGCCAGACATATTGTCATAGCTGAAATCCAGCCACAACACAAAAATTTCCCCGTAATTGCTGAGAATCTCACGAACCTGTCCATGCATATAGGCCAGATACCGGTTCCAATCCCGGGGCCGGGCCAGCGCTTCGGCGTTATCCCGTTCCGGATGCAGTTTGTCCGCTACCGGATAGTCGGGGTGATCCCAGTCAATCAGAGAATAATAGAAGCCCGGTTTGATTCCTTCCGCCCGGCAGGCATCCACAAATTCCCTAGCCAAATCACGCTGACAACGTGGGGCCTTGACACTGGTATAGTCGGTCAGCTTGGAGTCCCAGAGGCAAAATCCCTCGTGATGCTTGACCGTCAAAACGGCATAACGACAGCCAGCCTGCTTGGCCAGACGAACCCATTCCCGAGGTCCACCTTTGTCGGGATTAAATTCCTGTGCGTAGGCCCGCCACCGGGAACTAGGAATACGTTCCCAGCTCATCGGCCAGGATAAATCTTTTCCCTGAATGGCCGATAAACCGAAATGGATAAACATCCCAAATCGGTCCTGAACAAACCAGTCGGTACGAGCCATGATGAATGTCCTTAATGAATGAAACGAACATCGGCAAAATTGGGCACGAGAGGCCATTCTCGACGAATGGTATTACGCATGATGGGCGCCGCTTCCGGCAGGCGGTAGGCCGCCGGCCAGTAGACGAAAAAGGCTTTGCCAATCATAAACCGCTGGGGTACCACCCCCACCGGCGTATTGAGATCCTGCAAACTGGGGTGCACGCGGTCCCACCAACGCGCATCCAAACTTTCCGTGGAATTATCACCGAGCACAAAAAACTCATCAGTACCCTGGCCCGAACGCAGTTGGATGGGATTGCCGGTGGTGGCATGTCCCGAACTATTAGGTCGACGGTCATCGATCACGGTGTAGTAGTTGTCACGATCCAAACACAGGTTGGCTAGTGTGGCTGGGCCGGTCAGGTGCATCTCAATGGCCAAATCAGACGGCTCTAGACTGACACTGGTTTGTTGCTTGGCTAATTCTGCAGTCCAGGCAATTTCATTGCGTGCCAGTGTCTGCCCATTCACACGTAGTTCCACGACATGGTCAACGTTGGTGAATTCCACACGATACGACGCATGGGCATAAAAGGCAGGGAACGGTTTACCGGTAGTATCGAATGCCGTCAAGGGGACGGTCTCTGGTCCCGGTTTAAGCATCACGGGTTGTCCGGGACGCAAGATCGCACGATAGCGGAAATAAGGCGGGCCTAACACCAATTCCATACCCGCAGCAGGTTCATCCTGCGGTGTCCAGACGAAACTCAGTTTCACATCGGGCACAACATAACGATACTGTCCGCTCAAGGGGTCACTCTTATATTCCCCGCGCCGGATGCCATGATGATAATCGTTGTTATATCCCAGAGTGTTATATATGCTACGGGCATTGGATGATTCCGGGCTGGGGGCAAAGGTAATACTGCCGGGCCAGGTATTCTTAGGGGCAAAACGTACCACCGGTCGGGAGAAATCCCAGTCTTGGGGGTCCCCCACTACATGCCAAGGTTGGATAAATGGTTTTTCTACGGCCGCATCATATTCATTGGAATGCGGTACCAGAGTCTGATCATAAACCAGGCGCCAGACAGATTCTTGAATATAACGGGGCTTGCGCACCACGTTACGGACTCCAGATTGGGCCGGATTGCCCACAAAGATATCACCGCCGACAATCTCAATGGTTTCGCCGGGCAAGCCAATCAAACGTTTGATGTAGTTATCAATACCTGCCATTGGTTCTTTGAACACTACAACATCCCAGCGTTGGGGCGTACTGAACATATAGGCATATTTTTCCACCAGAATACGGTCCCCGTTATTTACCCATGCGAAGGGTATTTCGCCCCCCCGGGAATCATGTGGCCGGGGTAAATTACGGGTGTCCAGATATTCCGGCAGGATGCTGGCGGGAATTTCTTTGCCACAGTTTGGGCAAGTTCGGTAAGTCGAGGTCGGTACGGTAGTGTGATCCACCAGATCACCCCGCTGGCCAGCTTCGGCAAAATTGACCAGCTCCCACTGCGGTTTGCCCTCACGCAGCACCACTCGGGATTGTTCATTCAGGCTGCTGTTTTGTTCGTACTGATAACCACAGCGCGGACAGGCAATGCGGATATGGGCCCCATAGAGGGTGGGCGCCATCGAACTGGTGGGGATGACAAAGGCTTCCATGATGAAGCATTTGAACAAGAGTGTGAGGATCAGTGCAATGGCCAAAGAGTCAAGCGTATCACGCAGGTTATGCGTTTCACGACTGGCGCGAATCAACTGGGTTAACTTACCGTAGGCCCGCACGCAATGCTCCGATGCCGTTAATGGGATACGCCACCCGATACTGCCGCGGCGGCGTCCATTACCGCCTCACTCAGAGTCGGATGGGCGTGAATGGTTGACCAGATTTCTTCCTTGGTGGCTTCCAGCCGTTTGGCCAGGACCAACTCCGCGATCATTTCCGTGGCATCAGCTCCAATGATGTGAGCACCGAGCAACTCTCCGTGCGGTTTGGCAAAGAGCAGCTTTACAAAGCCTTCGGGAGCATTGATAGCCAACGCCTTGCCACTGGCAGCGAAGCTGTAACGACCGATTTCAACATCAAAGCCTTTTTCCTTGGCGGCACGCTCGGTGAGTCCCACACTGGCCACCTGCGGGTGGCAGTAGGTACCGCCGGGCACCAACGTATAATCCATTTCACGGCGGGAAGTGTTGAACATGCGTTCCACGGCAATGGTGGATTCAAAGCTGGCCACATGCGCCAACCAGGGCGGCCCAATCACATCACCGGCAGCGAATATGCCCGGAATGTTGGTCTGAAACGACTTATCAACTTTGATGTGTCCCTTTTCAATCACCGGCGTGGCTGCGGGCGCGAACAAACCTTCGGTGTTGCCGATCACCCCCACTGCTACCAACACTTTGTCGGCTTCTAATATGGTCTGTTTGTTGGTGGCCAGATCAGTAACTGTGACTTTCACTCCCGACTCAGTGACCTCAACCTTGTCCGTGCGGGTCTGAGTATGGATCGTCATGCCCTGCTTTTCAAAAATTGATTTCAGACGGATGGAAACTTCCTCATCTTCCACCGGCAGAATCTGCTTCTGCATTTCAATCACGGTAATCTTCGTGCCAAACGAGTTGTAGATATAGGCGAATTCAATACCGATCGCGCCAGCGCCGATCACGACCATCCGTTTGGGCAATTCCGACAGCACCATGGCTTCACGGCTGGTGATAATCCGTTTGCCATCGGGCTTGATGCCGGGGATGTCGCGATTCCGCGCGCCGGTACATACCAGAATATTCTTGGCATTCAGGGTGTCCACCACCTGACCTTGTGCGTCTTTGACTTCGACCACACCGGGTTTGGGAATGAACGCCGTGCCTTTGTAGGCCTTGACGTTGGCTTTTTTGAACAGAAATTCAATGCCTTTGGACAGTTGCGCGGCCACATCACGACTACGTTTGACTACTTTGCACCAGCTTTCGCCCAGTTTTTTGGGGTCTACAGTCACCCCAAACGAATCGCCCTGTTTGAGCATCTGCTGGTAGAAGTGGGCATCATTAATCAGGGTTTTGGTCGGGATGCAGCCCCAATTCAGGCACACGCCACCGAGCCGGTCATTCTCAACGCAGGCCACGGTTTTACCCAAGGCGCCAGCTTTACATGCGGCAACATAGCCACCGGGGCCGGAACCAATAATCACCACATCAAAGTTTTCCGTTGCCATAACCAAACTCCTTAAGCGTACACCTCAGGTGCCGCGATTACTTACCGGCCAAAAATGCGGTCAGACGATCCAGACCTTTATCAATCTGCGTCAAACTGGTGGCAAAGCTCAAACGAACATGGGTTGGGAAACCAAAATCGTTACCCGGCACCAGTGCCACGTGAGCCTCTTCCAGTACCAACGCGGAAAACTCGATGGCGTCTTTGCAGACCGTACCTTTGGCGCCCAAAGGTTTGCCCAGTACGCTGGCGATATTGGGGAACACATAAAAAGCGCCCGTCGGTTTCACACAGGTTATGCCCGGAATAGCATTGAGACGTTTCCAGATATGCGCGCCGCGGACTTCGAATTCCTTGCGCATTTTTTCCACTTCGACCGCACTGTTGGGATTGGTGTAGGCCTCGACAATCGCCGGCATGCAGAAGCTGGTGATGTTGCTGGTCATTTGGCTCTGCAGTTTATTCATCGCACCAATCAATGACTTGGGCCCGGCGGTGTAACCGATACGCCAGCCGGTCATGGCAAAAGTTTTGCTCAGACAGTTACAGGTAATGGTGCGGTCTTTCCAGAAGCCGAAATCGAGACTGGCCCATGAGCAGGTGGTCTGGCCGTCAAAAAGCAGCTTTTCATAGATTTCGTCAGAACAAACCCAGATATTTTTGTGCGGGGCAATGACTTTGGCCAGTTCCGCCAATTCGCCGGGGTGATAAGTGTGTCCGCCGGGATTACTGGGCGAGTTCATAATGACCATGCGGGTGCGTGGCGTGATCGCCTGGGCCAGTTGGGTGGGGGTAATACGGAAATTATTAGATGGATCGCCCGCGACAATGACCGGAACGCCACCGGCCAGTTTAACCATTTCCGGATAGCTGACCCAATATGGGGCCGGGATGATGACTTCATCGCCGGGGTTCAATACCGCCATAAACGCGACGTACAGGGCATGCTTCCCCCCCACCGAGATAATGATCTCTTCCGGGGTATAGTCCAGGGCATTTTCACGTTTCAGCTTATCCGCAATCGCTTTACGGGCTTCTGGGGTGCCCGTAGTAGGCTCATACTTCGTCTTACCAGCCAGCAAGGCCTTGATGGCGGCCTCTTTAATGAATCCCGGAGTATCAAAGTCGGGTTCACCCGCACCATACGACACCACGTCCACGCCGGCCTTCTTCAAGGCGTTGGCCTTGGCGGTAATAGCCAGCGTGATGGACTCGGAAATATCATTCAGACGATTGGCCAACTGCATCATGCATGCATCCTTATGTAAAGACAAAAAACTGTAATCCACCCTAAGTCTACGGCTGGTTTTTAACTTTGCCAGCCAAAATTCGGAGTGGCCACTATTTTAACGTCAAAACCCGCGTCCATTGGAGTATAAACTGCGGAAATACACCCAGCAGAATCACCCCAACGGAGCACGTCACAGCAGCAATTCCCACCGGGATGGATTTGCGGGGCACGATTGGCAGCCAAGGATCACGAAGATACATGGCCGCGATAATCCGTAGGTAGTACGCGGCAGCAATGGCCGCGTTGATCACCATGATAATCGCCAGCCAGGAATGGCCCGCACTGAACGCCGACTGGATCAGATAAAGCTTGCCCCAAAAACCAAACGTCAGGGGCATACCAATTAGACTCAAAAGGCAGATTGTCATCCCTAGAGCCGTCCAAGGATGGGCTTTGGAAATGCCCGACAAGTCTTCTACCTCTTCGGCGGAATCAGGCTTGCCCTGCAGATAAATCAAACAGGCAAATACGCCCAGATTCACCACCGCGTAACTCACCAAATAAAACAGTGTCGCGGCGATGCCATCACGAGAGGCATCCCCCCCGTTCAGTGTGGGACCCACCACCAGCCCCACCAGCATATAGCCGGTATGGGCGATGGAGGAATAAGCCAGAATACGTTTGATATTGCGCTGCATGAGCGCCAGAGTGTTACCCACCGTCATGGTGAGGACGGCCAGTACGGTCAGCATCGCAATCAGTGATTGGCCGCCCAGCCCCGGGAATTCCCACTGCGTCAAGCCCAGAATCTGAATCAGGGCCACAAACCCAGCAGCTTTGGGGGCAAAGGCCAGAAACGCTGTAACTGGTGTGGCTGCCCCTTGATAGACATCGGCCGCATAGAAATGCATTGGCACCGCGGCGATTTTATAGGCAATGCCGATAATCGCCAAAGCAATCCCAATCGTGGCTAGCGGTGGCACCTCATGGGCATTGATGGCGGTCATTAAGGTGGTGCCAATACTGGCCAGCCGCGTGTCGCCGGCAAAGCCATACAGGTAGCTGAATCCGAACAGGAAGATTGCCGCCGCCAGTGCGCCAAGGAAAAAGTATTTAATCGCAGATTCCTGGGCTTGAATACTGCCCCGTCCCGTCGCCACCAAGATATATGTCGGGATGCTGACCAATTCCAAGGCCATGAACATCCAGATCAGATCGTTGACTTTGCCCATCATCGAAACACCGGCCAGCGAAAACAGCAGCATGCTGTAAAACTCGGCGCGATAGTTTTTATCGGTTTCAGACGGGTTATCGGTGGAAGGCATATCCCATGCCACTAGGATCGCCATGAATCCGGCTGCCGCAGTTAATACTGAGACAAATTGCCCCAGCGGACTTACCAACCCCGCAGGAATACCGGGCAGGAAACCTGTCGCCAGACCAAAAGCCGCCAATAAACCCAGCAGTGCCAGGATTTGGGCGCTGGCGCGAAGCCGGTCATTTTTCATCATGCCCAGCAACATGGCCGCCAGTGCCGCCATGAGCAGCACCATTTCAGGCAGGAGCGTATATAGATTTGTTTCCACAAATTACCTCGTTCATTAAGCTTCAGTGCGTTGGGTTCGGCAGGGGTAAAACCACGTTAACCGGCGCCTCGTGCGCCACGATGCTGTTTTGGATATTGCTTACCGGCTGACGCAGCGAGTCCAGCATGGGTTGCGGATACACCCCCAGCACGATGACACCGATAGCCAAGGGGGACAAAACGCACCATTCTCGGAAGCTCAAATCTTTGACGGGTTCGTGTGGTGTCGATGCGTCATGTGCTGGCTCTTTCAAGGGACCAAACACAACACGGCCGGTCCAGTAGAGCAGATAAACTGCGCCCAAAATAACCCCAGTGGCCGCAACGACTGCGTAGTACGGTCCGAGATTTCCGTGGAATGCCGCATGGGTGGTGCCCAGCGTTTGACCACTGGTGAAGGTGCCAATCAGTACCAGAAATTCTGACACAAAACCATTCAACCCCGGCAAGGCAACCGAACTAAGCACAAAGAGCACGGCAAACGAGGCCAATACGGGCGTCCGACGGGCCAAGCCGGAAACTTCATCCATCGAACGGGTGTGATAGCGTTCGTAAATCATGCCAACGACCAAGAACAACGCCCCGGTCGAGAGGCCATGGTTAATCATGTACATAATCGAACCGACCATACCCTCCTGGGTTAAGGCCAGCATCCCCAACACGCAGAAGCCCAAGTGACTGACCGATGAATAGGCGATCAGCTTCTTCATGTCGGTCTGAACCCAGGAAATCAGTGCCCCGTAGATGATGCCCACGATACAGGTAATCGCCAACCACGGCGCCAAGGCCAAAGTGGCATCGGGGAACATGGGCAGGCTAATGCGAATCAGCCCGTATGTCCCGAGCTTTAGCAGAATACCGGCCAGCAGCACGGAACCTGCGGTGGGTGCTTCCGTGTGCGCCAACGGCAACCACGTATGCACCGGGAACAACGGGATCTTGACCGCAAAGCCGCATAACAGACCCAGGAAAATCAGAATTTGGGTATTGGTCGGCAAGGTCGCCCCAAAGGCGTACAATGTCTCCAGATCAAACGACCACACCCCTTTGGAGGCATAATACAAGTAACCAGTATAGACCACGGCGGCAAGCAGAAATACCGACCCGAAGAAGGTGTACAGAAAAAAGCGTACCGCAGCCTTGCGCCGATCGGTACCACCCCAAATCCCAATGAGGAAAAACATGGGAACCAGTGTAAATTCAAACGCGAGATAGAACAGAACCACATCCCGGGCGCAGAAGCACGTCAGCATCGCGCCGTAGAGGATCAATAACCACGCGTAAAATTCTGGCTCACGGGTTTTAATGTATTTAAAACTGCCCAGTATGGATAAGGGGGTGAGGAGCGAGGTCAACAGAATCAGCCACAGCGATATCGAATCAATCCCGAGCGAAAATGTGATCCCAAATTGGGGAATCCACGGCACCGAGAAGGCATATTGCACAACTTCCGGCGTGGCGAAATCAAAATTACGCAATATCTTCAGATTGAAAGCCGCGAGGACCAGTGAGAGCAGGAATGCCGTAGGCGCGGCCTTCTTGGCGTCCCAACGCCCTACCAGCAGGACCAAAACCGCGCTCACCAGTGCGGCAAGAATAAAGAGTGGTAACGTCCACATAGGTTTATTGCATCTCCAATTACGTGCCGGAGCACAGTATTTTACCGGGTCATAAGATATAAGATGCCTGCGATCACAGCGACCGTTCCGGCAATCATTCCTGTGGCATACTTTTGCACATAACCGCTTTGGCCCGGCTTGAGCACATGCCCAACCAACTGTGGCAGGAGCCCAACCACAAAGACCAAACCATCAATGACCAGCCGGTCAAACAGGAACAACATCTGACCCAACAGCCACAGCGGTTTCTTGATGATCGCGTCATAGAGTTCATCAATAAACCACTTGTTTTCCAGGAAGGTGACAATGGGCTGCAACTTCTGCGCCAGGCCGGTGGCTGCAGCGCGGTTCCACAGATGGAAGTAGGCTGCAATTCCGATGCCGATCACGGCCAAGATGGAACTGATGATGCCCATGGCACCATGCGACACCAAATCCTTGTGAACCACAGTCTCGGTTTCGCTGCCGTGCACGACAGGTTGTAATACCGGGGCCAGGAAGTCATGGAACCAACCGCCATGGCCATGCTGACCACCAAACACGCCCAGATAACCAACCCCAATAGCCCCCACCGATAAGCACAACAGCGGAATCCACATGCTGGCTGGGCCATCATTTGGACCGTGGCTGGCGTGGGCTTCATGCCCATGATCGTGGGCGTCATGTGTACCATGTCCATGGTCATCAGCCAGAGCAAAGGGTGAGGGTTCATGATGCCCCGCCGTACTGGGCAGTTGCTTCGGCCCCATGAACACCCGGAAGAACAGACGGAAGGTGTAATACGCGGTTAGCAAGGCCACGAGTAGCCCTACGGTTCCGAGAATCGGTCCGAGGTGGACGCCCCCTAGAGCAATATGGGAATTGAAGGTCTTGTACAATATTTCATCTTTGGAGAAGAACCCCGCCAAGCCGGGCACGCCTGACAATGCCAGACACCCCATCAGCATGGTAAAGGCCGTGATAGGCATCACCTTGCGCACCCCCGACATCTTGCGGATGTCCAGTTCCCCACCCATGGCGTGCATGACTGCCCCTGCCGACAAGAACAACAAAGCTTTGAAAAATGCGTGGGTGAAAACATGGAATACCGCCGCGGTGGATGCGGCCATACCCAAAGCCATGAACATATAACCCAACTGCGAGACCGTTGAATAGGCCCAAATCTTTTTCAGGTCATACTGGCATAGTGCAATGCTGGCGGCCAACAGCGAGGTAAAGCACCCGACAATGGCGACCACCGCCATGGCCGCTTCATTGAGGGCAAAGATCGGCTGGCAACGGGCAATCATATAGATACCCGCCGTCACCATGGTTGCGGCATGAATCAAGGCCGACACAGGGGTCGGGCCTTCCATTGCATCTGGTAACCATACATGCAGCGGGAATTGGGCTGACTTACCAAAGGCCCCCACCATCAGCAGGAACGGAATCACGCTGATCGCCCATTCGTGTTGCATGACAAAAGCGTGATCCGCCAATTTAGCGAAGACCGTTTGATAGTCCAACGCTCCAAATGTGATAAATATCACAAAGATGCCGATGGCGAAGCCAAAATCGCCAATACGGTTGGTGATGAAGGCTTTCTTGGCCGCCGCTACTGCCGAAGGACGGGGGTAGTAGTAGCCAATTAATAGATAACTCGCCACGCCCACGCCTTCCCATCCCAGATACAAGAGTACGAAGTTGTTGCCCATGACCAGCATGGTCATGGCAAAGACGAACAGGCATAGATACGCGAAGAAACGGAAATAGCCGTAATCACCTTTCATGTAACCGCTGGCAAAGATGAAGATCAACAGGCTGATAACAGTGACAAAAGCCAGATAAATCGCGGTCAAAGGATCAATAAATATCCCTACGGAAATCTGCAGGTGTCCGGCGCTGATCCAGTTGAAGAAGTTACGGTCCAGCATCCCCCCCGCCACGTGTCCACCATGAAATTCACGGACGATCCCCAACGCAATAATCGCACTGCCCAGCAAAGCCAGAATCGCAATGATATGCGAGGCGCCTTTGAGCACGCGTCCACCCGCGAGGCCGATAATCACCGCCCCGGCGAGAGGCAGCAGGGGAATCAGATAAGCGTAGTCCAAAGCGTTCACTTAAATCTCCAGACAAAACCCGCAGATAACGGGATAAATTAAGTTCCAAAATCAACCTTGCAACTGCGACCAGGCTTCCGTATCCAAAGTGGCCTTATTCTTGTACAGATAGACTACCAAGCCCAAGGCCAGCGAGGCTTCCGCAGCCGCAACCGCCAGCAGGAAGATGACAAACGACTGCCCTTGGGGATTGAAGTGATACCGGCTGAAGGCCACAAAGTTCAAAGCCACCCCTTGAAACATGAGTTCCGTGCACAGGAACATCAGAATCAGATTCCGCCGGACCATAAAGCCGATCAGGCCCAGCACAAATAGTGCCGCGCCAACGACCAGATAGTGATAGAGTTCGATGCTTCCCATAGATTCGTCTTGTCCTATTGGTTTAAGGGGGCCGTACGTTCCGAATCCACACTCACACCGGCGGTACGTTTCCGGGCAATCATCACCGCCCCCACTAACGAGATCGTCAGCAGGATGCCCGCGAGTTCAACCGAGAATAAATACTTGCCGTAAAGTGAGTTACCGAGTACTTGAATATTGCCGGGCACGGTGTTGGCGGTAGCGGTAGTTGCCTGGGCCATACCTGCGGTCGGCAAGGTGGGCAAGACTCCGGATTGCGGCGCGGGCATGAGTTCCCCAGCCGTTGCATACTTGTTTTCCAGATATGCGACCATCTTGGTATCGGGATTGTTTACCTGAGCGAGACTTTCGCCCGCCTTGGGAAAAGTGGCCAGAAGCACTGTACCAATCAGCAGGAATCCAACAAACACGGCCGGGAGCGGATCAGCAGCAAAGCGGTCGTATTCCGCCGCACGGTGGCCACCAACTTCCTGACTGGCCAACATAATCACAAATACATAGGTGACCAGAATGGCACCGGCGTAAATGATGATCAGCACCACCGCTACAAACTCGGCCAGCAGCAACACGTAAAGCCCGGCCCCGGCGAGAGATAGCAAAACAAAATAGAGCGCGGAATAGACCGGCTTGGGATGGCAAATCACCCCCACCGCACTGGCGATGGCGATACCAGCGAACAGGTAAAAGTAGACCGGTAAGCTCACTTCTGTGTTGTTGTGGGCAAACAGGCTTGCCAGATAGGCAAATAGTCCGGCCAAGGTCAGCGCCCCCAGCAACCCACCCACCTTGACGAGGCTGGGCTTGGCGCGCGGTAACATCAGATAGACTGTCACAGCCCCTAAGGCAGTGAGAACCAGCAGAGGCATGGATAGGTTCATCTACGAATCCCTTACAGTGCGATTAACACCCGGGGCGTCTACCGTCCCGAGAACCGTCAGAACTAGGAATTATCTTTGAATGCGTACTAATTTCAAGCGCGGACAGCATTTAGCTGCCACTTCCCGGGAATATTTCCCGGCCGCGACAGGCAGATTGTAGCGCGTTACGACAATTTGGAAAGTCCCGGCTTGATTTCGTTGTGTAAAATTGTGGCATTTCGCTGCCATTGCGGTAGTTTTACCCGTCGGAAGGCCCGACCTTGGGTGCACTGATCCCATTTGTGGACATCCCAGTCCAGTATCTGGGCTAATTCCAGCAGTGGACCTGGCTGTCGGGGCAAAAAGTCGGCAGTGGTCGTTTGGGACGCGTGGCGATTATGGGGGCACACTTCCTGACAAATGTCACAACCCACTAAAAAGCCCGCTTCGGCCATGGGAGATTGTAACTCCTTAGGGATGTCTCCCTTGTGCTCGATCGTGAGATAGCTCAGGCAGCGACTGGCATCCAGTTTATAGGGCGTCAAAGCTTGCGTCGGACATGCCGTAAGACACCGAGTACAGGTGCCACAGTGATCCGGCTCCGGACGGTCAAACTCAAGGGTAAGATTGGTTAGCAACACCCCAAGTACAAAATAGGACCCATGACGGGGACTGATCAAGAGGGTATTTTTGCCAATCCAGCCCAAGCCCGCTCGGGCGGCGAATTCTCGTTCCATAATCGGCCCGGTATCCACATAGGCACGTGCTTCCAAGGTGGCCTCACGCGCCGTCAAATCCAGATGCAAGCGCCGGAGTTTGTTGGTTAAGACTTTGTGGTAATCTCGCCCCCAGGCATACCGGGCGATCTTACCTTGGGTAGGCAGACATGGGGGCATAGGGGTTGATTGATAATGTAACGCCACGCAAATAACGCTACGCAACCAGGGAAAACGTAGACTGGGGTCCAGTCGCGTCGGCACATTTTGGGCCATATAGTGCATCTGGCCATGTCGTCCCAACGCCAACCATTCCTGATAGGCTTGGGCATATACTGACGCATGGGCCGGTGCAATCCCCACCAGATCAAAACCTGCTGCCAATGCCATGGTTTTAATCTCGGACGCATTGGTCATATTGAATGTGCCTGCCAGAATTATTTATGCGTATCTTTGGGCTTTTCAATCTCTTCGGGAACGGCTGCCAGTAGATCTGACGGAGGCGGTAATGATTCTTCGGCCAGAATTCGGGCTTCGCCCGCGTCGGGATCCGTAGCCAGTACATCCAAGGCCGCGGCATTACGCCGATCCAGATGCGGTGTCGCCACGTTAACCACCTGATTACGTCGACTGATATAGATTCGCATGCCCATCCACAGTACGCCCAGCAGGAAGATTCCCGCCATGCTTAGTACCACCTCGGGATGGTCAAACAGCGAGGGCTTCTTCTCCGCTGGCATGGTGGTGCTGACTACGATTTGACCACTCTGGGCCGGAGTCTCGATTCCCGAGACGCTTATCTTTGGTGCCCGGGTTACGGTGTACGCTTGCCCATCAATGATTTCAACGTTTGGGTTCGTCGTTTGTGCCAAGAGCATGGGGAGTCTCCAAACTTGGGTTAGGGTCAGGCCTTTGCCAAGAGCTTTTGCCATTTGCGTAACTGGGTGCGTAGTTGGACCGGCCCGCCAGCGCCGTGGGAACGGTACCGGGTGACGACATTATTGGCCCCAAGACATTCGTATACATCCTGAGTAATGGCCGGATTGAACGACTGCATGACCGACAAATCAAGTTGGGATAATTGGGTCAAACCCAGTTCCTCGCAGCGGGCCACCAGACTGCCCACCACATGATGCGCTGTACGGAAAGGGATACCTTTATTGACCAGATATTCGGCCAACACCGTGGCATCGGCAAAGCCATGGTCTAACTTGGTGTTAATCCGGGCTGGCACCATCCGCGTACCGGCAACAATTCGTTGGGCCATCCGCACTGACTGCAGCACCTGATCAAACGCGAAGAAAATACAGCGTTTATCTTCCTGCATATCACGGTTGTAGGCCAGCGGCTGCCCCTTCATCATGGTCAATAACGCCACCAACTGTCCATAGACCCCACCGGTCTTGCCGCGAATCAGTTCCAGCATATCAGGGTTGCGTTTCTGGGGCATCATGGATGAGCCGGTGGTATAGGCATCATCAATCCGGATAAAGCCAAACTCAGTGGTGGTATACAAAATCCACTGCTCTGCCCAACGGGACAGGTGCATCGCCACCATGGAGAGATCAAAAGCAAACTCGCACAGGAAATCGCGGTCCGAAATCGAATCCATGCTGTTGTCCGTGATGGTTGGGAAGCCTAGTAGCTTGGCGGTATACGCCCGGTCAATGGGGAGCGTGGTACCCCCGACTGCCCCCGCACCCAAAGGCAGAACCTTGGTGCGTTCACCGCAATCCGCCAGCCGCGCGCGATCCCGATGCAGCATTTCGACATATGCCAGAAGTTCATGCCCGGCCACGATTGGCTGGGCCCGTTGCAGATGAGTGAACGAGGGCATGACGACATGGCCATCGGTTTCGGCTAACGTCACATACGCCTTCTGCAATTCCCCCAGCGCGCCATCCAGCACATCCAGCGCCTCGATGGTCCACAGCCGCACATCCAAGGCCACTTGGTCGTTACGGCTACGGCCGGTGTGTAATTTCTTACCTGGTTCGCCGATGCGTTCAATCAACGCCTTTTCGACGGCCATGTGGATATCTTCCTGCGCGACCTCAAATACAAAGCTTCCCGCCTGTATATCCTTCAGAATTGACGCCAACCCAGCCTTGATGGACTTCAATTCCTTACGGTTGATCAAGCCCACATGCTGCAACATAGTGGCATGGGCCACCGAACCGACAATGTCGTGTTTGGCCATACGCTGGTCAAAGGAAATGGATTCCACAAATTGTTCCGCCAGGCTGTCGGTATTACCGCCGATCCGAGCCTGCCATGATTTCTGCTTCAATGCGTCCGCTTTTGCCATCGTGTCAACTCCCAAGAATGGCCCAAGTTTACCACACTTTTTGGACAACGCGAAGTCATTTTGACTGTAGAAGCCACCTGAAATCTCGCCTATACTCTTTCACCCGGGTAATTCCGGCTTGCTAGGATGAGGAAACGAATTTATGACTGCTAGTCCCCCCCCCGCGTCCGGACTCCTGGCTGCGCCAGGTGTTATTGTGATTTTCGGCGCCACCGGCGATCTGACCCGCCGTAAACTCATTCCTGCGCTGTACAACCTGGCCAAAGATGGCCTGCTTGACCCGCGCACGGTCATTGTGGGCTTCGCCCGTCGGCCCAAGTCGGACGAGGATTTCCGTACCGATCTGACGGCGGGCATCGAGCAATTCTCGCGGTCCAAGCCCATAGACCATGACCTGTGGAAACGCCTGATGGGACGGACTTTTTATCATCGCGGTCACTTCGATGACCCCGCCTCCTACCAACGCTTGAATGTTCGTTTGAACGCCTTGGATGCGGAATTAGAGTTGGGGGGCCGCCGTCTTTATTATCTGTCTACCACCCCGCTGGAATTCTCAACCATCGTGGAACATCTGGGTGATGCGGGTTTGGGTAATATTGACCCTTTCCGGGCGACCGCCTGGCGGCGCTTGATTGTCGAAAAGCCCTTTGGCACCAATCTGGCCAGCGCCCGGGAATTAAACCGCACACTGCATCGGGCTTTTGACGAGGATGCGGTCTTCCGGATTGACCACTATCTGGGCAAGCAAACCGTCCAAAACCTGTTGGTCTTCCGCTTTGCCAACGAAATATTCGAGCCCATTTGGAATCGTTCGTATGTGGATCATGTCCAGATCACCGTGGCGGAGCGTCTGGGTATGGAGGGCCGGGGAGCTTTTTATGAAAGTTCCGGCACACTCCGTGACATTGTTCAGAATCACATGCTGCAACTCTTGTCTCTGGTGGCGATGATGCGATACGGGATGAAAAAGTCAAGGTTTTACGGGCTATTCGCCCAATCACCACGCCACAGGCCGGGCAATGGACCGTCCGGGCCCAATATCACGAGGCCCAAGTGGACGGCAAGACCATCGCCGGTTACCGCCAAGAGCCCGGGGTAGCTCCGGAAAGTCAGGTCGAAACCTTTACCGCCATGAAATTGCAGATTGATAATTGGCGTTGGCAGGGCGTTCCGTTCTACCTGCGTTCCGGCAAACGTCTTAATCAACAGGGGACAGAAATTCGCATCCATTTCCGGCGTGTCCCGGGCGTGCTGTTCAACCAAAACGGGGCCAAAGTAGCCAATAACGTGTTGACGCTTCGGGTTCAGCCGGACGAAGGTATCTCCCTAAGCATGAACGCCAAAGCACCGGGGGCCGGGGTACGGGTGGCACCTGTAGAAATGGACTTCGCCTATAAAACCGCGTTTGGCTCCTATTCGCCTGAAGCTTACGAGCGTCTGCTGCTGGATGCCATACTGGGTGATGGCACCCTTTTTATCCGCAGTGACGAGGTAGAACGGGCCTGGACCATTATTGATCAGGTGCAAACCGCGTGGGCCAGCGGCGTACCGGCGATATCCACTTATGATCCGTTCAGTTGGGGCCCGGCCGAAGCAGAGGCTTTGATGGCTCAGGATGGCCGCGCCTGGGACGCCCTGTCACCACCGCGCAAGGACTGTACTTGAGGTAATGACCATCCTTGACTACCATCTACGCTGCTCTGGAACTAAACCTTTACGCGTAGAGTGCGATGTCTTTAGCCCTGACCACCCCCCCACGCCGTGTACTGATCATCAAGCCCAGCAGTCTGGGCGATGTGGCTACCACGCTGCCTTTACTGTGTGACCTACGTACCGAGTGGCCCACCACCGAGTTTGACTGGCTAATCGCACCCGGTCTGACCGATTTGCTCCGCGGCCATAACGCCATCAGTGAATTGATCCCCTTTGAACGCAAACAACTATCCGGCTGGCCCTTTCGTGCCTCAGCACGGGCGCTTTTCAAAGACCTAGTCCGAAAACTACGGGCCCGGCACTATGACATTGCTATTGATGCGCAGGGGCTGGCTCGTTCGGCTTGGTTGGCACGCTTGAGTGGTGCACGGGTACGGATCGGATTCGCTGACGCCCGTGAGTTGGCTCCCTTACTGTATACCCACACAGCGCCGGCAGCAGCGCAGGCATTACCGGCGGTGGCCCGCATGCGTCGTTTGCTGCTCCCGTTGGATATCACCCCTGCACAGCCATGCTCCTATCACGTACCGGTTACCACAGAGGCACTGGAATTGGCCCGAGTGCAAACCGGGCATCAGTCTTTTATTGCCGTCATTCCCGGCGCCCGCTGGAACACCAAACGATGGCCCACGGCCAAGTATGTCGCACTGGTTCAGGCACTGGCGAGTCAGTCTCTGCAGGTGGTCTTGCTGGGCAGTCCCGATGAACGCGCTCTATGCACCGAAATTGCCCAACAAGCCCAAACCGGGGCGTTAAATCTGGCAGGTCAGACCGACCTGGCCGGTATGATCGCCCTGTTAAAACTGGCAGATTTGGTAATAGGCAACGATTCTGGCCCCTTGCATGTGGCGGTCGCATTGGGGCGTCTTATTGTTGGTATCTACGGCCCGACCGATCCCAACTACGTCGGCCCCTATGACCAACTCGACCACGTGGTACGCCACCCGGTACCGTGCCATCCCTGCCGGCGCAAGGAATGCGATCATCATAGTTGCATGAACCTGCTGGAATTTGCCACGGTCTGGGCCAAGATCGAACAGGTTATTATGGCGAACAACATTCGTACAGGTAAGTAGTCATGGCAAAGCCAAACAAATTTATCCTCGCGAGTGCTTCCCCACGCCGGGCAGAGTTGTTGCATGCGGTCGGGCTGGACTTTCATGTCCGGGTTAGCCCCATCCCGGAACCGACACGCCGTCCAATTTGGATACCCATCACCACATGGCCAACTTTACTGGCGTTGATCAAGGCTCAATCGGTCTTGGCGCTGTATCCCGGCCAGTCTGTGGTTGTCATCGGTGCCGATACGATTGTCGAACTGGACGGTGAGATCCTCGGTAAACCCCGGCATCGTGGCGATGCAAGCTGTATGTTGACGCGACTCTCTGGCCACCAGCATCAAGTCCATACCGGCGTGGCCATCGTTACCCCGTACGGTCAGGAAACACTACTGGCCACCTCCGTGTGCTATCTGAAAAAGCTGACGCCGCGCCAACTTAAAGCGTATTTGGATACCGGTCTGTGGCGGGGCAAGGCTGGGGCTTATGGGATTCAGGATGAGACCACCGAACCGTGGGTGCGCCTGCGTCGCGGGTCGTGGAGTAATGTGGTGGGCTTGCCGATGGAGGCGCTGCGGCCACGTTTACAGACTTATGCCAACGCGGGTTGCTGAACACCTGAGGTGTCGGGGGCCAGAAGCGTTTCATACCACGCGCAAACCTGCTGCACTTTTTTCGGCCACAAGAATTCTCGTTCCACCCGTTGTCGGGCACAGGCACCCATGCACAGACGTAATTCGGAATTGATGAGCATGGTTTGCATGGCTGCGGCTATCCCATGGGCGAAATCGGCAGGATTGGTCGGCGCCACACGGATACCGCTGTGCTCATCCACCACATAGCCCGGCCCGGCATAATCCGCCGTTAAGATGGGTAGACCGAAACTTTGGGCTTCCATCAGAACATTACCGGTGGTTTCGCGGAAGCTGGGGAAAACGAAGACATCCGCGGACCGAAAATACTCGTCTACTTTGGCGCGGGGTTGCTTGCCATGAAAGATCACTTGTGATCCCAAGCCCAGTTCTTGGACCAATGTTTCGCAGGCTTTCCGATCATCGCCATCGCCCACCACATCTAATACCGCGCCCGGCGAGGATTTTAACTCCGTCAGCGCCTGAATCGCATCACGCAACCCCTTGGTTCGCACAATCCGGCCCACGTATAACATGCGACACCGGTCACCTGATGTGCTACGTCGTGCCAAA
>JBIJDM010000113.1:0-8727 GCA_044344145.1 Phycisphaerae bacterium
AACACCCATTGTGACGGGTCCAAGACCGAAGACCTGCTGGGCATGCCCCGGCTGGACGGGTTTTACCATACTGTGAATTGGGCCGCCGCGGCCGGGCTGTATGTCAAAGGCCACCCGCTGTTCTGGTCCGTGACCAAGGCGCTGCCCAAATGGCTGATGCGTTACGACCTGGAAACCCAGTGGAAGTTCATCGAAGTGCGGGTCCGCCAGCTCATCGCTGGCACGCGCGGCAAGGTGAACTGCTGGGATATCTGCAACGAGGCCATCTGGGAACCCGTGATGGCCAATGCCGCCAAACGCCACTGGCCGCACATGGAAGATTTGAACCTGTGGGCCGACGATATCGCCCGGCTGCTGCGGATTGCCCGCAGCGAAGACCCCGATGCCTGCTATGTCGTCAATGACTACGGCACCGAGGAGGATATGACCGAAAACACCTATTGCAAACTGCCCGATGGCACGTTTGTGTCCGCCGCGATGCAGCGGGGACGGATGCTGGAACTCTTTGCCAAGCTGGGCGAACGTAATGCCCTGCCCGATGGGCTGGGTATCCAAAGCCATGGCGCCTGGCAACCCCATGATCGGCAGATGGCCATGTATGACCAATATGCCACTGCGGGTGTGCCGCTGCAGGTGACGGAATTCTGGGCCCATAGTGATCATCTGGCCAAAAAAGGGATGCCCGAGGACGAGATCAAGCACTGGGTAACCAGCTATGTGCGTGATACGCTGATTTGTGCCTATGGCCACCCGGCGGTGGGGGCATTTTTCTGCTGGGGTATCAAGGCGGTCAACTTCACCGATACCACCGCGCACCGCGCTACGTATGTCTACGACCTGCTTAACGATCTATTGAACAAACAGTGGAAGACGCGTACCAACGTCACCACCGACGCCGAGGGCGTGGCCCGGTTCCGGGGCTTCTTCGGGACTTATGGCGTACGCCGGACCCAGCAACCCATTCAGGGCCGCCGCTTTGAAGTGCAACCGGGCACTGATGGCGTGACGCTGGTGAATTTCTAACGGTAGCGGCGAATAAGCAAGTTTCACTCCCGGCCTGTCGGCAGCCCCGGCAGGCCGGTTTTATTTGGGGGGCATTTTCGGGTTTTCATGCCGGAGGCATGGCAGAGGGTAGCCGGTGGTTGGAACGAAGTGGAAACCACCGGAACGGAACGACGCGCCTTGGGCACCCCGGCAGGGGTGCCAGAAATTGTGGGCAAAGAGGCAATTTGTTGCCTTGAGCAGAGAGGCCGTCACGTATCTGCTGCCATCCCTGCCGGGATGGCGGGAGTTTACCGCATCCTTTCCGGTGGTTTGCGCTGCGCTACAACCACCGGCTACCAGCTGTAATGCCTCCGGCATTAAGACCAAATTCCCGCGCTCGAAGTGGCCCATACCTCCCCCACCGTCGGGGGCAAATCCCACATCCCGTGAAAGTTTTTCTCACCAAGCGCCGATGTATATGTCTAGCGGTATGATTTACGCCAACGGAGACTATTTGGTGCATTTTGCCCAGCGACTACATCCCCATGACGAAGGTTTACCCCTGCGGACCGTACGGGCCCGGCGGGGGCATCGGCGCGTGGCGTTCTGGATGATGCTGGTGGCGCTGCTGACGGCGGTGCCGGGGTGGATCTTTTTTGGTGCCAGTCTGCGCGATGCCATTCTGGTCCGCTCGGAAGATGTCACCGTGACCATGATTGCCTGGGCGGTGCTGGCGATTTCCGGCATCACCTTTGTGCTGGGAGTCTGGTACCTGCTGCTGGCCCATGTGAAACGCATCGCCCGGATGGTGGACAGCGAAACCCCCGAAACCGATCAGGACAACCCCGCCGACGCCGCCAATCGCACCTGCCCCAACTGCGGCTGGCCCCACGACGCCCCCGACCGCTTCTGTCGCCACTGCGGCAAAGCGCTGCTGAAATTGGAAGTGTGAAGAGTCGGTAGCACCTCTACTCCGGTATCATGAGTTGGGCAATATTTGCATGCGCACCAATCTACGCAAACACACAAATTAAGCCGCGCCATTTTTCCCGATTTCAGTCATACGCCAGAATTTATCCAGCGTTTCTTGATAAATCACAATCCGCCGAATACTTCTTCGGTCGTTTTGTAGTGGCACAAGATCTGTAGGCATATCTTGACTGGGAATCGATAAATCCCAAAAGACAGCTTCACTAGGTTCATTTTTTGTTCCCTTAAACGAGGCATAGGTTCCATAGTCAACAGAAATCAAATTGTAACGTTCTCCCGGAATATCAGGATGGGACCATTCTGTATTCAATGGATGCAATACACGAGCCGAAAAAAGTCGCCGAAGTAGTGGGTGATGAACACAATTAGAAGGGACCATGAACGCCCGTGCCTTCTTAGTGCTAATCAGATCAGAGATAACATATTCTAAAAATTTCTCCAGTCCATTTTCTGCCACAATATTTCCAACCTTATCTTCTCGATACCAACCAATTGCGGCGCGTTGCACGTCGGGCAATCCAACTCGCTCACGTGAGGCTTGCCGGCTAAAATCCGCATATGCTCGGCCAAAGATCACAAGCAAATCTCGAGCATTGCCTTCAGATGCGCGACACAATTCAGAGAATGCGCGATCTTGGGTAAATATTTCTTTTGTTAGTAAGGTAACTTTCTCTTCGGGTGAAATACTCATATTTAAGGCCAACTCGATACCAATATGGTTGTAAAGTAGCTCTGCAAAAAAATTTTCAACTAATCGAGCATCCTCATTCCACACAAAATGTCGATCCATACGCACATCAGAGAACACATCCGCAGACTTTTCTAAGCCTATTGTATTACCATCGTATTGCATCGACAGTTGGTATGTATAGTCAACGACGCCGATCTTTACAGTCACGCGATTCGTAGCAAAAAAAGACCGCTTCATATATTCGGCAAAGTAGGGCTGGGCTGTTACGGGAATCTGAGCCCATTCGTCTACAATTAAATACAATCGAGGACTGCCAATCTCAACCAAAAATACATTCACCAGGCGGATGATTTCACTATAATTGAACGTTTCACCGCTCGGATTTGCGGTTGCGGTATCTGATAGGGCAACTGTCACATTTAGAAGTCTGTCGACCATGCCTTTGTTGGCATATTCAAGTCGAACAACATGCTCTAATAGATTACTTGCAAGCGCAGCTACAAGCTTTGAAAAAAAACGAGCACCTACATTTTTGGGGGAGCCTTCACTACCCAAACCACTACCAAACGAAGTACAGTCAATGTAGCTGCATAGATAACCTTCTTGAACTTTTCGTCCCAAGTATACTTTCAGTGTGTGCGTTTTACCGACACCACGCCGACCAAACACCAGTTGATTCTGGTCTGTCTCCAACTCCTCAATTACGCGGGTAGGAACAAATGATGAAGTCAGCTTTTCCTCAAGTTCTTGACGTTCGGCACGACGCTGAATTTTTATCACCGCTCTACGAAACTCGTCAGATCGAATATCAAACACAGCTATACTCCTAGTTTGAACACCATCGTAACCAAGCAAACATATCATCAACGCCGTATATTGTCCCAACCAAAACCCACACAACATGTCTACCAGACACGACAAGAGTATCACACAAGATCAACAAATATTCAAAGACACTACAACACCAAATTCTCCCACCTGCCACCCGGCATCAACAGGTATTTTGTAATTATCACCCCACTCACAGCCAGCGCATCAGCGCGATTTTATAGAGCCAGCCCCCCAGCATCGCCGCTACCAGACCGCCCAGCCACCAGGGCCATTTGAAATAGAGCCACAGCCCGCTGGGGCCGTACCAGCGGCCCATGAGCACACCCGCCGCCCCCAGCACGACCCCCGCCAGATTGATCAGGCCGAACACAAAGCCGAAGGGTTGGGTATACAGCGCCTGGCCCCAGTGCCCGTGGGCAAAGAGGGTCACCGCCGTGGTGCAGCCGCAGGTCATGCAGGGATAGCCGGTATGTTCCAGAAAGCCGCAGGGCGGCTGGCCGAGTTGCACGTGGGTATTCACGCCGTGGGGATCGGCACTCAGCCATAGGCCGATGCCCAGAATCACCCCGCAGGTCAGCAGCAGCAGGCCGCACCAGATGCGGGTCAACCCCGAGGCCGGGCGGAGTGTGACCACCGGTGCGGGCGCGGGCGCGGGAGCAGGCGAGGAGGCGTAATCGAGGTCCACCATGGGTTACCCCTGCTGCGGGGCGCGTTCCGCCGCCGACAGATAGCACGAGGGATCAAAGCCCAGCCAATCGCCGGTGGCGGCTTCGGCGCGGGTGCGCAGATTGCCGTTGCAAATATCCAAAAACCGGCACTGCTGACAGGCTTCGGGCAGATGCGCCACGCGATCGCGCAGGATTTTCAGCCGGGGGTCGGCAGCCCCGCCCCAGGTTTCGCTGAAGGGCCGATCTTTCACATTACCACAGGTGTAATGCCACGAGAACTGGTCGTAATGCACATTGCCCAGCGGGTCCACGCTGCTGATAAAGTTGCCGGACTGGTTGCCGCCGGTGCCGCGCAGGCGCTGGTGCAGTTCCGCTGCGGCCTTGGGGTCGTGGGCTTCCAGCCGCAGGATAGCATAGGCCGCATCGGCATGGTTGGCCACGGTCAGCACTTCCTGCGGCGCGCCGCTGCGGTGCAGTTCGGCGGTGCGGGTGAAAATGCGTTCCACCACCTGCCGGGTCTGCTCGGTGGTCAGGTCCACTTTCTGCATCTTGCCGCCGCGCCCGGCGTAGGCCAGATGATAAATGCACAAACGCGGCACATCGTAGGCCAGGCACTGGTCAATGACATGGTCCATTTCCTGATAATTCAGGGCATGGACGGTGAAGCGCAGGCCCACCTTGATGCCGCGGTCGCGGCAGCGTTTCACCGCCGCCATGGAACCCTCAAACGCCCCGGCCAGCCCGCGCAGCCGGTCGTGCGTCTGGCGTCCGCCGTCAATGGAGATACCAATATATTGCATGCCCAGTTCCGCCAGCCGGTCGGCCATGGCGTCGTCAATCAGCAGGCCGTTGGTGCTCAGGGTCACGCGATGGCCGATCTGGCGGGCATAGCCCAGCAGGCGCAGCACATCGGGCCGGACCAGCGGTTCCCCGCCGGAAAACAGAATCGCGGGGACATTGAATTGCTTGAGATCATCCAGCAGGGCCACGCCCTGATCGTAGGTGAGTTCGCCTTTGAGCGGATCGGTGGTGGCGGAGGCGTAACAATGGACGCATTTGAGGTTACAGGCATTGGTCACCGCCCAGACCACCACGGGCCGGGGGGCGACTTCCAGACTGAACTCCGGGCGGGGCTTGCGGTGGCCATACCGCAGATCCTCGTTCCCCGCCTGATGGTCCGCGACCAGATTCGAAATACTCAGCATAGCGAAAACCTTTCCAAAAGCCCGCACTGACGGGCAGTTGGTAGCATTGTGGCAGATTTGGGGGGCAAATGCCAGCGGTCAGGGGAGGGGGGCAGGTCACGCGCCATTGCGTATTGTTCGCATTTAACCCTCAAATCGGCTAAAGTGTAAGTCCTAATTCACCCGCGCCCGGGTGGCGGAATCGGCAGACGCTCAGGACTTAAAATCCTGTATTCCGGAAGGGATGTGCGGGTTCAAGTCCCGCCCCGGGCAGTATGGCGTGTTACCCCCTGCTTTGCCTAACCCACGCCCAGCTTGCGGTAAACGCCTTAAAATGCCCACTTCACGCGGATCGTAACCCATTCCCGGCCCCGAAGTTAAGGCCGGATTGGGTCGCTGGGGAGGCGGGGGACTAAAACCCCGATATTTTCGGTTGTCCTCCGGGGCAAGTGTGGCTACATTGTATGGGTATTGAGAACTGCGAAACCTTGGTTAGCAGGGGTTGCCGATGTCCACACATGAACCACGCAAGGATGCCGCCGCCCTCTTTGAGGTGGTGGAGAAGTCCACGTTAAAATTACCCAAGAGCGCCCCCGCCGTGGAGGTGCCTTCGTGGTGGTCGGCCAAGACCAATCCGCCCACTGCGGCCAATGCCACCGTCGGCGAACGTCTGCCCACCCAGGGGATTCATACCCCCCCGCCCATGGCCGACATGCCCGCGGCCACCGCACCCGGCCCAGCCTCGGTGACGCGCTTTGCCCGACCGCAGGAGCCCGCACCCGTCGCGGCCCCCGGCGCCCCGGCGGTGCCCGCACCCCGGCAACATGTCAAACCCAAAACTTACGAACGTCTGGCCCGGGGCGGTAATGAGCACTATAACCCCGCGTCCAGCAGCAGCCATGCCAGTGCCATGGTCAACCGGCCGGACTTTATCAAACGGCTGATGCCCGGCGCGCCCATGTGGGCGGTGTATGTGTTGGCCGGGGCGGCCGTGGCGATCCCCATAGTGTTAATTGCGCTGGCGATGATGATTGGCAAATATGCCACCCGGCCCGCCACGACGCAGGCAATGATCCAGCCCGATTACCAGAAAGCCCAGAATAATAATGTGCCGCCTCCGCCGGTGGTGAATAATAACACCGTGACCAACCCGCCGGTCGTCAACAACAATAATAACACGGTAACCAATCCGCCGGTTCAGCCCGGCAAGGTTTATACGGGCGCCCAGATCCAGCGCGATCCGAATCTGAATTATCTGGTCATCGCCTCGGTGGCCACGCAGGAACAGGGCCAGACCCTCGGCGAGTTTATCGCCCAGCGCGGCGTCAGTGTGGCGGTGGAAAAATCCAACACGCGGAATTTGTACTACGTGGCGAGTGTGGACGGCTTTGCCAACAAGTCCTCCGCCGAAGCGCGTGACTTCAAACAACGCGTGGTGAATATCGGCACCGAACACCCGGAATATCGCCGGCGCGGGCGCAATCCCTGGGGGGATGCTTACTTCACCTACTTACGACGCAGCAATTAACGCGGATGGCATGTGTATGACGCTGAGTTCCGGATTGCACCTTGGCCTACGCTCCACCCTACGCGCCGCCGTTGTGGCCATGCTGCTGAGCGCCGGCTGCGTGCCCCCGCCGACCCCGCCAGTGGCCAACTCCAAAATGCCGCCCAACGTGCTGGAGGATTTCGAGCACGTGACCAAATTGGCCTGGGCCCCGGTGAATGAAGCGGTGCGCCCCATCGTGGGGCTGTTGCCCACCCAACTGGACCCACAACAAAATGCCCTGCCGGTCATGTGTGCCCCGGAAGGCGCCCGCAATGGCAAATTCGGATTGCACCAGACACTGACCGGCGGCGGACGGCTGGTGATGAAACTTGATCCCCCGCAGGATATGTCCAACGCGACTGATCTGGAACTGTGGTTGAAACAAACCACCGGCAGCAATGCCACCAACAGTTACCGTGCCCGCGCCACCCTGCGCGATGCGGCGGGCCGCAGCGCGGAAAGCGAAATCATCGCCATCCGTGAATCCTGGCAACCGCTACGGATTCATCTGGCCGAAACCGTCAGCGAGAAAAATGTCAATCTGAATCTGATTCAGGAAGTCGCACTGGAAATTGTCCCGCGCGATACCGCCCGGCCCCCGGAAATCACCATCGCCAGCGATGACTGGCAACTGCTCAATGACCGGCACACCTACACCACCGGCACGCCCGAACAACTGCGCGTCGAACAGCGCGGCGCGGCGCTGGTCATCACCCGGCCGGATTCGTGGGCGCTGGAACTCATCAACCGTTACGGCAGCGGCAAGCCGTGGTTGAAGCTGACCCATCACGGCGATCCCGCCCCCATTCTGACCAGCGGCACGGCCACCGGACTGGTCTGGCTGGATCAAGCGGGCTTCGATGGCATTGCCCCCGCGCTGGAACAACGTTTCAACGCCAAACCCGCCACCGCCAATCAGGCGCAACTACCCACCCAGTCCTGGCCGGGCCCCATCACGCTGAGCCAATGGCGCCTGCGCTGGGCTAATGCTTTGGCGGCGAGTGTGGAGGTACAGCAGGATATCGGCGTGGCCGAAGGCAGCGGCGCCAGCCCGATGACGCTGACGTGGAATATGACTTTGTGGGTGGATGGGCGAGTGTATTTCGAGGTTGTACCCAAGGCGCAAAGCGGGGAATTTCCCCCGCCGGTGACGCTGGCGATGATTCTGCCCGAGTCGCTGGTGCGGACCCAGACGCCTCCACCGGAGTTTGCGGCTTATTATCCCGCCGGCGCATGGGGTGGGATTTATCCCCATAGTTTTCAGGCTCATTTGCCGGTGGCGTTGGGCCTGCGCGGAATTGAACAGGAACGCGATCCACTGTGGCGGGCACGGCCGGGGCAATATTACGTGACAGGCATCGGCATACCCACCCGCCTGCGCACCGGACCGTGGCAGGGCATGCTGGTGCTGGATCAGCGCGATCCGGAAATCCTCGCCGCCTGGCAGGGGCAGTGGCTGGACGCCACCCGGCCGGTATTCACGCGCGGCAAGTTGGAATCCATGCATCCGCTGGATGCGGATAACGACGGCATGGCCGATGACTTGGGCGCGTGGATGGTGCAACTGCATCAGGGCCGGGCCAGTTTTACCCTCGACCCGCAACAACGCCAGATAGTCCATCCGCTGTTTCTGGTTACCGGGGTCCCGCCGGGGCAAGGGGTGTTTGTGAACGTGGACGGCCATCAAACGCGCAGCAGCGTCACGCTGGCCGAAGGCGGTGTGCTGGTGCAGGTGCCGTTACGATTGAAGCGTGCGGTGCATGTGGAAATCAGCACGACGGAGAAATAGTTCTACACCACAATTTTCGAGATGGGCTCATTGGTTAGTAT
>JBIJDM010000010.1:0-26795 GCA_044344145.1 Phycisphaerae bacterium
GACGACAAAATCGCACCAGATTTTTAACTTGGTGAAGATACGGTTCAAAACCGAGCCATCGCTTTTTTGATTTTATGTCTTTTTCCGACTTGATGATGATTGGGTCAATCAGACTCCACTCATTTGCGGCAATATGTAGATCAAACGCGTCAGAAGATGCGGTTGGATTCAATGTGGCCAGTTGTACCCGTACTTGACTCATCATACCCCCGGTAAACACAAACCATATTTGCCGTAACGCCTCAATACTAACCGCGTAACCAATTTCCCGCCAAATATCACCCCGCCCAGTATATCCCTACTTCATATCTGCGACAATCCACTAGGCATATATTCCCCCAACCCCAACCGCCCCCCCCCAAATCCGGGCGACCGCCGGTCGCCCCTACCCAAATTCCGTGCCCTTCTGTGTTTTCCGAGAAAAAAGGGAACGCAGCGCATAAAAAAGCTCCCCGGAAGATCGTTCCGGGGAGCTGGAATTACTTGCGTAAATCCGTCAGCGAGGCTTAGTAGTCTTCGCCGCCGCCGTGGTCGTGGTTATGGCCACCCTTTTCGGCCTTCTTGGGCAGGTCGCTGATGACCGCGTCGGTCGTGAGCAGCAGGCTGGAGATGGAGGCCGCGTTGGTCAGCGCGGTACGTTCGACCTTGGTGGGCACAATGACGCCCATCTTGACCATGTCGCCGTATTCGTGCGTCAGGGCGTTGTAACCGAAGTTCACTTCCTTGCTCTCGATGACCTTCTGGGCCACGATCGAGCCATCCACGCCGGCATTGGCGGAGATCTGCTTGATGGGAGCAAACAAAGCGCGCTTCACGATATCGGCGCCGATCTTTTCATCGCCGTCGAGTTTGAGCTTGTCAATGGCGCCCAGGGTCCGCAGCACACTCACGCCGCCACCGGGCAGAATGCCTTCTTCGACGGCCGCACGGCAGGCGTGCAGGGCGTCTTCGACGCGGGCCTTCTTTTCCTTCATGGCGGCTTCGGTCGCCGCGCCCACCTTGATGATGGCCACGCCGCCGGCCAGCTTGGCCAGACGTTCCTGCAGCTTTTCGCGGTCGTAATCGCTGGTGGTGCGGTCAATCTCGTTCTTGAGCTGATCAATCCGGGCCTTGATGTCGCTACTCTTGCCAGCACCTTCGATGATGGTGGTGGCTTCTTTTTCGACCTTGATCTTCTTGGCCTTGCCGAGGTCCTTGAGTTCCAGCGTTTCGAGGCTGATGCCCAGTTCCTTGAAGACGGCCTTGCCACCGGTGACGATGGCGATGTCTTCGAGCATGGCCTTGCGGCGATCGCCAAAGCCGGGGGCTTTGACCGCGACCACCTTGAGGATGCCGCGGAGCTTGTTGACGACCAGAGTCGCCAGGGCTTCGCCTTCGATGTCTTCGGCAATGATCAGGAGGCCCTTGCCGGCTTCGGCGACTTTGCCGAGGATGGGCAGCAGGTCCTTGATCGAGCTGATCTTTTCTTCATGGATGAGGATGTAGGCGTCTTCCAGTTCCGCCGCGGCGGTCTTGGGATCGGCGAAGTGCGGGCTGATGTAACCCTTATCGAACTGCAGACCTTCGACGAGGTCCACGGTGGTATCGAGGCCCTTGCCTTCTTCCACGGTGATCACGCCGTCCTTGCCGACCTTGTCCATGGCATCGGCAATCATCTGCCCGATCTGGGCGTCCTGATTGGCCGAGCTGGTGCCGACCTGGGCGACCTGCTTGCTGGAGTTCACCTTGACGGACATCTGCTGCAACTCGGCCACGACGGCATCCACGGCCTTTTCGATGCCGCGTTTGAGCAGGGTGGGGTTGGCGCCGGCGGTGACGTTCTTGAGGCCTTCGCTGAAGATCGCTTCGGCATAGACCGTCGCGGTGGTGGTGCCATCGCCCGCGACCGTGCTGGTCTTGCTGGCGACTTCCTTCACCAACTGGGCACCGAGATTTTCGAGGGGGTCTTCGAGTTCGATTTCCTTGGCCACGGTGACGCCGTCTTTGGTCACGGTGGGGGAACCGAAGCTCTTTTCAATCACGACATTGCGGCCCGAGGGGCCGAGGGTCACTTTGACCGCTTTGGCCAGGACCTTCACGCCGACCAGAATCTTCTCGCGGGCTTCATTCGAGAATTCAATCAATTTGGCTGCCATAGTAGCTCACTCCGTCATAAAAAAAGATACCGAACCACCGCTGCGGGGTTCGTGGATACATTACTCAACAATGGCCAGAACTTCTTCTTCCGACATGATCATCAGCTCTTCGCCGTCAATCTTGAGTTCGGTGCCGGCGTAGCTGGCGAAAATGACCTCGTCGCCCTTCTTGACCTGGAACTTGGCGCGGGTGCCATCATCCAACAGCTTGCCTTCGCCGATGGCGACGACTTTGCCACGACGGGGCTTTTCTTTGGCGCTTTCGGGCAGGACGATACCACTCTTGGTGGTGGTTTCCGCTTCCAGACGCTTGATAATGATTTTGTCAGCGAGGGGACGAACCTTCAGGGCCATGGATTGCTCCTTTTGCAACAAGTATCCCAAAAACCATAGGTCAGGCGACAATCGCCCGACAATTGGTGCATGTCTATTACGACGAGCTACGTAATGCAAAGGTTATGCCAAGCGTGAAAACGGCTGTGCAATAATCATGGCAACATATTGCCATATATATAGTTACGTATTGCTCTATGGGGGTTCAATCCGGTCCCTATACCCCGGTAAATTCCCTGTCAAAACCGTCCTTTACCCTTTGCAACCTGTCGGAATGGCAGAAAGGGCAGTCCGGCTTTGGGGTGGGTTATCTGGTACTTACCAGATTATCGGGAGGCAGGAAGGGGATCGCCTCGGCGAGGGGTTGCCACTTTTCGCTGGTGATCGCGGTGTCGTAGTCTGCGAGGGGTGCTAAAAGTCAGGTTTGGAATAAGAAAACCCCATGGTTGGAGGCCACCATGGGGTTCTGTAATTTTATTATAAGTATTGGCTCTGACTGGCATTACACAAAGGCCGACTTGATTTCCGGTTTCATAATCACGACCAACGCCCAAATACCTACCGGCAGACCAATGAGGCAGCATGGCGAGACACACGGAACCATGGCTACGATGATCGCCGCCATGACCAGACCATAGCTCTGCAAATTCATGAGCTTATAGGCACCATAAGCAATAAAAGCGCAAACCAAAATTCCGATCACATTAAAAAACACCCCCGCCCCACCCATCAACATATTCATAGTACCATTTTCGCCACCTTGGGTGGCCCCGATGCCTAAACCCAGTACATTGTTCAGGATCCCAAACAATGCGGCAAGCAGACCCAACCCGGCGGTAACGTACAACAAGATACCCGGGACCTTAACGGCTTCCTTGGGATCGGGACCGGTAGCGTAATCAATCGGCTGGGTCATGATCGAATCCTTTTTTTGAAATCTGGCACGAGTGTTATGTGATTTACAGAGCCCATCGTAAACGCAGCTTGAAACCGTGTCAATTGTTATCCCGCAGCCGGTATCTGACTCACAATACCCAAGGCTGTTGTGGCCGCTTCCAGCGTCTGTTCGATTTCAATTTCTGTATGCGCCAGCGAGATAAACCACGCCTCAAACTGACTGGGGGGCAGCATGATGCCCGCGTCCAGCATGGCGCGGAAGAAGGCCGCATACGCCTTGGTATTGCATTGTATGGCCTGTTGGTAATCGCGGACGGTGCTTTGGCCGGGGCGGACAAAGAAGGGGGTCAGCATGCTGCCGCAGCGCTGGACGACCAGCGGAATATGAAACGCCGCGGCGGCCAGTTCCAGCCCCCGGGCCAAGGTGGCCGCGAGTGTATCGAGTCGGGTATAGGCCCCTTCGGCTGCGAGGATATCCAGCGTCGCCAGCCCCGCGGCCATGCTCAGGGGATTACCGCTGAGCGTACCGGCCTGATACACCGGCCCCGCCGGGCTAATCTGATTCATCAATTCCGCCCGTCCACCATACGCCCCCACCGGCAGGCCCCCGCCGATAACTTTGCCCAGACAGGTAATATCCGGCCGCAGCTTGAGCAGTTGCTGCGCGCCGCCGGGGGCCACGCGGAAGCCGGTCATCACTTCATCCACGATCAGCAGAGAGCCGTATTGATCGCACAGCGCCCGCACACCATCAAGATAACCCGGCACGGGCAAGACAACGCCCATATTGCCGCAGATGGCTTCCAGCGCCACAGCTGCGATGCGCGGGCCGTGCTGGGCGAACAGATTGGTCAGGCCCACCAGATCGTTGAATTGGGCGATTAGCGTGGTCTGGGCGAGCGCACTGGAAACCCCCGCGCTGCTTGGGGTGCCGTGGGTCATGGCGCCGCTGCCAGCCTCGACCAGCAAGGCATCCACATGGCCATGGTAACAGCCGGCGAATTTCACCACCAGATCGCGGCCCGTCGCGGCCCGGGCCAGGCGCAGGGCGCTCATGGTGGCCTCGGTGCCGGAATTAACAAAGCGGACCATGGGCACCTGGGGCATCAGCGCCGCGATGCGCTGGGCCAGTCGGATCTCGAGTTCATTGGTGCAGCCGTAGGCGGAGCCTTTGTCCATCTGCTTGGCCACGGCGGCCCGTACTGCCGCGGGCGCATGGCCGGCCATCAGCGGCCCGTAGCTCATCACGTAATCAATATAACTGTTGTTATCCACATCCGTGAGGCGACACCCCTTAGCCTCTTTAATCAGCACCGGGCCGGCCCCGACGGAACGAAAACTCCGCACCGGCGAGGATACCCCCCCGGGCATCAAGGTCACCGCCAGCGCAGACAATTCCTGGGAGCGGGCATAACGAGGTTTGGGCGTCTTTGTGCGTGCCATAGTGTCTCATAGTCTAAACGAAGCCGGGATTTGACGCGCTAGCGTTACCGCCAATTTACCCCTACCGCAGGAGATATGCAATACCCTCTCGGCCCCACTTACCAGAACTGCCAATCCTGCGTCACAATCACGTAGATGCCCAAAGTCAGGTTGGTCACGCCATGGGCGATGATGGCCGGGCCGAGGCGTTTGGTGCGGATGACCAGCAGTGCCATGAGCACCCCGTACAAAATCCCGCTGGGCCATTGGAAGTGACCGATGGCAAAGCCCACACTCGTCAGGCCCAGTGCGGCCCAGCTAAAGGTGCCGATGCGCACCGTTTCAAAGCGTTGCGGGTTCACTGCCGCGCGCAGGGCGAAATCACGCCAGAATAGTTCCTCGATAAAGGGCACCACCAGCGTTGGCCCGGCAATCCGTACGATATAAAATAACCAGAGGCCCCAACCACTTAATTGCACAATCGGGTTATACAACTCCGGCCAGGTGGCGCCCAGTAAATGCGGGTAGCGGATTTTGCCGGTAAGGTGATAACTTACTGCCTGAGCAGCGTATTCCACCCCCACCCACAAGACCAGTCCCAGCAAACCCGCCATGATCCCCAAGCCGGTATGCCCCCAGCGGATGCGCGAAAAATAGGGCCAAAACCAGATCAAGAGGCCCAACCCAACCAGAGTTTTTCCCGCGTAGACCCAGGGATGATACGTAAACCACAGTTTGGCCCAGTCAATGCCGCCCATGGTTCCCAGCGCCGAGGGTAACACCACCAGCATAAAACCCATGAGCGGCAGCAGATACGGGAGATGCGGACGGGTGTAGAAAAATTCGTGTAACCACCCGCCCGGTCGGCCGGGGCCAAGGGGATCGGGGGCGGAATTCTCGGCTGTGGTTGTCATGTACAGCAGGATAGCGGGCCGGGGGCCGGGGGACAAGCCCCGATATGCGTAAAATGGGGGTCTACCGCCTTGACAGTGCCGGGGGCGCAAGTTATGGTCTGGCTTTGTGCGCGGCGGTGAACGGGCCCGGAAACGGCAGCTCGTTGGCCCACCTATCAGACAGCAGAAAGATTTTCGGAGTATCCCTATGGCCATGCGGTCAAAATTGGCGGTAATCGTGGGTTTGGTGTTAGCAACCTGCGTGAGTGCAGAACCCCCGGAACTGTGGACCAAAGAACGCGCGGATATCGCGGCGTTTGTCTCGGACCGGGCGGTTAAGTTTGCCAAAGCCGAGCTTGAAGTCTCCGCCGGACGTCCGGTCACCAATGATCTGATTAACGAAGTCGCGCGCGCCCGCGTGGAATTACTCGCGGTCACCCGCGATGAAAAAGACCCCACCGCGACGCCCTCATTGTCTTTCCGCAATGCCATGACCCAGGAAGTGGTCGCCCAATTATTCAAATATGCCGCCAGTAAAGATTCCGGCGTGGCCATGAATACGCTGATGGTATTGACCGATGCCGAACCGGCCGACGAAGCCGACAAGATTGTGGAATTCCTTGATGTCACCAAGACGCCTTCGGTCGGCGTGCGTTACTGGTCGGCCAAGTGCCTGGCCAAAATGATGCCCCGCCTGAAGCAAAATCCCATGCGGGCCCAGCGGGTGCTGGTTGCAGCCAATCAGGCTTTGAACGGCGACAAGTCCGAGACCTCCGGTCTGGTGATCGGCGAACTGCAGGGCATGCTGCTGACTTCCGATAACAGCGGCGCGGTGCTTAACGGCGTCAATTATCTCAAACTACGCAGCGGCAAATTGGCCAATACCCGGCCGCTGGAACGCGACCTGGAAGCCCTCTCCGCCAGTCTCGCCGCACTGAACAAGGCGCTGGCCGGGGGCCTGAAACTCGAAGGCGCCAATCTGGATACGGCCCTCACCGGCGCGGCTCAGGCGGCCAGCTTTGTGGTCCAACATCATGCCCAATTGGCGTATCCCGCCGAGCAATTGACCAATGCCCAAGGCCTGCTCAATGAAGCCACCGCGCTGATCGGCACCGCCATGGGCCAGCCCGCGGCCAAGTTTATCATCCCGGCCGATGATAAAGACGGGTTATTAGTCTTCAAAGTGGATGACCTGGTTGGTTCGCCCAGCGCGCCCGGCCAGATCCAAAAGAAGTTCAAGGTGGAAGCCCCGCCGCGTATTCGCAAGGCCGGGTAACGTCCCACGCATGCGGCTGATGAGCTATAACATCCTCTCGGGGGGCACGGGACGCATTGATCCTTTGGCGGAAATCATCCGCCAGGCGGATGCCGATGTGGTGATCCTGCCCGAAGCCAGTGATAACGAATTATTGGCGTTGCTGGCCCGGCGTTTGGGGATGGAATACTTTGCCGCGGGCAATCCTAAAAATCCTGCTTTCGCTGTGGGCGTGTTATCGCGGCTGCCGCTCCGCGCTGCGGTGAATCTCTCCGCCATGGTGCCGGAATTATCGAAAGCAGCGGTGTTGGTTCAGGTCGCTGTGGGTGGGCAAATCTGGCAAATCGTCGGCGTGCATCTGCACCATTATGAAACCCCGGATGACGAGGCGCGGCGGCTGCGCGAATGGACGGCGCTGCAACCGTATCTGGCCCCCCTGCCCGATACCACTGGCCCGGTATTACTGGCCGGGGACTTCAATGCCAATCATCCGGCGCAACCCTTCGACCCAGCGCTACTGCGGCCCAAGGCTCAGGCCCGCATCGCTCCCTATGGCAAGCGCATCCCCACGGAATTGGTGACCCAGATTCTCGCCGCCGGCTGGATGGACGCCTACGCCGAGGGCAAGCCATCGGCCGAATGGCAGGCCAGTTTTTCCACACGTCATCCCGGCCAACGCGTGGACTATATTTTCATCCCCCCCACCTTGAAATCCCACCTGGTTCGCAGTTGGATCCATACTGACGGGCTGGCGAAATTTGCCAGTGACCACTTCCCCGTGATCGCGGAATTACGTGTATAGGAATTAACCGGACTTTGTGGACGCAGAGGGATGATGTTTCTATACTTTCAATAAGTATTGAAATATAAAAGAAGGCATATACATGACCACCACTCATACCGCCGCCCCGACGCTCCTTGAGCCCTATCTGGCTCAGGTGGACATGTTGTTTGCCCACGAACTGCAAACCGATCTGGAGCCGGTGCAAAAATTGGTCCGTCATGTGGCCAAGTTCCGGGGCAAGATGCTGCGCCCGATGCTGGTGCTGCTGGCTGGGATGGCGGCCAAAGCCAACTTTACCCCCCGCCAGGAACATGTAGTCATGGCGACGGTGGTAGAGATGGCCCATATCGCCACGCTGGTGCATGATGATGTGCTGGATGGGGCGGAAATCCGCCGCAAAGGGGCCACGATCAATCATTTGCAGGGGAACGAAGCCGCGGTGCTGCTGGGCGACTTTCTGATTTCGCACGCCTACCACCTGTGCTCTAGTCTGAACAGCCAACAAGCCAGCCGGATGATCAGCCGGGCCACCAATGTGGTCTGCGAAGGGGAGCTTACCCAAAACGCCAACCGGGGCAATCTGGAACTGACCGAAGCGGTTTATTTTGACATCATCTATCGCAAGACCGCCGCGCTGACGGAAGTATGCTGCCAGTTGGGCGCGTTGTTCGCCACCGAAGATACCGCCGTTTACGCCGCGCTGGGGCACTATGGTCGGCAATGCGGGATCGCCTTCCAGATTGTGGATGACATCCTCGACATCGTCGGCAAGCAGCGGACGGTGGGCAAGTCGCTGGGGACGGATATCGAAAAAGCGAAATTAACGCTGCCCATGATTCACTTCCTGCGCGAAGCCGCACCGGAACACCGGGCGCTGTTGCGCGGGTTGCTGGAATCGCGCGACAGTGACCGCGTGGAACGCGTGCGCCAATTACTGGCGCCCTCGACCAGCATCACCTATGCCCGCACCACGGCCCAGCGGTATGTGGATGAAGCCGTGACGGCCTTGCAAGTTCTGCCCCCCAGCCCCGCCCGCGACCTGCTGCAACAGATGGCGGTTTTTATCACCCGCCGGGAGCATTAACGCCCGCCTTGGGCTAAGATGCTGCAGTAGTTATCCCAGGTTTGTAACGAGGTTGTTTCATGGCGCGGAAAAGTGTAAGCAAGACTCTCCCTCCTAAGCCGGTCGAAGTCCAAAGCGTGGCGTTTGTGTCGCTGGGTTGTCCGAAGAATCTGGTGGACAGCGAAAAGATGCTGGGCTTGCTGGCCGAAGACGGATTGGCGCTAACGCCCAATCATGCCGAAGCGGATGCCATTGTCATCAATACGTGCGGGTTTCTGGAAGCGAGCAAAATTGAATCGCTGGAAGTGATCCGCGAAGCCATTGCCGCGAAAAAAAAGGCCCAGAAAAAAGGCGGAGACAAACGCATCATCGTCGCGGGCTGTCTGGTCCAGCGGCAGAAGGCCGAATTGCTCGAAGCCGTACCCGAAGTGGACGCGCTGGTGGGCGTGTTTGATCGCGAACACATCGTCAAAGCCGTGCGCGGCAATTTCACCCCCCTGCCCGAAACCGGCCGCGATATGGGTGGCTATCACACCGTCAGCACTTACATCAGCAAGCCCGGCCGCGAAGCCATCGGCAAGGGGTATCAGGATTCCGATGCCGCGCGGCTGCGGCTGACGCCGCGCCATTATGCGTATCTGCGCATGAGCGAAGGCTGCAATCAGGGCTGCACGTTCTGTACTATCCCCAGCATCCGTGGCCGCATGCGTTCCAAGCCCATGGCCGACATACTCTCGGAAGCCGAGGAACTCATCGCCGATGGCGCGTATGAACTGAATCTGATCGGGCAGGACACCACCAGTTATGGCAGCGATATCGGCTATGCCCCCGGGCTGGTGGGTCTGCTGCGGCAGATCAGCAAGGTCCCCGGCGTGGGGCTGGTGCGGCTGATGTATGCGTATCCCAGCAGTTTCACCGATGACATGATCCGCGCGCTGGCGGAGAGCCCCAAGATCGCCAAGTATATTGATATCCCCCTGCAACACATTGATGACACGATTCTGAAGTCCATGCGCCGCAAGGTTACCGCGAAACAAACGCTGACACTGCTGGAGAAGCTGCGTAAGTGGGTGCCGGGCATCACGATCCGCACCACGCTGATTACCGGCTTCCCCGGCGAGACCGATGCCCAGCATCGGGAACTGGTGAACTTCGTACGGGAGCAGGAATTTGAATGTCTGGGCGTGTTTGAATATTCGCCCGAGCCGGGAACCCCCGCCGGGCGTTTGTGGCAGACCCACGCCGTACCGGCCAAGGTATCGGCGGCGCGGAAAGAGGAACTGATGCTGGCCCAGCAGGAGATTGTGTTCCGCAAACAGCAGGCGTGGGTGGGACGCGAGGTGGAGGTGCTGGTGGATGGCGCCGACCGCAAACGCAAGCTGGCCGTGGCCCGGCATCAGGGCCAGGCGCCGGATATTGACGGCACGGTGATTGTGGAAAAAGTCAGCGCCGCGCCGGGCGAAGTGCTGCGCGTGGCCATCACGGCCTGGGACGGCTATGACCTGATTGCCCGGCCCAAGGAAAAGTTACTCACCGTCAAGCCTCATACGGGCCTGAGCCTGCCGATCCTTGGTACTGTGCAACCCGGCATCGAAACCCAACGGAAATAAACGCCTGCGACCCATGCGGCCTATGATACGCCAGTCATATTTCTGGAGTCATGCTATGCCTTGTGATTTGCCCGCACCGACTAATAACACGCTGACCGAGTTACAAAAGGCCCGCTATGCGCGGCATATTTCGCTGCCCGAAGTCGGCAGTGAAGGCCAGCAGCGTTTGCTGAATGCCAAGGTTCTGATTATCGGGGCCGGCGGGCTGGGGTGTCCCATTGCCCTGTATCTCGCCGCCGCCGGGGTGGGGACGATTGGCATGGCCGAATTCGACACGGTGGACCATTCCAATCTGCAGCGGCAGATTCTCTATACCACCGCCGACGTGGGCCAGAGCAAGCTGGATACCGCCGCCGAGCGCCTGCGGGCGCTGAATCCGGATGTGAATATCATCAAGCACGCCGGGCTGATCACCAGTGCCAACGCGCTGGAATGGATCGCGCCGTATGATCTGATCATCAACGGCACCGACAATTTCCCCACGCGCTATCTGGTCAACGATGCGTGCGTGCTGCTGCGCAAGATCAATGTGGACGGTTCGATTTTCCGCTTCGAGGGGTTGGTGACGGTCTTTGCGCCGCATCTGAAAGAGTGGCTGGGCCAGCCCATCAGCACCGGCTGCTATCGCTGTCAGTATCCCGAGCCCCCGCCGCCGGGCATGGTGCCCAGTTGCGCTGAGGGCGGCGTATTCGGCGCCATGTGCGGGATCGTGGGCTCGATGCAGGCCAATGAGACGATCAAGCTGCTGGCGCAAATCGGCAAGCCGTTGTTCGGGCGCTTGCAGACCATTAATGCGCTGAACATGGAACTGCGCACGCTGAAACTGCGGCGCGATCCCAAGTGCCCGGTGTGCGGCGACCAGCCCAGCATCAAGCAACTGATTGACTATCAGGAATTCTGCGGCATGCCCTCGGCCAATGCCAGCAAGCCCGTGCTGACGCCCACCGGCATGCAACTGAAGGTCAACCCCGCGTGGGAAGTCCACCCCGAACAGGTGGCCCAGTGGCGGCGCGAAGGCAAGGAATTCCTGCTGCTGGATGTGCGCCGGCCCGGCGAGTATCAGACCGCCAAAATTGCCGGTTCCACGCTGATCACACTCGATACGCTGCATCACCGCTGGGAAGAGATTGCCGACTGGCAGGAGAAGCTGGTCATCACCCAATGCCACCACGGCGTCCGCAGCATGAACGCTGCGGCGATACTGCGCAAGGAAGGCTTTACGCAGGTATTCTCGATGGCCGGCGGGATTGACGCGTGGAGCGTGCTGGTGGATACGGGCGTGCCGCGCTATTGAGTTGCCTGATCATCCCACAAAGAGTATATAAGACGACGTAGCGCATCGATCGGCATCACAACGAGTAAACAATGACCAACATCATCGTGGAAATCGAGACCTTGGTTAAATGGCAGCGTGTGGCGCTTGCGGTTTTCTGTACATCGAGCCTGGCGCCAGTAGTGACTCGCTTTGCGCAGCCGATTACACAACGTACTTTTACGCAAGGTATAGAGGCCGCATGGAATTCGGTGCGCGTTGGATCAGCTGATTCCCATGTAGCTGCTCTGCGCCGCACGTTGGACAACCTATCGGAAGCAACTTGCGACGACTCAAATGTGCCGGGCTACGAGGTGATGCGTGCGATCGGCGCATTGGCTGGTACCCTTGATGCGATCATGGATGAATCAGGCCAACCGGCAATGGAGACCTGCGACATCGTGACCGGGTCTTTCAGTGGTTTTGATCACGTTATGGCGTATGGAAACCAGGCTCGACACATTGACCCACTGAATCCACCGCCACCAGGACGGCTTGAAGCGATGCGCCTTCAGGGGCAGCAGCGTGCCATTGAGACAATGCGCACAGCCAACCACGTTGGTGGCCAACTGGTGAATGCGTTGCAGGACATTGGGAATCAACTGACCGTCGAAATCGAGCTAGTCTTACCTGTTTATGCCCAACGCCGGGGCTGGAAGCTCTGAAAATGTTCCCAATACACGGCCAAGCAGTGTGGTGGACAGCAACTCAATCCAGCGCCTCGGCGTCGATACCAATGTTGGTTTCGCCGGCGGCTTTTTTGGCGTGGTATTTGGCTACCCAGGTTTCAAAGCTCTTGCCTTGTGCGGTGTCGCGGCCGGTGAAGGCCAGGCCGGCCAGATCGCTGTAGCGGACGGATACTTTGTCTTTGCTGCCGGTGGGCATGATGCGGATCACGCTGGCGGCCAGTTCGCTGCCGGCCCGGCGGTCGAAGATGTAGCCTTCGATGCGGGTGCCATCTTTCAGCGTCACGGTCACATCGCCGCGGTAGTCAAAAGCCTTTTCCAGCGCTTCGTAAATCTCCGCCGGACTGTGCAGGGTTGGCACCCAGCCTTCCAATTGCGTTTTGGCGGTGCCGGGGGCGTTTTCGGGATTGGTGTCGGGGCT
The DNA here is from genome assembly GCA_044344145.1 of Phycisphaerae bacterium. Classification (GTDB taxonomy): domain Bacteria; phylum Planctomycetota; class Phycisphaerae; order WQYP01; family WQYP01; genus JBAXGE01. Next base: position 12,812 of record JBIJDM010000010.1, read on the forward strand.
GGTTGCTGATTCGTCCGCTTCGCTCATGGCCACAGTTCCTGTCTGCAAGGCAAATAATACTCGTTTACTTCACCGCATCCTGCGGGGTGCGCGCGGGGGCGGCGGGATTGGCGGCGCTGACGGTCAGGCTCACGGTATGCCCCGGCTGCGCGGCGGGGATACGGGTAAGTTCCTCGGCGGCAGCCTGATTGGGATAACGCCCCAGCAGCGTGCTCTTGACCGTGGCGAGGAAACCGCCCAACGAACCAAAGGTATGATTCACCGCGCTGGCTTCGTAGCCCGAATGGACCATGCAATGGGCGCACTTGGGATTGCCCGACTCGGTGCCGTATTCGGCCCACTTGGTGCTGGCGATCAATTCCGCAAAGGTATCGGCATAACCGTCCTGCAACAGATAACAGGGCTTCTGCCAGCCGAACACGTTATAGGTGGGCATGCCCCAGGGGGTGCAGGTGTAATGGCGCTGGCCCATGAGGAATTCCAGGAACAGCGTGGACTGGTTGAACTTCCAGTTTTTCTTGCGGTTGCTGAGAATCAGTTTGAACAGCTTCCACGTCTTGGCGCGCCCGAGGAAGTGCGATTGGTCCGGGGCCTTGTCATACGAATACCCCGGCGAGATCATCATGCCTTCCACGCCGAGGGCCATCATCTCATCGAAGAATTTGCGCACCGAATTGGGATCGGCGCCGTCGAAGAGCGTGGTATTGGTGGTGGTGCGGAAACCGCGTTTGACGGCTTCCTTGATCCCCTCGACGGCTTTGTCATACGTGCCTTCGCGGCAGACGGCGAAATCGTGGTGTTCCTGCTGGCCGTCCATGTGCACGGAGAAAGTCAGATATTTGCTGGGGGTGAAGAGGTCAATTTTTTCCTTCAGCAAGAGCGCGTTGGTGCAGAGGTAGATATATTTTTTGCGGGCGACCAACCCTTCGACAATTTCCTTGATCTGCGGATGCAGCAGCGGCTCGCCGCCGGGGATGGAGACCATCGGGGCGCCGCACTCGTCCACGGCTTTGAAGCATTCTTCGGGCGTAAGCTGCTGTTTCAGGATGTGGGCGGGATATTGAATCTTGCCGCAGCCGGCGCAGGCCAAGTTGCAGCGAAACAACGGTTCCAGCATCAACACGAGGGGATAATGCTTATTGCCGCGCAAGCGCTGCTTTAAAACATACGTGGACACTGTCCACATTTGCGAAATAGGTACCGCCATCGATCGGGCTCCAAAACCAGCCAGCCGGGAACAATTTCCCGGCAACGGTGTATCATACCCAGCCCGGGGGGTGATGCCAAAAGGGTAGATGGTCGGAAATTGGGGAATTGTTGAATGCGAAGAAGTTGAAAAGATGCCGATTCGCACATCAGCACCACGATGAGTGGTCAGCGCTTGGCTTACCGTTTCTTTTTGCCCCGGCGAGTGCGGGGCGGGGCGTCTTTATCGGGCATGGGTTCCATGGTGCCCAGCAGGCGGGACATATCAATGGCCGCGATGTCGGCGGCGGTGATTTGGGACAGGGGCAGGGCTTCGGGGCGGATCGAGGGCGCGGGGCGGGGTTTTTCGCTGCCGCTGGCGGTCAGGCCGAAGCGTTCCAGCCAGACGTAGACTTCGGTGCTGGATACCTGGGCGGGTTTGGGTTCGGGGCGGCCGGTGTGGCCGCGCGGGCCGGGACGGGCGGATTTTTTCAGGCCTTTGACGTAATTCACCGCGCCCAAGCCGCTGGCACCCGACTGCCGGGCCCGGCCGCGGAGTTCGCGGTCGTCCGATACCACCAGAATATTTCCGGGATGCCGACTTTGGGCGACCATCTGCAGGATCACATTATCCGCGCTGTCGTTGGGACCGCTGTAGTGCAGGCGGATACGCCGGTCGGAATGCAGGCCCTTTTCATCGGGCTTGGGCATGCCGTCCAGCACGAGCGTGATGGCCACGTGTTCTTCGTAGGCCTGAATCAGCGTGCAGAGTTCCGCCAGCGTTAAGCCGTTGCGTCGCGTGAGGTTGTAGCCATCTAACAGCAGTTCCATCGCCATCCTGTCCGTCAAAAAACATCCGCCAATCAGTCACTGGGTGCGCCTTTAGCTTAGCCCAACTTGGCGTGGCGTCCAGCCTGCCGCATAATATCGCCCATGGATTTACGACTGACCTGCCGGATAATTTTGCTTTTCCTATTAGTCTCGGTGCTTTGGGCGGCCACGCTGGTGATCCATTATCCCGATGAACGCCACTATTCCGATGGGGCGCGGCTGATGCTGGACGGGGGCGACTGGCTGACGCCGCACACCCCTGCGGGGGCAGTGCGACTGCTGAAACCGCCGTTGGCGTATTGGCTGAGTGCGGGCGGGATGCAGTTGGTCGGGGCCACACCGTTGGGGGCACGCATCGGCTTTGCCGGGGTGGGGGCACTCACGCTGCTGCTGGTGTGGCTCTTGGCCCGGCAGTTCAGCCGGGAAGCGCAAACGCCGATTCTCGCGGTGGCGATTCTGGCCAGTCATGTGCAATTTCAACTCGCGGCCATGCGCAGTATGCCCGATGTGCTGTTGTGTTTCGCGGTGACACTGGCGTTGTTGGGCTTCGCGGCCATTATCATTCGAGGCCGGCCGGGGTGGTACTGGCCGTATCTGGCGTGGCTGGGGATCGGGCTGGCGGCGATGTCCAAGGGGCTGCTGGCGGTGGCGCTGGCGGGTTATGTGGTGGCCTTCGTGCTGGCCCGGCGGCGGCATTTACCCGCCGGGACTCTGCGCCGCGTGCTGACTCCCGGGGCGGTGTTGCTGGGTGTGGGGGTGGGCGCGTGGTGGTATATTCTGATGCTTAATGCGCATGGGCCGCAATTTTTGCAGGCTTTCTGGGGCGATCAAGTGGCGGAGAAAACCGCCGGCGGGCTGACCCCGCTCTGGCAGTTCCCGGCGTGTCTGGGAATCTACGTGCTGAATTTCCTGCCGTGGAGCCTGATTGGCGGCGCGGCATTGTGGCGACGGCGGCTATGGCCGTGGCAGGATGCGCAGGGCCTGCTGCTGCTGGGTTGGGGGGTGCTGATTGCGGTCATCTTTGCCGGGGGCGAATTTCTTTCGCTGCGTTATCTGTTGCCCGCCACGCCCGCGCTGGCGGTGTTGGGGGCGGTGTGGTTGGAAGGCACCACGGAAGAATTCCGCCATTGGATCGGCAAATCGTGGACCCGGTTGCTGCTGGGGATCGCGGGTTTGCTGATTTTGATTGGTATCTATCTGCATCTCCAGATCCGGCCCAACCAGAGTTCGCCTGCGGCGATTCTGCTGATCGCGGGTGGTTTGGCGGTGGCGCTGGTTATCATCTGGCGGAGTGTGCGGCCACAACCGCTGGTGGGCATTGCCACCAGTGTCAGTTTGCTCTGGCTGGTGGCCCTGTGGGCCAGTAGTGCGCTGCTGTTACCCGATACGGCGGCCCAGATAGACCGGGCGCTGCGCGACATATTGCCCCAGCCGTTGCCGGTGACTTTGATTGCCAAACCCGCCCTGGGCGCGAAATTGCGGCTGGTGAATGCGGGGCGTTATGAAGTTTACACTGCGGATTATTTATCCCCCAACCTGCCCAGTCAGATTGTTCTGCTGCCCAGCCCCCCACCACCGAGTTGGCTACCGCTGGCCCGCATCACGGCAGGCACCGGCGACATCAAACCGCTGGCGTTGTGGAATGCCCTGCGTGCAGGTAACTTGGGGCAACATTTGCGCGAGACCCGCCAAACATGGTGGATCGTGATAGCGGAGCCACCGGCAACCCAGCCGACGACGCGCGGGGAATAACCGGGGCGAATTGCGTTTATTCCCCTGCCGGCCGGGCCCAGGACAATTTACCGGCCAGCATTTGCCAGTGATCCAAATCAGGGTTGCCCACCAGCGTGAGTTTGTGTTCGTAGCGCTTCACCACCAGCACATCGCCACGTTCCAGCGGGACATGCGCCTGGCCATCCAGTGACACCACGGTGCCTTCATTGACTTCACGCGGCTGGATGCAGACCACCGAGCGGTCGGAGACGGCCACGGGGCGGAAGGACAAACTGTGGGCGCAAATCGGCGTGACCAGCAGGGCCTGTATATCGGGATCGAGAATCGGCCCGCCGGCAGAGAGGTTATAGCCCGTAGAACCGCTGGCCGTGGCAATGACCACACCATCGGAACGGAAACTGGTAATGCGCCGGCCATTGATCAGCAGGTCCAGATCAATGATGCGATACGGCGGGCCGGCGTGCAGGACCACGTCATTGAGCGCCAGGCCGCTGAATTTAGGCGGGCCGACAGCGAGCATTTTTTGTTCGTGCCAGTCATGCCGGGCGTAGATGGCCATCTTTAGCATCAGCCGGTGCGAAACGGGCGCGTGTCCGGAGTAAATCGCCTCCCAATGGCGGAGCAGCGATTCCATGGTGAACTCGGCGAGGTAGCCGAGTTTGCCAAAATTAATGCCCACCACGCGGGCGGGTACCCCGGCCAGATCATGGGCGACCGACAGAATCGAACCGTCACCGCCCAGAACCACCACCACCTCCGGCCGGGCGTCATGCAACGCCGGGCCCAGCGGGGCAATATCCAGCAGCAGCACTTCATGCTTCTGCCGCAGCAACTCCGATAGTTCCGCGGCAGCGCTGACGGCATCGGGTTTGGACGTATTGGGGACGAGTGCGATCATCGGTTCTCACTTGCCATAAGCGGTGGGCGGTACCCAGCGATATTCCATTTTGGTCGGTTGCAGTTCGATAATCGAATTGGCGCTCAGGGTGATTTTCGGGCTTTGGCTCTGCAACTGCAGACTGTCAAAGAGGCTGACTTTTTGTTCCAGCCGCACGACCGTGGCTTTGCCCGCGCCGATGCCAGAGGTTGATTCTGCATCTTCGATCACTTTGTTCAGATAGGCGATCTCGTCCACCAGGCCCATATCCAGCGCCTTCTGGGCCGTCCAGATGCGGCCCACGGCCACCTGCTCCATACCTACTTTCAGCAACCCCTTGCGGCCTTCGGTCACGATGTCAACGAATTTCTTGTGGGCTTCATTCACGAGACCACGGATATATTCGCGGTCTTCGGGGGTGAATTTACGATAGGGCGAACCCATGTCTTTGTACTTGGCCTGATCACTGGTGATGACTTCCGGTGTGACGCCGATTTTGTCCAGCAGGCCGGACATTTCAAACGCGGGCCAGATCACGCCGATGCTGCCCACCAGTGAAGTGGGCTGGGCATAAATCTTGCTGGCGGGCATGGAAACATAGTAACCACCGCTGGCTGCGAGGCCGCGCATGGAAACCAGCAGATGGCCATTCTTGGCGGCCTTGATGCGCTGCATTTCCTGATGGATTTCATCGGCGGCGGTAATGCCCCCGCCGGGGGAATCCACCTCGACCACCACGGCTTTGATCGTGGTATCGTTGATGATGGCATCGCCGAACAGGCGAACCTTGGTCACCTGAGCTTCGTCAATCACACCGGAAATGGGCAGGATGGCGACCTTGTCATTGCCACCATGCTGGATGGGGTCATACTTCACCTGGGGATTGCCGGTCAGGCCGCCGCCCTCGCCCATGGCCACCGCGCCCACGGCCAGCACCAGCAGACCATTGAACGCAATCGAAACCAGCAGCAGCACCAGCAACACGATGGCAAAGATCATCAGGCCCTTGCCCCGGCGCGGCGGCTGGGGCGGTAAATACGCCTGAGGAAACTGCGGGGGTTGCGGGGGCGGAAACGGGGGCTGCGGGGGAAACGGATTCGGATTCGATTCACTCATGGTTTCATTCCTTTGTATCGGCACTACTCGAGACGCGAACCATAGAAACAGGACCGACCCGCGCCACAGGCTGTATTATAGCGCTGCGGATGGCGTTACCGCCAACCAATAGCCCCCATTTCCCGGCCCAGCAGGCCAAACCAGCGCAGACTGGCCTAAACGCGTTTGTATCTCCCTGCGTCTCCCCCGCTATAATGACCCAAACGTTTTTTCTCTAACGAGGTAGTCATGGCGGAACAGAATTACGACGTATTGGTCATCGGGGCCGGGCCGGGCGGATATGTGGCGGCCATTCGGGCGGCGCAGTTGGGCTTTAAGACGGCCTGCGCGGACAAACATGATAAGTTCGGCGGTACGTGTCTGCGGGTGGGGTGTATTCCGTCCAAGGCGTTGCTGGATGCCAGCGAGAAATTTGCCCAGGCCCGGGACCATTATGCGAGTCTGGGGATCAAACTTGGTTCCGTCACGCTCGATCTGCCCACCATGCTGGCCCGTAAAGACAAGATTGTGGAGCAACTCACCAGCGGTATCACGGGTCTGCTCAAGAAAAACAAGATTGACAAGCTCGTCGGCACCGCACGGCTGCTGGGTGCGGGGCAGGTGGAACTGACCACCCCCGCCGGGGCGCAGACGCTGAGTGCCAAGCATATCATCATCGCCACCGGCTCAACCCCTGTGGAACTGCCGACACTGAAATTCGACGGACAGACCATCATCAATTCCAATCACGCGCTGAGTCTGCAATCGGTGCCCCAGCGGCTGGTCGTCATCGGCGCGGGCGCCATCGGGTTGGAGATGGCTTCGGTCTGGGCGCGGCTGGGGTCCGAAGTTACCGTACTGGAAATGCTGCCCACGCTCTGCGGCGGGCTGGCTGATGCCGAAGCGGCGCGGGCGCTGGAAAAAGCCCTGAAGAAACAGGGGTTGAATTTTTATCTCGAAGCCAAATTCACCCATACCACCCCCGCCGAGGGTGGTGTGAATGTGCATTTTGAATGGGAAGGCATGACGCAATCCGTGCCGGCCAATGTGGTGCTGGTCGCCGTGGGCCGCAAGCCGTATAGCGAAGGGCTGGGGGCGCGCGAACTGGGCGTGCAATATGATCCCAAGGGCCGCATTCTGGTGGATGGCCATTTCCAGACTAACGTACCGGGCATTTATGCCATCGGCGATGTGATCCCCGGGCCGATGCTGGCGCACAAGGCGGAGGAAGATGGGATCGCGTGCGTGGAACTGTTGGCCGGTCAGGCGGGACATGTGGATTACGCCGCGGTGCCGGCAGTGGTTTATACCGCGCCGGAACTGGCCTGGGTCGGGCTAACGCAGGAACAATGCACCGCGGCCGGGCACAATGTGAAGATCGGCAAGTTTGCCTTCCGGGCCAATGGCCGGGCGTTGTGTATGGACGAAACCGATGGCTTCGTCAAAATCATTGCCGACGCGCAGACCGACCGCATCCTCGGTGGTCATATCATCGGGCCGCATGCCAGCAGTCTGCTGGCGGAGATTGCCGCGGTGATGGCTTTTGGCGGCAGCAGCGAGGACCTGGCGCGGACCTGCCATGCCCATCCCACTCTGCCGGAAGCGGTCAAGGAAGCGGCCATGGCGGTGGCGGGCCGGGCAATCCATAGCTGATTTGCCCATAACCTACGCTGGCATATAGGGTTACGGATATGTCGTGCCGTCTGGGCCCATCCTTTCGGCTCAGGAACGCAAATCTGTAAGTAAGTGTTTGTAATCTATTATTCTGGTGTATAATCCGCCTTTTACGGTAGATTTTGCGGTCGGCTAATTGGGAGCTACTTCATGCGTACGGATGTCAAAATTGTGGTCGGCGTTGCGGTTTTGGCGGCCATTGCCGTCGGCACCTATTTTGTGCTGGCCAACAAAAATAAAAATAAAGTCGGCGGCAATGAAGTCGTCGTGAACAATCCCAATAACGAACTGCCCGCCGTCAGCACCGGTGGTGGTCTGGACCCCCTGCTCGGGCCCACCACCACCATGCCCACCATCACCACCAGTGGTGGGATTGATATCATCATGCCCCCGACCACCAATGTGGGCGTCACCCCCGGCATCCCCGGCCTGACGCCGACGACCTATCCCACGTACCCCACGTATCCGACCACTGCGCCGACGTACACCGGCTATACGCCGTATACTCCGACCACGCGCCCGGTGGTGGTGCCCACGTTGCCCACGTATGGAACGCATACCACTCTCGGCACGGGTCTGGATACCGGCAGCGGTGAATACACCATTGCCAAAGGCGATACCTTCAGCACCATCGCCAAAGCCAAGGGCCTGACGGTCAAGGCCATTCAGGCCGCCAACCCCGGCGTGGATTCGTCCAAGCTCAAAATTGGGCAGAAGATCAAACTGCCGGCCGCGAGCACTTCCACCGGCACGACCGGCACCAGCTTCACTGGCACCGATCCGGTGATTACCCCTACCCACACCACGACCCATACCGGCACATCAACCACCACCCATACGCCCACCGTGACCACGACCAGCATCACCCCCGGCAGCACCTATACCGTCAAGAAGGGCGACACCCTGCGCAAGCTGGCCAAGCTCGCTTATGGTGATGAAGACCTGTGGCGGATCATATTCCGGGCCAACCGGCAGAATATGGACGCGGCGGATGATCTGCAGGTCGGCGAGAAAATCAAGATTCCCGTCAAGCCCTAAACCCTTGTGGCCTCCGGGCCCATTGCGTACAACCCAACTCTTCTTTCACGCTCGTTAGGAGCTCCATCCGTGCTTGATTTGAAATTCATCCGCGAAAATCCCGATGTCGTCCGCCGCGGGGCGGAACTCAAACGCATGAAGATTGATCTCGATGCCCTGCTGGCACTGGACCAACAGCGCCGCGAAGTACAGGTCAAGCTGGAAACCCTGACCGCCGAACAGAACCGCGTCAGCAAGGACATGGGCCCGCTGATGGGCAAGGTGAAAGGCGCCAAAGACCCCGCCCAGAAAGCGGAATTGGAAGCCCAGATCGAAGCCATCAAAACGCGCTCGGCCGCGATCAAGCAGGAGCGCGCCACCTTTGAAGAACAACTCCAACAACTCGACCCCCAAATCCAACAGTTACTGCTGACCATTCCGCTGCCCCCCGATGACGATGTGCCGGTGGGTGTGAGCGCGGAAGACAATGTCGAAGTCAGCAAATGGGGCACACCCCGCGTGTTTGCTTTCACGCCCAAGACGCATGTGGAACTGGGCGCGGCGTTGAAATTATTCGACGTCGAACGCGGCGTGAAAATCGCCGGCTCGCGCAGCTATTTCCTCACCGGGGCCGGGGCGCTGTTGCATCAGGCCATCCTGCGGCTGGCGCTGGACTTCATGAGTCTGGAGCAGGGCTTCACGCCCGTGACGGTGCCGGTGATGGTCCGTGAGGCCGCGATGCGCGGCACCGGATTCTTTCCCGCCGGGCGCGAACAAGCGTACCGCGTGGGCGAGGCGGAAGAACTGCCCGAGGATGTGCGCTTTTTAACCGGGACGGGCGAAGTGGGTCTGACGGCACTGCACATGGATGAAGTATTGGACGAGGCCACGCTGCCCCGCCGGTATGTGACGATGAGTACCTGCTTCCGGCGTGAAGCGGGCACGTATGGCAAGGATACCAGCGGGCTGTACCGCATCCATCAGTTCGACAAAGTCGAGCAGGTGGTCATCTGCCGCAATGACAAACAGGAAAGCCGCGACTGGCACATCCAAATGATCGGCTATGCCCAGACGCTGTTGCAACGGTTGGAACTGCCCCACCGCGTGATCCAATGCTGCACCGGTGACATCGGTGTGAAGAATGCGGCCATGTACGATATCGAAACATGGATGCCCAGCCGCAACGCCTACAGCGAAACGCATTCGGCCTCGCGACTCTATGATTTCCAGGCCCGGCGCTGCAACCTGCGGTACAAGGGCAAAGATGGCAAGGTCCAATTCTGCCACACGCTGAACAACACCGTCATTGCCAGCCCGCGGATTCTGATCCCGATTTTAGAGGTGTATCAGAACGCCGATGGCAGCGTCACGGTGCCCACGGCTCTGCGCGGTTATATGGGTGGGATGGAAAAGATTGGTCCGGCGTAAACTTGCCCGACCGGATCAGGCTTTGTGCAGACTGAGATCCAAATAGTTGATAAACGCCTCATCCTGACCCAATACCAGCAGGACGAACAGCACGCCCAGCAAAATAATCGTGGCAATAATGACATGATTAAACATCCAGGTCAGACACCCCAGACCCGTGGGCTCCGCACCCAATATTTTGCTGCGAAATTCGGCATTGATCACACAGACCCGGTTTACCACCATCGCCCCCGCCCAAAATATGGCCCCCACGACGAACGTCACAGCGGTTTGAATGGTGTAATTCTTGCGCTGCAGCAGATCGGTCAGGTGCGTGTCGGAGTGCTGCCAATATTCCCAATCATTGACGGCAATCCCCAGCAGACACGTGAGTCCCAGTAAATAGAGCAAGCTGGTGAAAGTCAGTCCCCCGAGGGCGGAAGGCTGATTGATACTGGGGGCAAGGGGGGGCGGTGGCGGCGCGGCCTCGGACGGGAAACACCGTTGCCATACAGAACATACCAGCCAGTACAGACCACTTCCGAGCAACCAGAGCAGACCAGAAATTCCCAGGGCCAAAAAGATCACTACCATCCCCAAATACAGACATAATCCAACCGAACGCCCGTGCGACACAACGCCGCACAAAATCCGTCCCAACCCGAGCCTCAAGGAGTCCTGTTGATTGTGCCCACAAATGCCCCAAAACCCAACCCACCATGCAGATTCCGGGGCCGGCTGTCAAACAACACACGCCAGCTACCTCTTAGGTTAGAGGATATTAGCTTAAGCGTCTGGGAACGTCAAGACTATTTCGTGCTTGCTCAATAGCCCCGTGTTGGCGCAGGGGCGCAGCCGGCATCATCGGTTCATCCTCAAACATTCATTCTCCGGACAGGGCCGACCCCGGCGGCTGGTCATGTCCCCCCCGCCGACTTATTTGGCGCCAAACACACCCAGCACCAGCTTGCCACTGTTGTAGGTGAGGGTCTGCCCACCCACCACAATTTTATCCCCCACCACCTTGGGTTCGGGATGTTCGCCCGTGCTGCTTAGGGTCAGCACGTTCAGGGATTCCGCGCCCAGCGTCACCGTGGTGCTGCGGGCTTTGCCTTTGAACGTATCGGCGGCGGGAACCTTGCTGCCCGCCGTTACCACCAGCACATCCACCCCGGCCGCGCGCGAGTGATCCACCGCCAGAGCAAAATTACCCGCGGTGAGACTGCCCGAACCATCCGGCGCGGTAACATAGTGCGTCACTTTGGCGCCGCGCTGCGGTTCCCCATATCCCAGCCGCAGCCCCATACCCCAGACCAAAACTTCGCGCGGCTTGGTACCATCGGGCGCATTGATCAGCAGCGAGGTCACCACATCGTCATTATCCTGGAAGCGGTTGCGGAAAGCGAAGAACTCATACATGGTGTCGCGGGTGGCCAGGGGCATGACCGTGGCCGGGTTGGCTTCTTTACCACCGGTAAAGGTGGGCCAATTCACCAGCGCCAGCATGGCCCGGTGGGGATACGACCCGATGGTATCAAAGTTGTATTTATTATTGGGGGCATACATATGGTTATAGGCCCAGAGTAGCGCGGGCTTGTAGCGGTCGGAAATAGCGCCGAAGCCCTCGGAGAAATACCCACCGTTGGACATGCCGGTATGCTGTTCCAGGCTGCCGATCTCCGGATTGCCATAGGTGGGGCCCATATTGGAGCGATACGGGAAGGAGGCGGGATTGCCCACCGTCAAAAGGACGCGCGGCACCATGGTGATGTAATTGGCGTTGGTACGTTCGACATTCACAAAATCCAGCCCGTGGGCGACGCGCATGGCCTGGAGCAGACACAAAAACGCGCCCTGGGTGCCGACGCGCGAAGCGCCCCAGCCTTCCTTGTAATAACCACCGTCGCCCCAGCCGGCAAGGAAGTGACGTTCGATCTGTTTTTCCACGGCCGTCACATATTGCGTGGTAAGTTTGTCATCCGTACCGGGATCACCCTGAATGGCCAGCACCGCCAAACCGGTGCCGCCGACCACCGCACCGTAATGGTTGGAGCCCGGACCCTGCACCGGCGTCAGGATCATGCCGCGCAGGGTAATCCCTTCGGCTTTGTTCCGTTCGCCACCTTTGACATCGCTGTAGTTCTGAATCGCCAGCGCGACTTTCTGCCGGAACTCCGGCTCCCAACCGTCATAACAAAGGTCATACGCCACGGCGGTCCAGCCAATCGTGGGGCCGGCACGTAACTCGCCACCGGGGCCCACCCAGGCATACCGGTCGTCCCCGCTGCGCTGTCCGGCAAACGCTTTTTCCACGCACTCGCGCGCCAGGTCGGCGTATTTTTTGTCGCCGGTCAGTTGATACAAAAACCCAAATCCCGCCCCATGCGAAAACGTATAAGCGCCCACGCCGGCCTTGAAACCGCCGGCATACGCCTGCGTGGCCGGATTGTATTGGGTGGGCATACTTTCACCATCGGAACCATTCAACTGTTCGCGCAGTCGTTTGATAATGGCCTGCCCATCGGGCGTGGCGGCCCGACGTTTGAGTTCCGGCAGATCACCCTTGCGGAAAAACAACCGGGGATGCTCGCCGGCCACCACGGGTTTAAAATCTTTCACTGCCACCGACCAGGGCCGAGGGTCCGGCGCTTCGGTCAATACGGCCCCCTTGGCCGCATCACCACGGAAATAGCCTTCAATCGGATTCACTTTGCCATCGGCCAGAGTGTAGCTGCCCTTCCAACTTCCCACCAACCAACCCGCCACCCGTTGGCCGGTGAATTCCAGAGCGAATTTCGCCGGCTCACCGTCCAGCGTATTGATCTCGAAGTTGAGTGTGGCACTGAAGGTATCGGGCTTGATCGTGCCGGCGGTGGGTTTGTCCAATGTGGCATAATCGTACATGTTGTGGCGGATATCCATCATCCCCAGTCGGGCGGAAACGGCCTGGCCATCTTTGAAGCCCAACGACACGGCCCGGCGGCGTTGGAAATTATCTTTCACCTTGCCCGGCAGCAGGTTATACACCGCGAGATTGTAGGAAACGTCTTGAACCTCGGGTTCGCCGGCCACACCGGTACCGCCGAGGATGCGTCCCTCACCTTTACCCGGCAGCAGTCCTACCGTCTCCAAAACGGCCACTTCTCCGGGAATCGTTGCGGACCATTGTCCGCACATGGTCATAATGGCATTGGCATCCGCACTGGGAGTCAGAGTTCCTTTGATCTCCACCTGGGCAGTACGGACGATCTGATCCTTGGGAATCCACGGGTCGGCGACCAGCACCACTTTAATCTGCCCCGTAACAGTTTCCTTGGCCACTTTGAGGGCCGCCGGGTCCACCAGCATGAGCGCGGTATTCCACTGGGCCTTGCCCATATAGGTGGCCGTGCCCAGCGCGGCCATCCACTGGCCATTGCGCCGCTGCATATAGACATTCATGCGTTTGGGCACATTGCGGCTCTGCCCAGGGAAAAAGCCTTCCAGCGTCATGGCAAAGAAGGCATTATCCGGATCAAACGCCGGCTTGGAGGCCGGGGCACTGGCCGGGGCGGCTCCCGTCAGCGTGAACAACGCCAGGCCACCCAGCACCAAAATTCCCGCCCAACCGAATAAGCGCATTACATGCATGCTTGGCTCCTTTGCCTTGGTCGTCTCGGGCGACACAGCGCACCGGTTACCTGCGGAACGAAAATTCGTCCACGGCCAATCCTACGGCAGGAATGCCGGACGCACTATTATTTGACCGTACCCAGTACCACCTTACTGCCATCAAACTTGATGGTACGATTGCCCACCGTGATCACCGCATCCAGCCCGGTGCCTTGCACCTTGACCTCGGGTTGCGGGCCTGCGGTGACCGTACCGACAAAGTAGAAATGGTCACTGCCCGGCACGGTGACGGCATTGATAACCTTGGTCACCTTGTTACCCCGGCCGATGCCGACGGTCTTGACGTACTCCCAGGTCAGCGGGTCGGTTTTCACCTTGGGTTCGGGCGGATAGGCAAATACGCCCTGCAAAGAAGGCTTGCCGTCCGGCGGGGCCACCGTAAAACCACGCGCGTTGGCATTGACGACGCTCCCCGTTTTCGGCGGCTGGAATAACCAGGTACGCTTGGCATCCTTGCCGCCGGCAATTTTATCCACGAGGACATACAAACAA
>JBIJDM010000114.1:0-8690 GCA_044344145.1 Phycisphaerae bacterium
TCTTGTGGTTCGGCGCAGCGGCGGCGGCCACCAGGATTTCCTCCAGCGTGCAGTTCTCGGCGTTGGGCATGAGTAACGCAGCAGCCATGCCCAACATTAAAACCCAGTATTCGCTTTCGCGCAAGCGGATGTGGGGATTATTTTTGGCAATCGCTCTAAAGCGTGTATCCGTCCGAGCTTATCCCTTCGCGGATGTGTCGGTTGGGGCCGGCGCTGCCGGTGAGGGTACCACCGCATCAGGATTCTCGGTTGGCTTATGGGCCACCACCCGGCCGTCATCCTCATGATCCCGGGTCATGGTGCGCAGTGAGTGGAAAAAGAGCTTCAAGTCTTTGAAGCCACCAATCCCAAACCACACGAAGGTAACGGCCGAGATCACAAAGGGCAGAATCAGCCCGGAGATCAACCAGTAGGTCAACCACCAATCCTGTGACCAGGGCTGCAACAGTTCCGCGATTGGGCCACTCAGCCCCAAGCCACGACAAATGGGCCGCCAGCAGTTCCAAACGGTACCCACCAGCGTGATTGCCAACCAGAACATCGTCCACCAGAAAATCCCGCCCGCCGCGAGTTTATCCCACATCGTGAAGTTATCGTCAAAGCCAAGAATCCGGCCAATAAAACCGCGCGGCCGATGGGGCGCTTCCACGGTATCGCTGGCCACCCGATAGGCGCCACGGTGCAGCATCCGATCCATATTGAACGCTTCTGTGGGCGTCAGCAGCGACACCACCACATAGGACACCGGCACGATGACCATAATCAGAAAGCTGATGGTAACGGCATTGGCCGGCAGACTTTCCCAACCGATGAAATGCCCCAGTGCCGTCAACCATTGACATACCAGCGTATCGGCCAGAATGCCGAACAGTGAAAGTACGGCCCCAAGAATCCCGGCAACCCAAGCTCCGGCGGCAGTACCACGCTTCCAGTACAAACCGCCGATGATGACCGCGCCGGCACCGGCTTGGAACACCGCCCCGGTAATCGCCCACCACATCCAAATATATTGGGTTTGTTTGAATAAAATACTGAAACAGAACGCAAAGACGCCCACGCCGATCTGAGCAAAACGGATGGCCCAAACGTGGCGGTTGGGCGTCATGGGGCGGCCACGTAGCGGGAGTACCACATCCTGAACCAAAATACTTCCCCATGAGTGCATGTGGCTGGCATCCGCCGCCATCAGCCCCATAATCATCACCAACACAAACAAACCCTTGATCCCTCCGGGCAACATATGACTCAGCGCAATGGGCACTTCCACCTGAGTGAGGGTCTGCTCGACCTCATTTTGCATCTTATCAACTTTGGCCTGCAGTACCCCGAGTTGACCCGACGTGGCCGCGGGCAGGGCGGGTTCCTCATTGGGTCTCGTGCGCAACTGCTTGATTTGCGTGCGCAGTTGTTCCAACTGAACCAGCAGAGCCTCATTGGGGGCCGACACTGCCGTAGGTTTGGTGGCAGCAGGCACAATTTGCGTTTGGATTTGCGTCAGTGAGGCGCGTACCTCGCCGATCTCCACCCGCATTTTCTCCCCCATTTGTTCATCCAGCAGTTGCGTGATCTGGTGGTTGGCGGAAGTGCTTTGGGCCACATAATCCGGATGCTTCAGATACGTCAGCGCGCTAATTACCAGCACGGTCAGCATGAGTACCCGCGCGTACCCGCGCCAGTGTCCCAGCACCCCACCCATACGGGTTTCATGCGGGGTCCGGCCGGCGGAATTGAACCCGCTGCGATTCTGCCAGGCCATCGTGATATAGACGCCGCCATACAGGCCCATCAGCCACATAAAGATATTGAAATCCTTGACCTTGAAGGCGTCGAACGGATTGATCAACGACTTATCCGGTCCGCCGGAAGTCAGCCACCAGGTCATTTTGTCCCACGGCACCAGCCACAGCAGGACGATCACGATCAACAGGTAAATGGCATGCGAAAAAATCCCTTCAAGGCAATCCGTGACCATCAGGGTAATTTGCCCGCCGGTCAACATCATCACCAGCGTGAAGATCATGTAGGACGCCATAATGGCGATATCAGTCCGCATCCAGGGCATACCCCATTGGGCCAGGGTCGGGTCCAACTGCAGAAATGCCACAAAAAATTTGCCCGCCACCGCGGGGAAAATGCCGTAGTTGAGCACGCCAGCCAAAAAAGCCAGCAAGCCCATAAATAAACGGAAATTTTTGCTATAGCGAACCTCAAAAAACTGGGGCAGAGTAAGTACCCGCGTCTCGCGATACCGGTAGGTGACAAAACCCACGATGCCCAGAATCAGAAATAACGGCGCGGAGAGGACCCCCCACCAACTCATCACAAAACCTGCAATTGCGATGGACTGGAAATTCGCCACCGCATTACTCAAGCCCGAATCGGCTTCGGCGCGGGCATTACACATCAGGTAACGTCCTGCACACCGTCCCGCCGACATATAGTCCGCCACCCCCTGCACGAATCTGCGGGTGTAGAAGGCAAAGCCCAAAATGACGGCCAATGGCAAGAACGTGAAGACCCAGTCAATTAGCTGCATACTGATTCCAATCGGTAATCAACCCAGCGCACCACATCTCAGGCGTAGGATATAGTCCCCCCTCCTATACGTCAAGATTACATCTGTCCGCAGCTATGTGTATGGATACCATAAATCTTTTACGAGTTGTTCTTGTATGCTGCAAATCAGACTCACACCCAACCCCCGCAAAGGTGAATCGCACGAGCAATGCACCCATTCAGGCGCGATTCGCTTACACTCAGGTGCTATTTACGGTCTCGGGGATGCAAAATATGCGCATTTCGCGTATTCTTTCCGCCTTCAGACTCCGAACCTAGAGCCTAAAGGATGGACGCATGGAAGTTGGGATTGTTGGTTTACCGAACGTTGGCAAGAGCACCATTTTTAACGCCCTGACCTCGGCGAATGCCCTGGCGGCGAATTACCCCTTTGCCACCATCGAGCCCAATGTCGGCGTGGTCAACGTTCCCGACGAGCGCATGGCCCGGATTCAGCAATACATCCCCACGGATCGTCTGGTGCCCGCGCTGCTGCGGATTGTGGATATCGCCGGGATCGTCCGCGGCGCCAGCAAGGGTGAAGGTCTGGGCAACAAATTCCTCTCCCACATCCGCGAAGTGGATGCCATCCTGCAGGTGGTCCGCTGCTTTGAGAACAACGACATTATGCACGTGGACGGTGCGGTGGACCCCATTCGTGACATCGAGACCATTGATATCGAACTGATTCTCGCCGACCTGGAAACCGTCACCAAAGTGATTGATAAACAGCGTCGGGCGGCCAAGAGCGGTGATAAGGAAGCAATTTTCGCCACTGCCCTGCTGGAGAAAATCCTCGCCGGGCTCGAAACCGGCAAGCCTGTGCGGGCGCTGGGGCTGGACAAGCCCGACGAAGTCAAATTCATCAAAATTTTGGGCCTGATGACCGCCAAGAAAGTGCTCTACGTGGCCAACGTGGATGAAACCGATCCCGAAGGCAAGGGCCCGCTGGTCCAGAAAGTTCAGGCCCACGCCGCCAAGGAAGGCTCCACCGTGGTGGTGGTCTGCGGCAAGCTGGAATCCGAACTGGCGGAGTTGGCGCCCGAAGACCGTCTGAGCATGCTGCATGATCTGGGTATGACCGAACCATCGCTGAACAAACTCGCCCGGGCGGCCTATACGATGCTCGGACTGCAAAGCTATTTCACCGCCGGCAAGATTGAAGTCCGCGCCTGGACGATTCCCATCGGGGCCACCGCCCCGCAGGCCGCCGGCGTGATCCACACCGATTTCGAAAATGGTTTCATCCGCGCGGAAATCTATCACTTTGACGACCTGATGGAATACAAGAGCGAAGCGGCCATCAAAGCCGCCGGCCGGATGCGCAGCGAAGGCAAGAGTTACATCTTCAAAGATGGCGACATCGCGCACTTCCTGTTTAACTAACCGGAATTCTGTCCGTGGGGTAGAATAGCACCATTGGCACGGGAGTGACTATGGTTGACCTGACCCAAAAAGTGATCATCATTACCGGCGCTTCGGCAGGCATCGGCCAGGCGCTGGCGCTGGCCCTTGCCCCATTTAAGGTACGCATGATCCTCGCTGCCCGGCGGGTGGACCGGTTGGAAACGCTGGCCGCACAGTGCCGGCAGATGGGCAGCGAAGTTATCGTGCAGGTCTGCGATGTTGCGCAGCGGGCACACGTGGAGGCGCTGGTCACTACCGCGGTTACCACCTGGCAACGGCTCGATATCATGGTCGCCAATGCGGGGTTTGGCTTTCTCAATGCCGTCCATGAAACCACCGAGGCCCAGTTTGATGAAATTGTGGATGTGAACGTTAAAGGCACCTGGTA
Organism: Phycisphaerae bacterium; assembly: GCA_044344145.1. Taxonomy (GTDB): domain Bacteria; phylum Planctomycetota; class Phycisphaerae; order WQYP01; family WQYP01; genus JBAXGE01. The sequence continues at coordinate 4,352 of JBIJDM010000114.1, forward strand.
CGCCATGGCCGCGGCCACGCCGGTGATGATCAAGCAGCGTAGCGGTCACCTCATCGCCACGTCGTCCGCCGCCGCCCGGCGGGGCTTGCCGTTCTGCGGCCCGTATGCCATGACCAAGGCCGCGCAGCTCTCTCTGTGCGAAGCTGCCCGGGTGGAGCTAAAACAATATGGCATCCACGTCAGCAGCGTACACCCCATCACCACGGAGACGGATTTTTTCGCTGTGGCCTCCGACCGCAGCCAGATGAAAACCTCCGGACTTGGCAGCGCCCAATCTGCGGCGACCGTGGCGCGGAAGATGGTGCATTTGATGCAGCACCCCAAACCGGAACTCTGGCCACATTGGGCCTCACGCTATGCGTTGGTGATGGCCACGCTCTGGCCGCGTCTGGGGGACTATATTATGGGACGATCGCTCAAGCGGCGCGGCCTGTAACCACGTCAGGGATAGACTTCTACCGGCAGGCCGGGCAGCCGGGCATGAATCCGCGCGGCAATCGCTTCCAATTCCGCTTGGGTCAGTGCGGTGGCATACGCCTCGGTCACTTGCCGGGCCACCGTGTAGGCTTGCACCAGCGTGATATGCCCACCCGCCTGAATGATATCGTGCAAGCGCCCCACGTAGGCCGTAATCTCGGTTTCATCGGGGGCGTGGCCATGTACCCGCATGAACAGGGATTGAATCACCGTTGGCCGCGCCCGGCAGCAAGTCAAAATATTATCCAGCACCTGCCGGAATGGGACACTGGTCCGATCCACCAGATCGTAATAAGCAGCGGTCCCGGCATCCAGCTTGGCCCAAATTTCCCCCTGATGGGCGTCCAGATACGTCAGCGCTGCCTTCACACCGGGGCGATGAAACATCGTGGCATTGGTGATCACCACCATTTTCACATCCGTTAGCCCAATCGCATCGCGCACACCCACCGCGCGCTGGCAGATTTCCAGAAAATGCGGATACGTGGTGGGTTCGCCGTCCCCGGAAAAAGCGATGTCATTGACCCGGCGCAGCGCAGTGGGAACACGGTCAAACGGATCATATTGATAAATCGCCCCGGTCTGGACCACCTGCAGCATCAGCCGTAATTCCGTTTCCAGCACAGCCAAATCCACCTGCCGGACTACCGGGGGGACTTTGCGGTCCACCGAACAATAAATGCAATCGAAATTGCACGCCTTATCGGGATTCAGATTGATGCCAATACTAATGCCCTTGCTGCGCCGCGAGACCACGGGATAAACATAGCGGTTGTTTTCCCAGATCCGGTCATGCATGGCAAAGGCCCGCTGGGCTTCGGGAACCTGGGTCAGTGCGAGATGCTTTTTGTGCTTATCGTCCATATCTGATTCTAGGCCTCACCGCCGCAAATATTTGCCCAAGATCCGCCCCACCATCGGCACGTCGTACAATTCCGGCATCTTTAACAGCCGGGCAGCCACGACAAAGACCACTCCGCACACCCCCACCTGCAGGGGCAATTCCAGCGCCGCCCGCAACATCAGGGGGCGCTGCGATCCCGCCAGCCCGAGCATGTTGGCGATGGGCTCAAACCACCAGCCCCGGGTATAAATCACCGCCGCACCAATGAGCGCCATGAGCAGGGTTACCAATGCGATCCGCAATACATGTTTACCCATGCCGTGCAAATCCAACCCACCCAGCCGCCGGCGCATGACCAGCAGCAGAATCAGGCATTGCAGGCAACTATTAATACTGGTTGCCGCCGCGATCCCGCCTTCCGCCAACGGCCAGATCAACAGCAGATTCAGGCTCATGGACACCCCCACCATGAGCGCCGCGATTTTCGCGGGGGTCATGGTGTCACGCTGGGCGTAATAGGCCCGCATCAGCACCATCTGCAGTTCAAAAAATACAATTCCCGCGCAATACCACATGGCCGCCCACCACGCGCGATCCACATCCGCAGGCGTAGTATATTTGCCCGAATAGACCAGCGTAATCAGCGGATGGGCGATCAGAATCATCCCCGCACTACACGGAATCGCCAGGAACAAGACTTTACGCAACCCCGCCACCAGCAGCCGTTTGAATTCCGGCGTATCGTTATCCACCACGGCTTTGGACAATAGCGGGAATACCGCCGTGGCCAATGCCACACCAAAAATCCCCACCGGCAACTGATAAATCCGCTGGGCAATAGATAACTTCGCCAGCGCACCAGCCTGCATCGGCAGCGTAAACTCATGACCCCAAAAGACCACCGTCTTCGCGCCATCATGCCCGTCCGGCGACAGCCACCAGGCAATCTGTCCATCCAGATACGTGCCGATCTGTATCGCCACCATGGCCAACATGATCGGCACCATCGGCACCAGCACTTCACGCAATCCGCTGCCCGTCCAGCGCAGCGTGGGCCGCACCCGCACCCCGGCCGCATGTAACCCCGGCAGCATCATGGCCACCTGAATCACCCCCGCCACCAGCACCGCCCCGGCGGCCCAATAAATACGCTTTTCAATCGGATAACCCGCCCCCCACAGCCACACCGACAGCCCCGCCGCCAGCGGGAATACCAGATTCATCACCCCCGGCACCAGACTCTGCATAATGAACCGCTCATGCACGGTATGAATCGCACTCAAAATCGCCACCAGACAAACCAGACTGCAATAAGGCAGCATGATCGCCATCATCCACAAAGCGAGTCGATTGGCCGGCGCAAACGATTCCTGCAGGGCCAACGGCAAGAGCACGGCTTCACCGATGACCGTGATCACCCCCAACACCACCACGAGAAAACTGCATATGGTACTGGCCAACTTATCAGCCGCGGCCTGCCCCTGGGTCTGGCGCAAACGTGTGTACGCCGGCACCACCGCCGCAGTCAGCGCGCCTTCACCAAACACCCGCCGAAACAGATTCGGCAGCGTAAAACCCATCCAGAAGGCCCCCCACTCGGTACCCACACCCAGATAATACGAGGCAATCTTGTCGCGCAGCAGTCCCGACACCCGCGCCAGCGTGGTTAACACCGACATGATGTTGGCGTGTCGGACAAAGCGTTCACTGGCCATGGGGTGCGCCCCCTGTGGCCGGGCCCATGGCCGCAACAAATTCCCGGCAACGGGCCGCGGGGTCCGCATCGGCGATAATACCCCCGCACACCGCCACTACATCAGCGCCCAGCGCCCGCAGTTGTGCGCTGCGTTCGGGCGTTATGCCCCCAATCGCCACGATCGGGCGCGTCACCACGGCCCGCACCGCTTGAAGATATTCCGGTCCCGCCACGCGCGGTTTGGCTTTGGTGGTGGTGGCATACATCGGACCCACGGCAATATAACTGGCGCCATCCGCCACGGCGGTTTGGGCCTGCGCCACGGCTTCCGTAGACACCCCGACCAGCAATTCAGCCCCAAACCCCCGGCGCAATTGCGCACAAGGCAAATCGGTCTGGCCCACATGCACCCCGTGCGCCCCGGCCAGAACGGCAAGATCGGGACGATCATTAATAATTGCCACCGCCCCGGCCTGCCGACACGCCTGCGCCACATACGTGGCCCGGGCCAACAATTCCGAATCCGGCAAAGTTTTTTCCCGCAGTTGCACCATACTCGCCCCGGCCCCTAAAACCGCATGCAGGACTTCCTGCCAGGGGCGCACACACAGAGCCTCGGTCAGCAACACATAGACCCCGTGCTGAGCGGGCGCTGGCAACAACGTCCGCGCCAGCACTTTTTCCACGTCATAGCCCGCGTAACGCATGACTTCCAATTCCCGCACCACCGCGGGGCAAATAACTTTGCAGGATTCTTCCATGCTCCGCAGCGATTCGGACAGACGTTTACCCGCCGCGATGACCACGGCTCCCGCCGTGGAGCGGGTCAGTTCCTGGGGGGTCTTGATGTCGGTACCCACATCCCCGGCAGTATCCCGGGCCAGCACCGCGGCACTAAGTTCCGGTTGCTGCATCACTTGGGCCAGTTGGTGACGCAAATGTTTCAGTTGGGTATTGATTTGGGCATCATTGAGTCCGAAGCGGCAGTAATCCTCCAACACGCGCAGCGCCTCGCGGGCGCGGTTGGCGTTGGCGTCCACGATACGTAAAAGTTGCGGATTTACCAACTTACACACTCCTATTATCATGGTATGATTGTCGTTAAGGGATCGGTCGCTGGCAAGCCCGTCCCGCATAAAGACGTAAAATTAGCCAACAAGGATGTACCATGGCGGAAATACTACCCGGAATTCACCAAATTCCGATCGTTTATAAGGGCCGGCCACTTAAATTGTACCTGATTGTAGCCGCGGAAGCGTGCCTGCTGATGGATGTCGGGGATGCGGAGATTCCCGCCCGGGAGATTCGCCCGTATTTACAGC
>JBIJDM010000115.1:0-8510 GCA_044344145.1 Phycisphaerae bacterium
GAAAAACTTCGTGCGCTGGCCGAGACCTTATGCCGTGTACCGGAAGGTTTTAATGTTCATCCCACCGTGGCTAAGATGATGCAGCAACGGGTGGAATCGGTGACGCAGGAGAGTGAGATTAACTGGGGCACGGGTGAGATGCTGGCGTTGGGATCGCTCCTGGATGAGGGTACCTGGGTGCGCCTGACCGGGCAGGATGTCTGCCGGGGTACGTTCAGCCATCGCAACGCGGTTTGGTTTGATCACCAGAACGGCCGGCCCTATTGCCCGTTGGCCAAAATGGCCGAAGGCCGGGCGCGGTTTATGATCGTGAACACCCCGCTGACCGAGTTTGCGGTGCTGGGTTTTGAATATGGCATGGCCTCGGCGGACCCGCATGCGCTGATCATGTGGGAGGCCCAGTTCGGCGATTTTGTGAACATGACCCAGCCGATTCTGGACCAGTATCTGAGTTCCGCGGAAAGCAAGTGGGGCAAGTACAACGGGTTAGTATTGCTGCTGCCGCACGGTTATGAAGGCCAGGGCCCTGAACACAGCCACGCCCGGCTGGAACGGTTCCTGCAATTGTGCGCGGAAGACAATATGCAGGTGGTCTATCCGTCCACCCCGGCCCAGTATTTCCATATGCTGCGCCGGCAGATGAAGCGCGCCTATCGTCGGCCGCTGATTGTCATGACGCCCAAGAGCATGCTGCGCAACAAGTTGGCGGTCAGCACGCTGGACGAGTTCGCCGCGCCGGGCTTTATTGATCTGATTGACGAAGTGGAACTGACCGACAAGAGCCAGATCAAACGCGTGCTGGTCTGCTCGGGCAAGATTTATTATGAACTGCTGGCCGAACGTACCAAGCAGGGCATCAAGGATGTGGCGATACTGCGGTTGGAACAGATTTATCCGTTCCCGATCGAGGACTTGCAGCGGATTTCCCAGACCTATCCCAAGGGCGTGGAGGTGCTGTGGGTGCAGGAAGAACCGCGTAATAATGGGGTGTACCCCTTCATCGGTGCCAAGCTGCATTATTACTGGGAAGGCATGCAGAAGCTGGTCTATGTGGGCCGCAAGCCCTCGGCCAGCCCCGCCAGTGGATCGCACGAACGCCATGTGGCGGAACAGGCGGACATCATTGCCCGGGCGCTGGGCCTGGCGTCGCTGAATACGCAGAACACCTCGAATGTCACCTCGGGCACGGTGGGTAAACCGCTGCCGAGTAATGTGAGTTCATCGGAAATTGTACCGATGGTGAAATAGCGTTGACGACAAATATGCCGTAATCAATGCGCGTAGGAATCGGTTGGCGGACGGTGTGGCACGGGTTTGAATCCCCGGTTAGCATACAGAGCTTATGACCATTGCCACGTATGTTTATCGTAAGTATTTGTCCGCATCAGGCCGTCGGTCGAAACGGTTCTGGTTGACGTGGCGCAACAAACTGATTCGTTATGGCCATGATCCCGCCTGCACGATATCGCTGTTTGGACGCGATATGCAGATGCCACTTTCGCATCAATTACCATACTATGTTCAGCTATTCCCGCTCTACAACCAACTAGGTCGGCGTTTGGCGGATTATCTGCGGCAGGGTGGAGCTTTGCAGGGCATTGATGTTGGAGCCAACATTGGCGATACGCTTGCGGTATTGTATCACGATGCGGCAGACGCCTTTCTGGCGGTGGAACCGAGTCCCAAATATTTTCAATATTTATCGGCCAACTGGGCCGGGTATGACAATGTGGTTCCGGTGCAGGCGATGTTAACGGCACAGGCTACCCAGCGGGGATACGCTATCACCGAGTCGGCGGGCAACGCCCAGATTCGTCCCCATGACGCCGGGGTTACAATGGTCACTCTGACGTTGGATGAATTGCTGGTCAAGTATCCGCGGTTTGCCACGGCCAATTTACTCAAAATTGATACTGATGGCTATGACTTCGAAATTCTGGCCGGGGCCGAGGGACTGATCGCCCGGCAGCAACCCGCAGTGCTGTTTGAATGTGATATGTACAACCCGCAATATGTGGCCGATGTGCGGCGTACGCTGGCTATGTTTGCACGGCATGGGTATCAGGATTTGTTGCTCTACGACAATCTCGGATATCTGGTCGGTAAGTTTGCGCTGGCCGATCAGGCCATGCTGGGGAATCTGCTGTTTTATCAGTTGTCAGGTCATATTTGTTATTTCGATATCGTCATGCTACCGCCAGCCCGGATGTCCGGATTTTATCAGGCGGAAGTGGAATACTTCACCGCCCATCTGACCGAGCCTGACCGGCAGCATAATGCTCGCGCCGCGCTGGAGAGTTAAGAACAACAGCGCTGGTCCGGCGCCTCGGTCTGATCTTCACTGACCCCAAACAGCCGCTTGCGCAGTCCCAGTGACACATTGACTAAACCCACCAATACCGGCACTTCCACCAGCGGGCCGATGACCGTGGCGAATGCCACATCGGAATTGATGCCAAAGACTGCGATAGCGACCGCAATGGCCAGTTCAAAGTTGTTGCCCGCCGAGGTGAACGCCAGCGTGGCACTGCGCTGGTAATCAGCCCCAAGTTTCCACGCCATAAAAAAGCTGATGAAGAACATCACTGCAAAGTAGATGGTGAGTGGGAGCGCCACCAGAGCCACCTTCATGGGGAATTGCACAATCTGGTTGCCCTTGAAGCTGAACATGATGACGATGGTTGCCAGTAGGGCAATCAGCGTGATGGGGGCGATGCGGGGGATGAATTTGGTGTCGTACCACGTGGCACCCATCAGGGGCAGCAGAATGACCCGGCTGAGGACTCCCGCCGCACAGGGGATGCCCAGATAGATCATCACACTGCCGAAGATTTCGCCGATGGTGATATCGGCCAGCGTCTTGCCCCCGACGCCCTGCACCATGGTGACATCAATTCCCAGCCACTGGGGCACCACGGTAACCAACAACCACGCCAAAATGCCGTAGGTTAACACCTGAAACACACTATTCAGCGCCACCAGACCTGCGGCGTATTCGCGACTGCCCCGGGCCAGTTCGTTCCACACTAGCACCATTGCGATACACCGCGCGATGCCCATCATAATCAGGCCGACCATAAGCTGGGGATGACCGGATAGAAACAGGACCGCCAACACAAACATCAACACCGGCCCGATCAGCCAATTCTGCACCAGCGACAGGCCGAGAATCTTGCCATCGCGGAAGACTTTGCCCAATTGCTCATACTTCACCTTCGCCAGTGGGGGGTACATCATCAGGATCAGACCAATGGCCAGTGGGACATTGGTGGTGCCCACATCAAACCGGCTGATCAGAGTGTGGGCCGTCGGCACGAAAAAACCGATGGCCACGCCTACGCCCATGGCGAGAAATATCCACAGCGTCAGATAACGGTCGAGAAACGAGAGTTTTTGGGTAATGCCAGACATGGGCTACTTTCTGCGTCAAGCTTTGGTCGCGGTGATATCCAGACTGGTGATGTAATCGGCCACGGTGCTGCCGGCCGGCAATGCGGCGGCAATCTGCCCGTAGAGCGGATCTTTGAAGCTGGCGAGTACCGCAATATATTCAGGCTTGGGTTTGAGCACGATGTTGGTCAGACCCGCAGTCGTCATCGCGGCACGGTATTCCTCCAGCATGACTGCCCCGGCCACACAACCTACCAAGGCGGCGACCATCGTAAGGAGGTTGGCGGGCAGGGGCCGCAGCAGGGCCATATCGGATGCGGCGACACGCCCGCCGGGCTTGAGCACACGGGCTATTTCGCGCCAGACTTGCAGCTTATCCGGGGAGAGATTGATCACGCAATTGGAGATGACCACATCCACACTGGCATCCGCCACCGGCAGATGTTCAATTTCCCCGAGGCGGAATTCCACATTATTCAAGCCGGTACTCTGGGTGTAACCCGCCACGTTGTGCCGCGCTTTGGACAGCATCTCGGGAGTCATATCCACGCCGATTGCACGCCCTGTGGCGCCGACCTTGGGGCCGGCGAGAAATACATCGAATCCGCCGCCGGAACCCAGATCCAATACGACCTGGCCGGGCTGTAATTGGGCAATGGCCGTGGGATTACCGCAGGAAAGCCCCATGTTCGCGCCTTCGGGCAGGGCCGCGATCTGTTCGGCGCTATAGCCAATCTGCTGGGCCAGCGCTGCAGCGCTGAGCGGGGTAGCGCCGCAGCAACCACCCCCTTGCGGGTTGGTCACACTGGTCAGCATCCCCGTCTGGGCAATCTGGGCATAACCCTGACGGATGGTTTCGCGTACATCAATAATGATGTTGGCATGGGGGGGATTGGTGGGGGACGGTTGAGGTTGGCAGCAGGCCATGGTTGTTATCCTTATTAATGATGGGTCAGCGCTTCGGGCAGCGTCCGCACAAATGCGGCGATTTCATCACGCACCCGCCGATAATGATTCAGGGCTTTTTCCGGATCGGTTTCGGCGGACGCGAGTTTCGGCGGATCGTCAAAACCAACATGGATGACCTTGGCGCTTTGCCCCAGCCACGTGGGGCAGGTTTCGTGGGCGTGGCCGCAGACGGTGATGACATAATCAAAGGGCACATCGGCCAGAGCACTGGAGGTCTTGGACGTTTGCCCGCTGATGTCCACGCCCATCTCGGCCATGACCTTCACCGCGTTGGGATTCAGGCCGTGGGTGGTGATCCCGGCGGAGTAGGCGTTCAGCACATCCCCTTTGAGCGTCCGGGCCCAGCCTTCGGCCATCTGGCTGCGACAGGAATTGCCGGTGCAGAGAAACAGCACGTTCAGTTTTCGCGATAACATGCACACACCTGAGTTAAGTCTTTTTTCCGGATACAGCTCAATTTCTGATGATCCTGCCGATGCTGGGATTCCTGCTTCAGGCACTGGCGTGTCCAGCGCAAAGCCCCGCGCACCGCCGGGGAGGCATCCGCCCCGGCGAGTTTGAAATAATGCCATTTCCCTTCCTTGCGTCGGGTGACCAAACCGGCTTGAAACAAAATCAGCATGTGCTTGGAGACTGTCGAGGGGGCCAGTTGTAACAGATCAATAATCTGACACAGGCACAGTTCGCCACTGGTCAGGGCCAGTAACGCCCGAACACGATTGGAATCGGCGAGGGCGGATGAGAGGGCAATAAACGCTTGCATGAATACTCCGATAATTCGTCAAGTAACGAATTGTAGAGCGGGCGATACTGGATGTCAAAGTGGGGGGGGGAAAGGTTGGCCCGTTGCGGCGCTGCGCAGGTTGCCATCTTCCATTTCATAGGCGCGGTCGAACACATCCAGAGCCCGGTGGTCGTGGGTGACCACGATGACCCCGGCCTGTTGTTCATGGGCGACTTTGCGGAACAGTTCCATGACCTGACGGCCGCGCACACTGTCGAGGGCGGCGGTGGGTTCATCGGCCAGGATCAGACTGGGACGATTGCCCAGCGCCCGGGCCACGGCCACGCGCTGGGCCTGCCCGCCGGAAAGTTTGGTGGGCAGGTGGTCCGCCCGGTCGGCCACGCCCAGATAATCCAGCAACTCCAACGCACGGGCCCGGGCCCCGCGGGGCGCGGCGTCATTGATTTCCATGGCCAGTTGCACATTCTCCACTGCGGTGAGAAATGGAATCAGGTTGGCCTTTTGAAACACAAAGCCCAGATGCTGGCGCCGGAAACGGCGCACATTAACCCGCGACTTTTCCCCATCAAACACCAGCGTGGACCCGAGTGTAATCCGGCCCGCATTGGGGGGCAGAATCAGCCCCAACATGGTCAAAAGCGTGGACTTGCCCGCGCCGCTGGGGCCCAGCAACGCGACGATTTCGCCCCGGGCCACGGTCAAGGTGGCATTGCGCACGGCCACCACTTCGGTATTGCCGCTGCCGTAAATCTTGGTCAGCCCGACGGCCTCGACCACCAGGCCCTGATTAAGTTGCGGCGGGGTCATGCCAGCACCTCGTTGGGTTGAACCCGCAAGGCTTTGGCAATCCCCAGCACGCTGGCCGCCACCGAGATGCCCAGCACAATAAACGCCAGCGTTACCAGATCTTCCGGCAGAATCACCACCCGGCGGGGGAAGTACGGAAAGACCCATTGCCCCAAAAAGTAGGCGATTCCATAGCCCAAACCGCCCAGCAGCAGCGCCTGCTGGAGTATCAGCCCCAGGATCAACAGATTCCGCGCCCCGAGCAGTTTCAGCAGGGCGATGTCATGGAGTTTGTCCAGCGTCAGGGTATACAGAATCAGGGCCATAATGATGCCGGAAACGATGATCAATAAAATCCGGAACAATCCGAGTTGCCGGCGGGCCCGGTCTACATTGCCGCGCAACAGCAGATCCCGCTGGGCGGTGTGGCTGTATACGGTCACCTCCGGCCAGGCGGCAATTTGCGTGGCGACGGTGGCGGGATCGTAGCCCGGGGCCACATCCACCAGAATCGCGCTGACCATACTGGTACCCAGGGCGGGAATCCCGCTGGACAAACCGCCCGCGCGGTCTTGCATCTGGGGTTGGGTCCGGCCCAGGTCCATGGCCTGAAGCCGACTGACCCGGGCGGTTCGTTCGGCGCGGACGGCTTCGCCGGGCAGATCAAACTGCACGGCTTGAGCGTCAGCCAGGGTCATGAATGCCATTGGATCGCCCGCGGAGGAACTCATCTTCCCGGTCAAACCGACTACGGTATACGTATCTTTACCCAACGGCACCCGATCCCCCAGCGCCAAGCCCGACGCCTGATCGGCAATCAATTCATAATGGGCCTGACTCAAGTTCCGCCCTGCCACCAACGGCAACCAGAGCCCGCGATCCGTGGGCCACGACAAACCTTGTAGCGTGATGCGCAGGGGTTTGCCCCGGTATTCGCGCTGGATGGTATGGGAGATAAAACTGTTGGCGCTGACCACGCCGGGGACGGCCCGGATGCGGTCTTCCAAGGTGCGCGGCAGACGCGAAATCTCTGCAAAGGGACCGCGGGTATCTTTCTGGACCACCCAGATATCCGCCCCCAGACGGTCCACCAACAGCGTGGCTTCCTCGACCAATCCCTGATAAATACCGCCCATGCCCATCACCAGCATCAGCAGCAAGCCGATGCCAAAGGTGGTCAGGACAAACCGTCCGAAACTGTGGCGAATATCTTTCAGGGCCAGATTCATGAGGGTGGGTACCTAAGGGCCCGGCCGACCCGGGGCAGTTCGGTGCCCGTCGGGACGGAGATGAGGCGTTGGCCGATGTTGAGACCGGAGGTTACTTCCACATTTTCGCGGCCGCGCAGGCCCAGCGTGACGAGTTGCCATTGGGCTTTGCCCGCCTGTTCGACCATGACGCCGGCTTTACCCTCGCGCCATATCACGTAACGCTGCGGGATGGCCACGACCTCCAGGCGCCGTCCGGTTTCAATATAAATTTCCGCGCGCTGGCCGATGGTCCAGGACTTGGGCCATTCTGCCAGGCTGACTTCCACCAAAAATTCGCGGGTCTCGCGATCGGTCTGGGACGCCAGGCGAACCACCTTGCCCGGCAGCGCTTGCTCCGGTGCGGCGCGGAACTGGACCCGTGCGGGCTGGGCGATGGTTAACTGGGTGAGGGCTGATTCGTCCACCCAGGCAGAGACCCACAATTCGTTCGTGGCGACCACATCAAGAATCGCAGAACCGGGGACCACCACATCGCCGGGGTCGCGGTTGCGCCGCACCACCAGACCGGCGAAGGGGGCGACAATTTTGGTGTCCTGCAGGCGGGCTTCAAAATAACGCAGACTCGCCTGCGCCTTGGCCACGGCTTGCTCCGCCTCGATTTTGGCCAGCCGGGCACGGGTCGTATCCGCTTCGGCAACAGCCTGCCGTTCGGTGGCTTGTTCCAATTCAAAGGCGGTGGCGGAGTTGGACTTGCGCAGGTCATCCATCCGGGCCAACTCCCGCTGGGCCAGCTTCAGGGTGGCTTGGGCCCGGACAATATCAGTCGCCGATCGATCCACGGTGGCCTGTGCCAGTGCGACTTCCGCGCTCGCCACGGCCACCTGCTGGGTCAGATCGCTGTCATCCAGCGTGGCCAGAAGTTGTCCGGCGGTAATGGTTGACCCCTGGTCCACCAATATATTGACCAGTCGGCCGGAGATTTTGGGGCTGATGGCGATCCGTACCCGGGCTTCGAGCGTGCCAGTGCCCATCACTTCGGCGACCACAGTGCCGGTGCCGACGGGTTGGAGCGTTACGATGACGGGCGCGAAATAGACTTGGTATACGATGCCGCCAACAATGGCCACTGCGAGTATGAGTTTCGCAGCGGTTCGTAGCAGCCGATTGATTTTGCCAGAACCGAAAAGCATGAGCTAGCTCCCGTAAGCGCACCCGGCGCTATTTCATTTACAGAACCAGATTGAACAGATAGCCCGCCAGTATATAGCGGTTGCCAAAAGTGATCAACGGATCGCGGCGGTGGTTTGGTTATCTTCCGTGCGCGCGATCAGCCAGTTCAGGGCTTGATCGAGTCGGGCCAGTAGTTGCTCATGATTCTTGGCGATAAAATCGGTGAACCATTCCGCTTT
>JBIJDM010000116.1:0-8494 GCA_044344145.1 Phycisphaerae bacterium
TATCCTCAGTACGTTGTTTGATTGACATATTGGCATCATTATTCCTCCATTGATCTATTTCATCCGGAGCGATTGGCAGACCACCAATTTGATTAAAAAAACGTGGCCCAGTAACACCGATAACAGAACCTATGTTGCCGTGAGTGTCAATCAACAAAACACCTGCTTCATTCGCCAGCGTATCAAATGCAAAGCGAGTGCATTCACCTATACCTGATTCAAACAAGATATTACCATTCACATCCTGAATACCGCCTCGATAACGAAGAATACGGTATCCTTGATGTTCTGGGGGATTATTTTCGTCAACTACGATTTTTTCTACAATCATATTATTAACAATATTGGCACTTTTGCCATTAAATGCTCTATGCCAATAGAAGGGCTCCCATGCAACAAATGCATTTTTCGATGGGCAGACCGCAGCGCCATGCAGAGTTGGTGTAGCCCCCAAAATACACGCAAAAATAACCACCAAGTAACGCATGCGAAAACTCCTGAGATTAAAAAGCACCAGAGTCATTTGTTTTTCCTTAATCTATGTAACCACAAATATAGTCCACACAGCACGAAACATGTCCCGACACCACCTACAAACCACCAGCGGGTTGCGAGATTGATGGGCGCCTTTTCGTTTGCTTGGACCTTTAGCGTACTAGACCAAGGCGCTGTACACGTTGCCGGGACGGGTCTGGTTATGCTCAGATTGGGCATGGTCGGGGTCACAGCCGGGGATTGCGGCAACGCCCATTGCGTCTCTAGATCGCGAATCCGTTGCAGTAATTGCGGCGTACTCTTATACGTGTCCTTCATACGATTAATCAAATTCACCTGACCACGGATCAGAACTTTATCCTGTTCAAGCTGGGCCATTTTCTCCACCCACGGCAAATCAGAATCGAGCACACGAATGATTTGCACGCCGGTTCGTCGATCTACGATCGTATCCGCCAAACCAAAATTAAACCAAAATCCTCCGCAGGATAATTCTTGGCACCATTGCTTGTACCCCGATTGCATCTCTTCCAGTTCACGTTGTGCCGCCGCCTGACGATCCGGTACGCTCCGTGCCTTAAGATAACCTTCCAAGTTGTAAGTCACGGTCTTGGTTTCGCCATCCGCCGTAACGCTCACCTTGAATAATTGCCCTTGCTCTACTTCATTAACCACGACTTCCGTGACGCCCTTACTTTTTTTGAATACCTCCGCTATCGCTTGGACACTGTCCTTCAATTCCATCTGCCCACACAGATAAAGCCATTTCTTGAGCCAATACCACATAATCTTCGGGTCGGGATTGTTTGCCTGCCAAGGGGACAGTTCTTTGGGCGGTTCACCAGGGTCCTCCAACACACGCATATCGCGCGGCGGGAAGCGCGAACTTTTCCCGATCACCTTGATATTATTGATATACACACTTAACCCCCGCCGTTCCACCACAATCGGCGTATCAACATAGCGCCCCCGCCAAAACAAAAACACCTTGTCGTATGGCTGGCTTTTTTCAATGCCAAACTCATCAATGTACTCATTATTCGCTGGCTGGCTGGCCGGGGCCGAGGTAGCGATATAACTAGGCAGACTGCCCGCCACTGTGGGGGTGGTGGTAGCTTGGCCTTGGGCAGGTTGTACCGTTACCAAGCCCGTCAATAGCAGACCCAGCCCGAGCCATTTACACCAGTTCATGGTTTTATTTCGCATAAAACGCACCAAAACTCTGTTCCTAAAACTATCCACATTAACCACGCATATCCACGAGGGTGAATACTAACTCAGGGCCGATACCGTGTCAAGGTTTTTTTTCTCTGCGGTTAATTTCGGCATCAATCAATGGTTTGGGGGACAGCGCTACATAGTGCCGTCGTGACGTCGTGACTTAGCACCGGCACCGCACACCGACGGCTTAATCAGAGCACTAAATTTAAGGGGAAAGGCCGGAGTGGGATTCGAACCCACGAATCGCGGATTTGCAATCCGCTCCATTAGACCACTCTGGCATCCGGCCCAGAGGTTTTACATCATAGCGGATGGCAGGGCTTTCGCCAAGTTACTCCGCCAAACTGACAATCACTTGCCAGTGGGCGGCCTGCACCGGCATGACCGACAGCCGGGGGAGCCGCAGTAAATCAAAACCCGCCAGAGTGGGCATGGTCTTCATGGTGGCCAAAGTTACCGGGTGGGCCAACGCCGCACCGGCGGACAATGTCACCACGACCAGTTTGGCATCCTTGGGATCCGCCTGAGGCCCACCGGCCACCCGGGCCCGGCCCACCACGGCCTTTTCGCCCCCAGTGTGATAAATCAGTACTTCATCCCCCACCCGCATCGCCCGTAAGTGCTTTAGCGCCAAAGCATTAGTGACGCCATCCCAAACGGCGGTCTTCGCTTTCTGCAAATCAGCAAAGCTATACGTGCCCGGTTCGGTTTTTAAGAGCCAGTAAGCCATGGACGATCCCGTAAATGCCAATCTTAAATATCATACTCACTACCCGCCGGCAGGGCGCCGAGTTCACGGAGGTAGCTTTGGATGCGCCCCTGCAGCACGGCCGTATCGCTATCGGTGGATAATTCGCTCTGGCATTGCTGGGCACCACTGCGCACCGTCACGTGCAAAGCCGGGGCGATTTGGGCATGCAGTACGATCAGATTGGCCCGCTCAAGCCAATGCTGGGTTTCACTACTCACGGGCGCATCCACCAGAATCGTCGGGTGGCCGGCACGCAGCAGCACACGTTCCAAACTTTGCAGCGCGGGCAACACCTGCTCCACCGGTCCGGCCAGCGTCACGGTCGCGGCGGTCTGGCCCATGTAACGCTGCCGTTGGGCGGCATCCACGGGGCCGAACTGGTCGCCGGAATCATGCTGCGGCTGCAGCACCATGCCCGCGGCCACGGTGATATGCGTCTGGCGGTCAATCAGCACAAACGAACCCGTCGCACGCGATTCCTGATAATCATCGGCAAAGATCGGCTTGGCCAGTTCCAGTTGCACCGTGCCCAGATCATTCATCTGCAACCGGCTGGACGCCACGCCATTGAGCGTCTTAAGGTCCACGCGCTGCTGCACCTGCGTCAGTTTGGCCGGTACAGTCCGGCTGGTATGACGCAGGAGATAATTCTTGCCCCCCTGCGCGGCCTGGGCATCAAACCACACCACATGGGCATTGATATGCTGCACCACCGCCGGCGGCTGGGCCAGCGCCACGATCATATCGCCCCGGCTGATATCAATTTCATCGGCCAGCACCAGCGTGACAGCCTGACCGGCATGCGCCACGGCCAAATCCCCATCCATCGTGTGAATGCGTTTGATGGTGGTGCGCCGGCCCGCCGGCAGCACCAAAACCGTTTCATCCACATGCAACCGCCCGCGTGCCAGCGTGCCCGCAAAACCGCGGAAATGCAGGTCCGGACGGATGACATACTGAACCGCAAAACGGGCCGGCCCTTCTGACTCGTGCTGTTCCTGCGGTTCCACAGCCTCTAACCACTCCAGGAGCGTCGGTCCCTGATACCAGGGAATATCTTCATCCCCACGTGTGACAATGTTGTGCCCCAGCAAAGCCGATACCGGGATATAGGCATCGGCCGTGGCGCCGAACTTGGCCAATACCGCGCTGTATTCCGTACGAATGGCCTCGTAGACTTTGGGGTCGTAGCCCACCAGGTCCATTTTGTTGATCGCCACCACGATGTGCCGGATCCCCAGCAGATGGGCGATGTAGCCATGCCGGCGCGACTGCGGCAGTACACCGAGCCGGGCATCAATCAGAATAATCGCCACATCCGCCGTTGAGGCACCGGTGGCCATGTTGCGCGTGTATTGTTCGTGGCCGGGGCAGTCGGCGATGATGTATTTGCGCGTGCCGGTGGAGAAATAGCGATAGGCCACATCAATGGTGATCCCCTGTTCGCGTTCGGCCTGCAGGCCGTCGGTCAGCAGGGATAAATCCACAGCCGACAGGCCTTTGCGTTCGGATGTCGAAGTGATATTCGCCAGTGTGTCGGACAAAATGGATTTGGTGTCAAACAGCAAGCGACCGATCAGTGTGCTCTTGCCATCATCCACGCTGCCGCAGGTGAGAAAACGTACCAAGCCGCGGTCAACAACGGTGCTGGAGGAAGTGGGTATAACAGTGGTCATCAGCGTAACTTTCGTGCTTAGAAATAGCCTTCTTTTTTCCGTTGTTCCATGGCCGCATCGGAGGTTTGATCATCCAGCCGCGTGGCCCCGCGTTCGGTAATGGTCGTGGCGGCGGTTTCATGGATAATCTTTTCCACGGTATCCGCGGTGGATTCCACCGGCGCGGTACAGGTGATGTCCCCCACTGTGCGGTAGCGCACGGAGAGAATTTCAACCTTGGCGTCGGGCGCGGGCTGAGTCAGCGGGGTCACCGGCACCAGGACATTACCCCGCCGTACGACGGGGCGTTGATGGGCAAAGTAAATGCTGGGCAGGGGCAATTTTTCCAGCGCGATGTACTGCCACACATCCAGTTCCGTCCAATTCGAGATCGGAAACGCCCGGATGTTCTCCCCCTTGGCGACCTGGGCGTTGTAGAGGTTCCACAATTCCGGGCGCTGATTTTTGGGGTCCCATTGGCCGTGGCGATCGCGGAAGGAAAACACGCGTTCCTTGGCGCGGGCTTTTTCCTCGTCCCGCCGGGCGCCGCCGATGCAGCAGTCAAATTCGAATTCCGCGATGGTCTCCAGCAGTGTGACCGACTGATAGCGGTTGCGTGATTCGTCCGCACTGCGCAGCACCACCGTCCCCCGGGCCATGGAATCTTCCACGCTGCGCACGATCAACCGTTCGCCCAGTTCCGCGGCCCGATGGTCGCGGTAGGCGATAACCTCGGGATAATTATGCCCGGTATCCACATGCACCAGCGGGAACGGAAACCGCCCCGGCCGGAAGGCTTTTTCCGCCAACCGCAGGAGGACGATCGAGTCTTTACCACCCGAAAACAGCAAAGTCGGGCGGGCACACTGGCCGGCGACCTCGCGCATGATGTAGATAGCCTCCGCCTCCAACTGCCGCAGGTGCGTAGATAGCCCCGATTCAGGAGCCGAGGTGGGAGGTGGTAATATCGCGGTCATAAGGGCACTTCCATAAGGAACAAAACCAATCTCATACTAGATTGATAGGTTATGTGGGCATAGGGATTAAGTCAAGTTGGCCATGAACCGGATAATATTATCGTGTTCCTCACGTCCGCCAAGCAGGCTCTATCTATTTGTGAATAATAGACTTAGCCTTCGCGCAACCAAGTCACTTCCGCAGCACTCAAGGGCACATTTAAGGCCATAAAGCTGGTTCTGGTTTCCTCTATACTACGCGGGCCGATCAGCGCAAAGGTGGGGAATTTCTGATTCAGCACATACGCCAGCGCGATTTGGATCGGGGTACAGCCTTTTTTCCGGGCCAATTCTTGGGCGCGGGCTTTGCGGGCGAAATTGTCAGTGCTGTACCAGCAGCGGACCAATTCTTTGTCGGTGGTATAAGCCGGATCGCCGAGGACAAAGAAGCCTCGGGCTTGACTGCTCCATGGCATCAATGGCATTTGGGTCGCCTCGTGCCAGGCCAAAATCTCGGGGTCACTGGCCGTCAGACACCCCGCCCAAACCGGGTCAACCATACGGGCCAGCGCCAAATTATTGGAGACGGCACTGAAACCGGTTTTACCGTGTGCCCGGGCATAAGCATTGAACGCATCCACGCGCGCGGGGGTCCAGTTCGATCCACCGAAAGCCCGGATGCGTCCGGCGTGTAGATGCTCGTTCAGCACGTCAACAAATTCCCCCACCGGCACCGCCGGGTTATCGCGGTGCAGCATATAGATATCGAGATAGTCCGTCTGTAACCGGCCCAGCGACTCGTGCAATTGGCGGGTGAGATTCGCCGGGTCGCAGCACGGCGTATGGGCGCCTTTGCCCAGCAGCACCACCTGTTCGCGGACGCCGCGATTTTTCACCCACTGCCCCAGGGCCTTTTCACATTCCCCGCCGGCATAGACATACGCCGTATCAAAGGTGTTGCCCCCGCGAGTGAAATAATCGTCAAACACCGCTACGGCATGAGGGAACGCGCTGAGCCGTTGATTGTCCACACCCATGACCAGTCGCGCCACGGGCTTGGTCACCCCGGCCAACTTGCCATACGTCATCGTCGCCTTGGTACTGACCGCCAACGGGCGTTGGGCCAGAGTCTGCGTCATCCGTTCGGGCAGTTCCGCGTTATAACGCTGACCCAGATCGGCGCGCCAACGGTCCAGCAGTTTCATGTTGCCAAGCGTATCGGCCCAACTCATGGCCGGGAACGTGGCACTGCCCTGCCCCCGCGCTACCGCACACGCCAGCACATCCGCCTCGAGCGTATATGCGGTGGCCCCAGCGACGGTATCACAGGCAATCACTTGCGTTTCTTTGCCCCGGGTGACAGTCAAAGTGGTCCCGGTGGGCTGGGGTACCCATTGGGTCAGCACGATATTGCCTTCGCTGCCATGGATGCGCACCACATTATCCATGTTGCACTGCACCCCGCAGGCGATATGTGCGGTGATTTCATGGCCCGCGGCGCCGCTAAATTTCAGAACGGCCACGGCATATTCATCCACGCCGGTAGGCCCGATATGCCCCACGCCTTTAAATTCGATCGGTTCCGCCGGGCCATCGAGGCCCAGTCCCACTCCCGCCACCAGCCGCACCATCGTGGTGCAGTAACCGCCCACATCCAGAATACCCCCACCGCCCAATTCATTGCTCAGTAACCGGCTGTCATAATTGGGTCCGCAATTAAACGCAAAGTTCGCCTGCACCGCACGCACCTGACCAATCGCACCGGCCTTGAGCAATTCCACCAGCTTGGCCACCACCGGATGACAACGATACATGAAGGCTTCCATCAGAAACACGCCATTGGCCCGCGCGGCCTCGATGGCCACCATCGCTTCGGCATGATTCAGGCCAATGGGTTTTTCCACGAGAATATGCTTGCCCGCTTCGGCGGCCGATACGGCCAGCGCCACATGTTGGGGATGCGGTGTAGCGATGTAGACCGCCTGCACCTCGGGATCGGCCAGCAGGGCTGCGTAACTGCCGTAACGCCGTACTGGATAGTTCTGCCAGAAGTCGCCATGCTTATCAAGCCCAAAGCGGTCCGCTTCGGCCTGCGAACGTGAAGCCACCGCCACCACCCGGCCGGTGTGCGACAGCAGCATCCCCTTGGCAAAAGTACTGGCAATCCGACCCGTGGAAATAATGCCCCAATTCATCATGATCGCAGTCCTGTCTTAAAGAAGGTGAATCTCGTTATTTGGGCGGCGCGGGTGTGGGTATGGTCCCCACGACCTTGTACTTGCGGAGCCATTCCAGCAACGGTTTGCCCCAGATGTCGTTCCAGCTACTCACGTGACCGCCGGTATCGGTATTGCTGTAAGTGCAGGCAACGCCCAGTTTCTCCAAAGCCGCCACCAGCCGTCCGCTGTTGCTGGCAGCGTTGACGGCCTTGTCATCTTTGGCATGCCAGATAAACATGGGCGGTATGGTTTTGTTCACCAGCATGTCAACACTATACGTTTCACCAAACACCTTGACATCGGCCCCTGCCGGGAGAGTATTGGCACGCGTACCGGCCCAATCCTCGCGCATGGATATTACCGGCGACAACAGGGCCACCAAGTCCGGCTTGGATGATTCCCGCTCAATGGGATCGGCACTCTTGGCCTCGCCGATGGCCCCTTGAGCGGCCAGCCATCCGACCATGTGCCCCGCCGCCGAGGCGCCAATCATCGTCACCTGCGCCTTATCGAGTTTCCAAGCTTGGGCAAAAGCCCGCACGATACGCACCGCCCGCGCGCCATCCGCCAGCGGGATCGGGCAGGGATTACTGGTGCCATAACGGTAGAACAGGACAAATACCGTCGCCCCCTGACCGCGCAACATTTCGGCCATGGTAAAGATTTTGCTGGCGGTAATATGGTGATAACTGCCACCCGGAACCAGAACGATTGCTTTACCGGTGGCGTTTTCGGGTTTGGGCACGAATACTTCCATACCCGGAGTTTCCAAGGAGGACCGAAGCGTGGCGGGGGTTTCGCCAGCCTTGGGTGGGTAGAGTCGCAGCACCTGCCGATCGGTTGGCGCGGTGGCCGAGGGCACGACCGGATCGGTGGGCCAAGCATAGACCGGCCAGACCTTTTGTGCACTGGCCAACGGACTGCTTACCATCAGGCTGAACCAGCATAACAACCCGACGAGGTAACGCAGCATGCACAATCCTTTCAGATCCCGGATAAATCCTGTTCCTTGCCTTCGCCGGGGTCTTTAAAGGTGGGGCTGAAGCCATAACGCAGACCTTCGGGCGATAATTGCTGCCAGCCGGTACCGGCGGGATGTTTGCCCGCAGGGGGAATCCAGCCATGGCCCCGTTCGGCCTTGATAATGATGTCCACCGCTTCTTGAATGGAGTCGGTCAGGTGGAATAGTTCCAAATC
>JBIJDM010000024.1:0-20040 GCA_044344145.1 Phycisphaerae bacterium
CCACGCCCACCGGGAGGCCCTGCAACTGTTTGAGCACGGTACCCAACTGGTCGCGGGGGACTTCCAGAAGGATGCGGGTGGCGGATTCGGCGAAGAGCAGAATCGCGTCCTGTTTGGCGTCGGCATTGGCGCTGACACCGGCCAGATCCACCGTGGCGCCCAGACCACCACCAAAACACATCTCCGCCAGCGCCACGCCCAGACCACCTTCGCTGCAATCATGGGCACTGACGGCCAGCCCGCTGGCAATCACATCGGCCACGGCCTGCAACACGCGCGGGGCCTGTTTCAGGTCCACCTGCGGGACGCTGCTGCCGATATGACCATTCAGGGCATAGTATTGGCTGCCGCCCAGTTCGCGCTTGGTCTGACCAACCAAGACCAGATAATTACCCGCCTGCTTGGCGTCCGAGGTCAGCGCCCGCGGCGCCTTGGCCATGACGCTGATCGCAGAAATCAGCAGCGTGTAGGGGATGCAAATCCGCTGGCCGCTGCTGGTGATGAATTCATTGCTGAGGGAGTCTTTACCCGAGATGAACGGCACGCCATACGCCATGGCCCCGTCATAACAGGCCTTGCACGCCAACACCAGCGCGCCCAGATGCTGGGGATCACTGCACTTGGGCCAGCAGAAGTTATCCAGCACGGCGGTGTACTTCGGATCGCCACCCACGCACACGATGTTGCGCAGGGCCTCATCCATACCATTAAGCGCACCCTGATAGGGGTCAATGTCGGCAAACGGGAATTGGCAACCCACCGCCAGCGCCACGGCCTGCGTGCTGCCGGGCACGGGCCGCACCACCGAGCCATCGCCGGGGGCGTTCTGGCCGGGGCCGACCAGCGGCTTGATCAAAGTGCCGCCCTGAACTTCGTGGTCGTATTGCCGGATAATCCAATGCTTGCTGGCCAGCGTGGGCCGGGCCAACAGTTGGTGAATGACGTGCGCGTAATCCGTCGGCACCGGCAAGACCGGTTCCTGCACCTGTGGCGGGGTATAGTGGGCCTGCCGCACCGGCTGCGGGATGCCATCATGAATAAACGCCATGGTCATCTTGCCGACCTGATGTTCATGATAGAACAGCGTCAGATTACCCGTGCCGTCAAACGTACCGATATTGGTGGCTTCCACATCTTCACTGGCCGACAACTCCAGCAGCCGCGCCAATTTCTCCGGCGGGACCGCCAATACCATGCGTTCCTGGGCTTCGGAAATCCAGATTTCCGCATACGACAGACCGTCATATTTCAATGGCACGCGGTCCAGATGCACCGTGGCGCCGGACTTTTCGCCCATTTCGCCGATCGCACTGGACAACCCGCCCGCGCCGCAATCGGTGATGGCGTTGAACAGCGGGCCATCGGCCTGATCGCGGGCCTGCAGGATCACATCCAGTGTGCGTTTTTCGGTGATGGCGTTGCCGATTTGTACGGCGTGGCTGAATTCATCCGCGTGCGTGTCGGTGATAACATCCGAACTGAACGTGGCGCCATGAATGCCATCGCGGCCGGTGCGGCCACCCATGACCACAATGCAGTCGCCGGTTTTCGGGCTGCCCTTCTGGGCGAATTGGTTGGGCATCACGCCCACCGTGCCGCAGAAGACCAGCGGATTACCCACATAACGGGTGTCAAAATAGACCGCGCCATTGACCGTGGGGATACCCATGCGGTTGCCATAATCACGCACACCCGCGACCACGCGCTGGGCGATGCGGCGGGGGTGGATCACGCCCGCGGGCAATTCCGCCGCCGGGGTGGTGGGATCGGCAAAGCAGAAAATATCGGTATTCGCCACCGGCTTGGCCCCCAGGCCGGTGCCGATGACATCGCGGATCACGCCGCCAATCCCCGTCGCCGCGCCGCCGTAGGGCTCGATGGCCGAGGGGCGGTTGTGCGTTTCCACCTTCATACACACGGCGTTGTCGGCATCAAAGGCGATCACGCCCGCGTTGTCTTTGAACACGCTCAGACACCAGGGTTTGTTCAGGTCCTGTGTGGCCTTGAAAATCGTGGACTTGACCAGATTACGGATGACTTCCGGCTGGTCGTCATTCTGCCCGGCAATGGTGAACGAGACCGTGGCCTTGAGCGTCTTGTGCACGCAGTGCTCGCTCCAGGTCTGGGCGAGGGTTTCCAGTTCCACATCCACCGGATCGCGGTTCTGGCTGCGGAAATAATCTTGTACAGCCTTCATCTCGGCCAGATCCAGGAACAGATGCCCGCGCCGCGACAGTTCCATCAGCCCCGCATCATCGAGGTTGCGGATGGCGACGATCACCTGCTTGTATTCATATGCCTTGCCCACGGGGAAATGGTCGGGCACGTAGGCGGTCAGATAGCCCGCTTCGATGCTGTCATTGACCAGCAGACGTTTGCAGATGCTCTGTAAATCTTCGGCCGTGAGTTCGCCCAGCAGCCGCACGCGCCGGCCGGTGCGGACTTCGATCTTGGGGCTGTGCTCATCCAAGCCCAGCAGGTCGCTGATGGCAATTTCGCAGCTACCCGCCACGGGGTCCATCACGCCGGGCTTGAGGTGGACATCAATCAGGTGGCCGGTGCCGGGCTTGGTGCCCACCGCGTAGCTTTCGACCACGGGATCAATCAACACTTCCTGAGCAATCCGCGCCACGGCGGCGGGGGTCAGGATGGCCGCATCGCCCTGCAGCAAAAACACCCGCGCGGCATCCACGCCCTGGACCTGCTTGAAACCCAGCTCATGTAACTCGTGTTTGAGACTGCCGGAGGTGGGGTCATCTTCGGGACGATTGGCAAAAACTTCAACGCGATAAACGGCCATGAATGATCCTCGCTTGGGTAGCGCCTATTACGGCAAACGAAAGCGGGGATTATACGCTTTTTGGGAGCTAGTTACAGTCAGCGACCGAAGGAAATCGGCTTAGTGCGATGCGCTGTCTACGGGTTGGCCCAGAGGAGATCGTTTACATGGATGAAAAGGATGAACGGGATGGATAAGTACGCATAAGCGAAGCGGGGGAAGGGATTTTATACAGAAATATTTTTATGTCAGTTACCCCTACCATAGGGCTGTCATAGGGGGGGAGTAAAATACGTAGGTAGAAGGGAGCACTATGTTTATGACAGTGTTTGTAACTGTACGTGGTTGCGGAGATGTGGTCCAGGAAGATGTAGTATTGCGAATATTAGCCATTTAGAGAACACGCAGCGTCCCCGCGGGTATTAGTGATTATATACCCGGCATGTGGATGTGGTGGATGAGAACCGTTGCGGGTTATTAAAGGAGTGTGGAATGGCTAATAAACAAAAGAAGATTACCGAACTGGCCTTGGTGGATGCCATTATCAGACGGAGTGTTGCGGCGGTATTTGCACTGCGTACGCCTGCGGGAGTGTTGATGATTCGCCATCAAGAACTCAGCGCGAGCTGGCCGTTGTTTATGGGTTTGGCGGTTCAGATTCAAAGCCAGACGGCACAGGCCGCAATTGATAATTCCCAGATGCCGTCGCAGTATGCACTGGATGTGATTTGCGCCCGCTACCGTGACCAGACGCTCGAGGATTTGGATTTGGCCACCACCGATCATCTGCTGGCCGAGTTGTATCGGTTGGCGCGGGGTGATTGGGTGCTGGGTTTCTTTCGGCACAAGCGGAAAAATAACGGCCACTATTCGGGGGTGTGTTGGAATGGTACGCCCATCGGATGTGTCGGATTGGGGGGTGTGCTGGTCCAGACGCTGCAAGCCAAAGTCTATTTGGCCTTACTGAAAACACGTGAGCCCGGCCTGACCGCATTGGACGAGACCGAAAAAATGATGTTGGCGGTTAAAGACCACGCGGGGGAAAAGAATCCCTCGTGGCTTTGGATGACCGGGGTATTGCACATGGCGGAGCACACGATGCGGGAGACCGGTTCGAAGCGTCTGCCGGGCGACGATTTGCGTAAATTTGTATCCATCGACTAATTAAAGGAGTCAGCATGAAAGTATGTATTCATCGGGGCAGTAAAGAGATCGGCGGGACGTGTGTGGAACTGGAAGCCCAGGGCCAGCGGATGGTGCTGGATGTGGGGGTGCCACTGGATGTGAAAGAGCCCGACCAGTTCCCCCTGCACCCGATCAAAGGCTTTGAGCAACCTGATCCCAGCCTGCTGGGGGTGGTGATCTCGCATCCGCATCAGGACCATTATGGTCTGGCTTATCGGCTGCCTGAGCAGACCAGCTTTGCCATCGGTCAGGGCGCGGCCAGCGTGCTGGAAGCGGCGGGGGTCTTTACCCCGGCGGGGCTGACGCTAACCAACGTCACACATCTGGTGGATCGCACCCCCTTCACTTGGGGGCCGTTTACGATTACCCCCTATCGGGTGGACCACTCGGCGTTTGATTCGTATGCCGTGCTGGTGGAGGCTGATGGTACCGGCCTGTTTTACAGTGGCGACCTGCGGGCACATGGCCGCATGGGCGCGTTGTTTCAAGAGTTGCTGCGTTGCCCGCCCGCGCCGGTGGATGTGCTGCTTATGGAGGGAACCACGCTGGGGCGTATGCAACCCGAGGGCGGTTTTCCCACGGAAGCGGAGTTGGAAGCCAGATTTGTGTCCCTGTTCAATGAGACAAAGGGCATGCCGTTGGTGTGGTGCTCCGGCCAGAATATTGACCGGATCGTGAGTATTATCAGGGCCTGCATAAAGACGCAGCGCACGCTGATTCTCGATATGTATACCGCCCATATCCTGCGGGCCACGGGGAATGAGGCCATTCTCGGGGCTTGTGGCAAATATGCCCGGGTGTTTTTGCCGGCGGGTCAGAAACGGCAGATTATTTGGAAAGAGCGGTTTGATGTGTCCAACCTGTATAAGCCCTACCGTATCTATGGCGATCAAATCGCGGAGACGGCAGCACGTTCGGTAATGCTCTTTCGGCCTTCGATGGCGGAAGAACTCACCACCCTGGGCTGCCTGCAGGGGGCGCGGTTGATCTATTCGCTATGGTCCGGCTATCTGCAGGATGAAAAACAGAAGCCCTTCCTGGCCTGGCTGGAAAAACACCAGATTCCCCTTGACATGTGCCACACCTCCGGCCATGCTAGCGTTGCGGATTTGGTCAAGTTACGCAGCGTTTTTCCGAACGCACCACTTGTCCCCATCCACACCGACCAGCCGGAGCAATTCGAGACCGTATTCGGCAATGTGAAGCGGTGTGGTGATGGCGAATGGTGGGAAGTCGGCACTATTCGTAGTCTACAACACGCGTAAAGGATGTTTTTTAGCAGGCGTGCGTCTCAACCGTTTTGATCTTAAAGTGAAGCGCATAAACTACTTTTATTCAAGGAGAATTTGCAATGACAGATCAACAAGCAGTGGAACTGAAACAGGGAGTTGGTAAATATGCACAGCTTGAAAAAGTCGTTCTGGAACGATTGGAATCCCCTGCGGGCAAGGAAAGACTCGCTGAAAGACGCAAGAAAATCAGGGAAGTAGCACCCGTGATCAAAACAAACATTGCGGATAGTAAGTCTCAACTCAGATCGCGTAAAGGGGTATGGTTCTCGACGACACAAGGGCAGGCAGCAGCAGCCGCAAACGGCCATGCAACACTTAGTGTCCAGATGCTAGGAAAAGAAATTGGGAAGCTGGTGATTAATTTGAATGCGGAACGACGCTATACATTCCGCCCGACGTGGGAATGCTTACCAAATGAGGCTGACTCATCGAAGAGGGTAATGAAACGTATTAAGCAGGAGGACGCCGTCCTCCCCGCATGGACATGGAGTGGGGATAGGTCAGACGCTAGATATATTAATGAATATTTAAAGGATTGTCGCGAGGCGTGGGGCAAGGGCAAAGAGCAGGAAAGAGAAATTCAGTGGCAACTAGCCTATGCGTTGATTGGTCCTAAAAAACAAGCTAAAGAAAAAGTGGTCCACAATAAAAAAAACGTTCATGGCCTCAAAGATCGACGCGCTGTTTGCTGGGTAGGACGGCCTACCGAAATTGGTGTATGTCTAAGACTTGACGGAGAACTTGCCGTTAGTGCTGGTGGTATTGATTTGATGGTCCGAACTCGGAACGGGCCAGACAGATGGCAAAGAGATGCGTTTTTTGAGGTATTTGAAGTAAAACGTGCAACTCGAAGGAATGATATAAATGATTTTGAAAATGCAGTAAAGCAAGCGATACGATATGCGATTGCGATTCACCAGGAAGCGAATCATTCAAAAGAAACACAGGCAGATTACCGGATGGCCTTTGGTTCAGCCAGTGACGCACCCCTCGATTTTGGTGTTGTAATAGTAATTGACGCGAAAGATGCGGAAAGATTTAAAGAAAAATTAGAAATAATGTTTTCGTCCTACGAGCCTCATCCCGAAACGTCAGTCGTTAAATGCTTGAGAGTCCTAACTTATAACTGGAATAATAAGACGCAGACGGCCAGTGGTTGGAAATGGTTCAAAGAGTCAAAGCGGTCCACGAAAACAGACTAGACGCGGCAATCGTGCCACGTTGGCGGTATCCGCATGTCCAGATAAACCGCATTAAGCTGGACGAACGTCGTTTTACTTCGTTCATGTATGCATCAACAAAGTTAATCTTGACCTCGTCAAGAAAGGGGATGTCATGGAAAAATCTTACAGCTACCTGCTTGAGTTCTGTGGCCATAATGGTGTTTCTGGTACTTGGTTGTGTTCCACGTTGCACAGCCTGGCGGTCTGCGAGAGTCACATTTTAATGTTAAACTTTGATATGGAGGAGGGCGAAAGGCTCTATCCGATGAATGCCCCGATTGCAGACGACAAATTGCGTGAATTTGGTTGGACTGGTCCTTGGTTATCAACCCCCCAACAAAAAGTCGCCCCGAGATCGAGACCGAAGTCCTATTTCCCTATCGATGGGATGTTGTTTTTAGCTGTAACCTATGCGACTTATTGCCGGGGCGGTACCATGTGGACAACACTTGAGCGCGTGCCCTATCGGGTTAGCGAGAATGAAAGAATGCAGGCACGTTGGGAAGCAGAACGCATACAAATTGCCAATGAAGCGCAGACTAGAAAAACGCCCCCTCCACCCGCACCATGGGCATGAGTAGGCACCCGGCTTAGAACCGGTTCCAGTGGATCACTTCATCCAAGGCCCGTTTGCGGGCGCGGGGTTTTTCCGTCTTTGCGTAGCCGAGGGTGACCATCGTGACTAATTTGTAGGTGGGCGGGACCGAGAGCAGCGCGGCGATTTGACTGGCGTAGGGTTTCTTATCCCCGGCGATCCAGCACGAACTCACACCCAGCGCTGTGGCGGCGACCAGCATATTTTGCGTCGCGGCGGAGCCGTCTTCCACGTAGTACTTGGTTTCCATACAAAATACTGCGATGCAAATCGGAGCATGGGCGATAAACGCGCCGTTCTCGGTCATGCTGGCAATCTGCCGACGCAGCATTTCATCCGAGAAAATCACAAACTCCCACGGCTGTTCATTGCGCGCGGTGGCGGCCATGCGGCCAGCGTCAATAATCTGCTCGATGAGTGTCACCGGCACGGTTTGTTCGCTGTAGTCCCGACAACTGACGCGGTTCTTAATGGCCGTCAGAGCATCCATGGGGGTGGTAACTGTATTCATCGTTGTTCCTCCTGGGCACATATCACACAAAATCTGCCGTGTGTTTCCCTACGAAGATATACACCAAAAGTATAGCCTTGTCATCTGGGTCTGTAAAAAAACGTGGCCAACCAGTTCGGTTGGCCACGTGGGGGGCTTCGAATTATCGCCTTTGGGGATTACTTCTTCTTTTTCGGTGCCGCAGCCGGGCCGCCGTTGAGCCAGGCCGTCATTACCACTTCCTGTTCAGCGGGCAGGGCCTTGAGCCCCAAATCCTTCGCCTTGATGGCGGCTTTGACTTCCAGAGTCAGACGATTAACTTGGTCTTTTTCGGCAATGAACTGGGCTTTGATGGTGGCGTTGATTTTGACGACTTTTTCGCCGATTTTCAGTTCCGCATCGGGGGTGTAGACCGATTCGTTGCGGGTCTTGCCGGTGGGGTTGCCATGTTTATCAAATGCCGGAACCTCTTTGGTGCCCAGTGGCCCCATGCTTTTGATATTGATTGTAACGGCAGGATATTTTTCATTCTGGGACAACTCACCCAGCACGCGGCGCGATTGGTCGCCGTTGGGCTGGGTGGCGTTGGAGAACGTCATCGTGACCTGACCCTTGAGCGCGCCGTCCTGATACACCACCTGGCCGCCGGTACCTTTGCCCCAGAAGAAATTCGGCCACTTGGTCTCGGTGGGGTCGCGGAATTCCGCGTCGTTATTGACGAAGCGGTAGGTGCCCTCTTCAAAATTGAATGTCTGCCCGGCCGCGGGCAGGATGGGACCATTTTTTGATTGTGCCCAGACCGGCAGTACCACCGCGACGAGCAGTGCCATACCAGCCAGGAGGCGTGAAACTTTAGCGTACATAAGCGATTCTCCTGCGTGCTTGCGAGCGTTAAATTACTTGGCTGCGCCCAAATCCAATTGGACGAAATAGCCGTCCAGCAAACCCCCGCCAAATTTGTTTTGGGGACCTTTAAGGCTGGGCATGGGAACGGTCATGCCATAAGCTTCGCCTTCGACCTTGGCGCCGGTCAGGGCCAGAAGCTTATGTCGGCCTTTGACCTTGCCCGAGGCAAAGCCCCAACGATCACCATCGCCCAATATTACCTTGCCCCCGCCAAAGTAACTTACGCTGAAACGCAGCGAGGTTAAGTCGGGATTCAGTACGGTGATATAATCGCCGGCCGGAGGCATGTCAGCGGGGTAGCCCAATTGCGTCAGGTGCGTCCCGGTGCGGATGAGCCCGTGGGCCGAGCGCCCGGCGATCACCGCAGAACCATCCGTGGCAAAGCCCAGGGTATCAATCCAGATGGAATTGGGTTTGTCCTTCTCGCCACTGAGATACGCCGACCAAAGGGTTCCCCCCATAACCTTGTAGGTTTTCGTGTCAATTTTGATGATATATGCGGCGGACAGGACATTGGCCCCCCAATTGGAGAAGCCCAGCCCTTTTTCGAATTTGCCGTGCATGCGGTTGATATCTATCGGTTCCCGCCGGGCTACCGAGTTCCCGCCGTCCGACCACGCAGTGATAATCAGGTTCCCTTCGGGATCGTAAACGACGCCGCGAATGGCGGTATCGGAAACTTCGCGCAAGCGGTCGGTGCCCACCATCGGCCCGCCCCAATCGTACAACTGATACAGTTGCTTGCCATCGGGTTTGAAAATATTCAATGTCGGACAGCGCCAAGGTTCGCGGCCGGTGGCCCAATGATGTTCCCCGCCGCGGGCATAGGTGCCATCCTTGGGATTGACCGAGACATTGCCTTCCAATCCGCCGGGCACAGCGACCACACCTTTGACCTTGCCGTCGGTGGTGAAGGTGCGGATATCCGGTCCGGTCAGAACCACTTCGTCAGCATCGGTCACGCGCACGCCCGGTAAGGTCGAGGACCCGACGACCTTTTTGGCCCAGACCACCTGCGTGGCGGTGGGATCGAGTTTGACCAGCCAGATGGCCGCGCATTTGGGTTTCTTGGAACCGTTCTCGCCGGCGTTGATCACTTCCACACGGCCCAGTACACCGGTATCGGTGGCTCCGGCCGGGCCGGTCAGGTAAATAAAGCCTTTGGAATCCACACTACCGCCGGTAACAGCCCCGAGGCCCCAAGGCAGACGGGTAACCTGCTGATACGTCTTCAGGTCTTCGCTTAGAATGGCGATGAACGGCGTGCTGTTGCCATGCTGCCAGGTTAAGGTGCCGACTTTGGGGCTGCCATCACGGGCTTTTTCCATGGGTTCGGTCGGCGCGGCGGGGACGCCGGGGTCGGTCCCGAGGACTTTGACGGGCGCTTTGTTTCCGTCCAATTCCAAGACCGGCCCGAGGGTGACCCCGATCAGCACCACTTGGCCATTGGGCTGAAAACCGCCAGCCACCAGCCATTCGGTGCCTTTACCGCCCAGAAAGCTGCTGCCATCAATTTGCGCGGCATCGGGGGGATTTTGAAACCGACGGGTAAAGTCATCGAACCGACCGGCGTGAACCAATCCAACCGTCAACATTACGCTGGATACGGCTGCAAGCAGCCAACATTGCGATTTGCGCATAAACATACGACTCCGGCAAGAAATCCGAACTGCATGCACCGGAAATATAACGACCCCAACGGCGCTTTATTGCCGCAATTTTGGGACGATAAAAAAACACCCCCGCGAAAGGGCTTCGCGGGGGTGTCTAAGTGCATGAATAAAAAAGACTTATCAACTCAGCAGGCTGCCACCACTCATGGCCGAGGGTTGCTTCTGACCCAGCAAGGCCAGCGCCGTGGGGGCCAGATCTGCCAGCCGGCCACCGGTCCGTAGTTCCTTGCCCTTGACGCGGGGATCAACCAGAATCGCACGCACGTCAAAAGTGGTATGGGCAGTATGCGGGCAGTTGTTTTCGAAATCCCACATCTGTTCGCAGTTGCCGTGGTCGGCGGTCACGATGGCGCTGCCACCGATACTTTCCAGCTTGGCAATGATCTTGCCCACGCAGGCGTCCACGGTTTCGACGGCCTTGATGGCGGCAGACAGGACGCCGGTGTGGCCGACCATGTCGCCATTGGCAAAGTTCACCACATAGACGTCATGCTGGTTGGCTTCCAGACGCCGCAGCATAATCTCGGTGATTTCGTGGGCGGCCATTTCGGGCTTCTGGTCATAAGTCTTCACATCGCGCGGCGACTGGGCCATTTCGCGGTCTTCGGCCTTGAAGGGCGGTTCGCGGTAGTCATTGAAGAAGAACGTCACATGCGGGAACTTTTCGGTCTCCGCACAACGCAGTTGGGCCAAGCCCTGATCGGCGATGTACATGCCGAAGATATCGGCCATTTTTTCGGGCTTGTCGAAGATCACTTCCACCGGCAGGCCGGTTTCATAACCCGCCATGGTGGCAAAGAACACGTTCTGCGGGCAGGTGGTGCGTTTCAGACCGCCATTGGGCTGCTTGGCCAGCGTGGCATCGTCGTAGACGAAGGCTTTGGTCAGTTCGCGCGGGCGGTCGCCGCGATAGTTGAAGAAGATCACGGCATCGCCATCCTGCACCTTGCCACCCTGGCCGATGACCGAGGGGGTGACGAACTCGTCGCCGGTGCGTGAGCTATCGGTGGGGTTGGCATAATAGGAAGTCAGGCACGCCTGGGCGGAATCAAAGCGCACGCCGACATTTTCGGTCAGCAGTTTATAGGCCTGTTCCACACGTTCCCAGCGGTTATCGCGGTCCATGGCATAAAAGCGGCCCACGATCGTGGCAATGCGGCCCACACCGATCTGCTGGATTTTGGCTTCGAGCTGGCGGAGGAACTCCTTGCCGCCTTGCGGGGCGGTATCGCGCCCGTCGGTGATGGCATGGACCAGCACGCGGTCGCCGGGGAAGCCTTGCCGTTGGGCCATTTCCAGCAGGGCATAGGCATGTTCAAGATCGGAATGGACCCGGCCATCGGAGCACAGGCCGAGGATATGCACCTTGGTGCCCTTGGCTTTGGCATGGGCGAACGCTTTGACCAGCGTGCCATTGGTAAAGAAGCTGCCGTCGCGGATACGGCGGGTGATGCGCATGGTTTCCTGATCCACGATCCGGCCGGCGCCGATATTCTGGTGGCCGACTTCGGAGTTGCCCATCACGCCCACTGGCAGG
Organism: Phycisphaerae bacterium; assembly: GCA_044344145.1. Classification (GTDB taxonomy): domain Bacteria; phylum Planctomycetota; class Phycisphaerae; order WQYP01; family WQYP01; genus JBAXGE01. The sequence goes on from JBIJDM010000024.1 coordinate 11,681, forward strand.
CCGACATCTTCGCCGCTGGTGTGGATGAGGGTATTGGGATATTCCCGCATCAGACGGTCATCCACCGGATGCTTGGCCAGTTTGATGGCGTTGAACTTATCCATATCGGAATTGGGATTTTCGCCCCAGCCATCGCGGATGATCAAAACCAGAGGACGCTTGCTCGCTGCCATGCTCAAACTCCTAAAAACGGGGTATCAGTCAGTAACGGACCTAAAACCCCGAATTATAACGCCAAAGGGCGGCGGATGCGAAGGTGTAAGTGTGGACCTAAACCCGCAAGTTTGCCCCGCAGGTGCCAAGTTTACGCAAAGAGACGTTCCGGCAATTCACCCAACCGGTTCAAAATCACCTCGGCGGGAATTTCGGGTTTGGGTTTACTGGTCAGCCAGAAGCTGCGGATGCCCAGCGACTGGGCGGTTTGCACATCGTGCCCGAGGTTGTCGCCGACCATGACCACTTCGGCGGGGGTGAGTTTGAGTTGGGCCAAAGCATTATGGAATGCACGGGGATCGGGTTTGCCATAGCCCAACGCACCTTCGATGCCCAGATAGTCGAACCAGCCTTCCAGCCCGGTCTGCTTGAGTTTCTGGGCCTGCATGTAGCCATCGCCATTGGTAATCAGACCCAGTTTCAGCCCGCGCTGGCGGAGTGTCGTCAATACGGCCACGGTATCGGGCAAGCACACACACTGACTGACCAGATAGTCCACCAGCGCCTGCGCGCTGGCCGTAGCGATGGTTGAGGGGACGGCGAGGCCCACGCTGGTTGCGGCGTCCTGTAATACGCCAGCCATGGTTGCCACCATCTTCACCCGATGCACACGCTGCGCGTCTTCATCGTTCCAGATTTTCTTGCGGGCCTTAATCAGTGCCTGCGTCAGGGCGGCGGGATCGGGCACCACGATGCCGGCTTCGGCCAGATATTGGAGCCAAAAATCCTCAAAACTGCGCCCGCCGGGGGCATAACAGATCAGGGTGCTGTCGAGATCGAATAGTACTGCTTGCAGGGCCATGGCGCGATGCTTTCAGATTAAAAAAATAGGTGTAGCAACCAATGCTGGTACACGCCGCGTTTGCGGTCAAGTGGTACTATAACCAAGCTTTGGGATTATGGGAAATACCCAGCTAGTTTCCAAGCCACTGGTGCAATGTGACGGCGTCAGCGGCCAGTTGCGCCACGGTGTCCCCGGCCACGAATTCCAGACTCACCGGAAACGGTCGCCCGGCGGTGCGCAGGATTTCCAAGTAACGGGTCCAACGCTCCTGACCCGCGCTCAAAGGCAGGCGCTGCGACTCGGGATACCAGTGGAAGCAATGCACCGACTCCACCCATGGCAACATATTGGTCAGGCCGGTGCAGTTATAGTCGGCATCTTTGCCATTGTGGGGTTGCCAGAAGACCCGCATATTGGGGTGGTCAATTTCGGTCAGCAATTGCCGCGCGGAATCGTTGGTATCGGTCAGTGTGCGGTCATGATATTCAAACGCAACTTTGATGCCCACGGCCTGCGCCTGGCTGGCGATGGCGCGGGCTTCGGCCACCAATGCGGCGCGATATTCAGGGGTGGCAGTTGCGGAGCCCTGCGTTCCCGCCCAGACGCGGACACACGGAGCGCCGAGCGCCTGCGCGGCGGATAATACCTGCGGGAAGGTCATGCCTTCCTCGGCAGATTTCAGCAAACGGTAGTACGACCCATAAGCCGAGATGGCCAGACCGGCGGCACGGGTCTGTTCGCCCACCGCGCGGGCCACAGTGGCGTCCTGCCAGGGGCAATGCACGTCCGCACCCCATTCAATACTACGCAGTTGGTGTTGTTGGCACAGGGCGATGATTTCGGCGACCGTCAGTTTGCGGAACGTAATCGAAACCAGTCCGGGGAATAGCATGGGGCGCTCGCTTATGCAATGGTCAGGTTGGCCAAACGGTCTTGGCGAATGCGTTTTTGGATGGCCGTCAGCAGGTCGTCCATATCACCGCTGAGAATTTTTTCCAGCGGGAAATTTTCGTTCAGGCGGTGGTCGGTGCACCGGCTCTGGGGGAAGCTATAGGTGCGGATGCGTTCGTTGCGATCGCCCGAGCCCATCATTTGCTTGCGCTGGGCCACACGGTGGGCCCGGCGTTGGGCATCAAAATGTTCGAAGACGCGGGCCCGCAGAATCCTCCAGGCTTTGTCGCGGTTTTTGTGCTGGCTGCGTTCGTCGCGAATGCGCACCGTGATGCCGGTGGGGAGGTGGGTTAATTGGACGGCGGATTCGACTTTATTGACGTTCTGCCCACCCGGTCCGCCGGCGCGGGAGACATCCTCGCGCACTTCCGAGGGGTTGATGGAAATAATGGATTCGTCGGCTTCGGGCATGACGGCCACGGTGGCGGCGCTGGTATGGATGCGCCCGCTGGCTTCGGTGGCGGGGACGCGTTGCACGCGGTGACCGCCGGCCTCCATATCCAACGTGGCCCAAGCCCCCGGCCCGCTGATATTGATGATGATTTCGCGGAATCCCCCCAGATCGCTGGGGGAAAAGTCCATCACTTCATAGGTCCAGCCGCGTCTGTCGGCATAGCGGCGGTACATCTCGGCCAGATCACGGGCAAATAATGCGGCCTCATCCCCGCCGGTGCCGGCGCGGATTTCCAGGATCAGGGCATCCACGCCCAGTTCGTCGGCCGCGAGGAAGGCGTCCACGATTTGCTCGATTTTGGCGTCAAGTTTGGGCCCCAGTTCCGCCAGCTCCGTGCTGGCCATGGCGGCCATTTCGGGATCGGTGCCGGCGACCATTTCTTTCAGGTCCGCCACTTGTTTTTGCAGTTGGGTGTATTCCAGATAGGGGGCCAGCATGCGTTGCAGCCGGCCATGTTCTTTGGCCAGACCGGTCAGTTTGACCGTAGGCAGGTTGGCATCGGGGTCATTCATTTCCGCTTCGATATCCTGCTGACGATGCTGCAGGTGGGCCAGTTGCACCAGAATGTGCTGATAGCCGGTCGATAATGCGGAAACATCACTCATGGCACTACCAATGAAAAACGCCGCGGGGCGCGTCGCGCACCGCGGCGTCCAGAATAAGCTGACAGGAACGTTAGCTGGGCTTCTTGGCCGTCTGGGCCGCGGAGAACTTCGCGAACTTCTTCTGGAAGCGTTCCACGCGACCAGCGGTGTCCACAAACTTCTGCTTGCCGGTGTAGAACGGGTGGCAGGTGCCACAGAGGTCTACCTGGATGGTTTTCTGGGTCGAGCCGGTGGTAAAGGTATTGCCACAGGCGCACCGGACGGTGCAGTAGTTGTACGTGGGGTGGATGTCGGTCTTCATGTTTACGATTCCTATCCAAAAAAGTCTCGTCACCAAGGCCCGCCAAGGTCAAACTTCCCCAAGAAGTTCGCGCGGGCCAGAGGTGACATCTGGCTGCGGCCGGACTCGAACCGGCGACCCAGGGCTTATGAATCCCTTGCTCTACCAACTGAGCTACACAGCCAACGAAAGCCCAGTAGTATAACGCCGGGGCGGTTGGCGGGCAACTGGGGTCGGTGAGATGGAGAATCGGAGGATTATTTACTCGGCCAACAGCGCTAAATTGGCCGTAATTCGCAATTTTGGATGAGCGCTTGGTACCGAGGGCGTTTCCATTACCTTGAGTGGTTTGCGGGTGAGGGTTATAGTGCGCCGTATGATGACCGCAATTTCACCATCGTTATTTACCTTCGGTTGTATGTCGCTGGGGCAGGATCTGAGCCGACTGGATGATTACGTCCGGGTGGCGCGGACGGCCATGGCGGCCGGGGTGTGGTTTCATGCCAGCCCTACGTATCATCGTGGGTTCACATATATGGTGTTGCGGTTGGCCTTTGACGAGGCCCGGAGCCAGGTCCCGCCGTTGCTGATCAAGATTCGCTGTGGTTCGGCGCGGCTGCTGCGCTTTGAAGTGGAAGATGCCCTGCGCCGGCTGGGGGTGGCGCAGATCGCCGTGGCCCAGTTGGTCTTTACCGAAACCGGCCCCGGTCCGCTGGTACATGATTTTCTGCATGGTGGGCCAATCGCCGAAACCTGCAGCGCCCTGCGGCGCGAGGGTAAAGTGGCCCGGTTCTGCCCGCAATGTGACGTGGCTTCTTCGGCGGCGCTGGTACCGCTGGCCCGGCGCGGTGCGTTTGACGGTTTTGTCCTGTACCTGAACCCATTGCAACAGGACGCGGATGCGGCCCTGTGGCAGGTGTTGCAGGAACAACGCATTCCACTATGGGCCCTGCGCACGGTGGCGGGGGCGTTGGGCGACCCGGTACGCTATGAACAGCGCCGGCGCGAACAGCCCGCAGATTCGCTGCTACCCGCGGCCGCACGGCTGCGCGACTGCGCGCAGCGTCTGGGCTGTGACTGGACCGAATTCTGTCTGCGTTATGCGCGCAGTGTTCCCGGTCTGCAGACCACCATTGGTGGTACGGCAGATATGGCGCACTTGCAGCGGTTTCTGGAAGTCGCCAGCGTAGCTCAACCACTGCCCGCGGAGGTGTTGGCGGAGATTGATGCTGCTCGTGGGGCGATATAAAAGCGAAAACTAGATATGGATTCCTGTGACACTTTCAGGGAGTCCGGATGGAAGCTTTTCATGATTGTCCCGGCTACGGGGGTGAATCTGCCCTATATCGCCCAGATTGTGTCCGATATTAAAAAAAGAAAAAAAAGGTCTTATAAGTTAACAATTCTTGCTGGCGATCTCCGCGTCTGGTACGATTACTTATATAACGCTGAGTATATTGGAATATGCTATTTTTTAAGGCCTTTTGGTGTATTACCTTAAGGGACGAGAGATATGACGATCAATACTTTCATAATGTGGTGCGGCCGTCGGGGCGGGTTGGCCTTTGTCTCCTGTGCTTCGGTGTTTACTGTGGCGACGATGCTGGCTTTGCCCTGCCAGGCGAGTGAAATTGCGCAAGTGGGGGGGACGTATAACTACTGGCCAACGAAATGGACGCCCATAGCGGGCATTAACGATGCCAAAGATGGTGGTGCAGGCCAGCTTGATTTTGTGGGCGACTCGGCCTTCCCCGGCGGGTACTGGGCCTCGGATGCGAACTACATATATTTGCGTACCCGGGTGGCTTGGGGTTCCGCAGTGACCACAGGCACGTACAGTGATACGGTGGTGGTCTTGATTGACAAGCTCGGTTATGGCGCCGATGACGGCCGTCCTGATTATGGTTTTGCCTGGGATAGCAAGAGTAATAACAACAACAATCATGGTCTGGAAATGCAGATACTCTCGACCAAAGGTAATACCTGGAAAACCACCAGTATGGACGATATTGATGGCAGCAGTGGTTTGAAAACCACCCGCGATATCAATGGTGTCAATGGTACCGAACGGGTGGGTGAGGGTTATGTTCGTACGATTGATTTCCAAGATACGGGGGCGTCACATTTTGGTTTGACCGCTTTTGTTGATATGGCGGTTTCGTGGGATTACCTGCTGCAACCCGGCAAGGGAAACACGGTGCTGGGCAAGATGCAGAACTGGAATATCGCTTTTGCCAGCATTGCCAATGCCACGGATCATAATGCGCTGACGAACGATATTGCCGGTGGTGCGAGTCCGTCTGATCCCCTGACCCTGGGCTGGAGCGCCACAATCATGGTGCCCGAGCCTTCCACGTTGTCGTTATTGGCTGCGGGGGGTGGGGTGTTGTTGCTGCGCCGGCGGCGCAAATAATCCGCACCGTGCCTGATTCTGCTCCAGTCCATACCCAATATCTGGATGATTTCCCGGCGTGACCTGCGAAGCCCTTGGTACAAGCGCTGTTGCCGTATGGGGGTATCGTTTATTATGGTGCGTACTTTTTTTGGGAGCAGCACCATGATGGACGGTGGCAAAACCGCCAAAGACAAACGTCTGACGCGGATTCTCGGGATTATGACTCTGCTGGCGGGGGGACGGAATTTTACTCTGCGCGAGCTGACGGAACAGACCGGTGTGGTGGGGCGCACGCTGAGTCGCGACATCAAGACCATGCGCGATGCCCAAATTCCGATCCACTACAACACTGAAACGCAGATGTATTACATGCCGGAGAATTTTTTCCTGCGGCCGGTGGACCTGACCTTCATGGAAGGGCTGGCGCTGGTCATGCTGACCCAGCAACTGCGCGGCGGCCCCCAGATGCCTTTTGCCAAAGATTCCGCCCGGGCAGTGGCTAAAATCCGCGCCATGTTGCCCACCCAGACCGTACGGGAACTGAAAACCATCGAAGATCATGTGCGCGTTGATCCCGCGGCCCAACAGCGCGGCGGTGAAGTGCTGGACCGGCATGCCCGCATGACCCAGGCCATCCAGGCGCTCAAAGCGGTGCGCTGCGTCTACCGTTCCCGCCAACAACAGGAAGGCGAACCAGAGAACGCCCATCTGAGCACATTTGTGTTCCGGCCCTACGCCCTGATGTTCAATCAGCGGGCCTGGTATGCGGTCGGTTACCATACCGAACACAAGGAAGTACGGTCCCTGAAACTCAGCCGTTTCCAATCCATCACGCCCACGACGACCAGTTACGCCATCCCGCCCAAGTTCAGCATCGAAAAATATCTGGGCCAGGCCTGGCGCATGATTCGCGGCGCGGAGGTCTATGACATCGAATTGGAATTCACCGCCCGTTTCGCCGATACCATTGCCGATACGTTCTGGCATCCCAGTCAGAAAATCACTCGGCTGCCCGATGGTCGGTTGCAGATGACGCTGCAGGTGGCGGGACTGGATGAGATTGTCTGGTGGATTTTGGGTAACGGCCCGGATTGCCGGGTGCTGCAACCGCCGGAACTGATTAATTTGGTGCGTGAGAAGGCGCGGCAGATTGTCGCCCATTACCCGTCGGCTTGAGCTTGCCGGGGGCGGTTTTGCCATGCAGCCAGGGGCTTCGGCGGTATTGCGCGGGGGTGAGTCCGCGCTGTTGGCGGAACACCCGGCAGAAATAATTCCCACTGCCCAGACCGCACTGCCGGGCGATGACTTCCTGCTTCAAGTCGGTATCCCGCAACAATTGGGCCGCCCATTCCAAACGCTGCTGGATCAGGTAATCCTGCAAGCCCACCCCCATGACATGATGGAAAGCCCGCGACAGATGCTCGCGCGTGATCGCAAGTTTCCCGGCCAGAGCGCTGGGGGTGGTGTTTTGCAACACGCCGGGCTGACTGAGTAAATCGAGGCATTGCTGAATCAGTGGCGTGGTGGCCAATTGGGCCTGAGCCAGTACGTCCCACATGGTCAGCAGGATTTCCCCCAGCCGGGCGGAGATCAGATACCGGCTGGTCACCTGATCCTGATACTGTTCGTAGATATGCCGTTTCAGCAGTGACGCGATGGGCGTTTGGGGGCCGAAATGATACGTGTGACCATAATGCTCGGTCAGGTGGTGACACCAGGTCTGGGCCAGATCCCCGGCAAAGCTGAGGTAGATTTGTTCATACACAGCCCCGTGTTCCGACGCATAACCATAACGAAAGGGTCCGGGAATGTGGTCGAGAAACGCCGACCCCGGCCCTAATACCACCCGGCGGTTGGCGGTTTGGTAATAGCCGCTGCCGTGGAGGGTGTATTGCAGGACCCAGTGCGGGGCATCCAGACGCGTGCGCGCGTCGAAGTGGTAGTCGCTGGTGGCGTGAATGCGTTCATGGCCGCACCCTTGGGACCAGAGTAACGGTTCCTGAGTGGTGGGGCGACCTCGGGCGGAAGCTAAAACGGTCGTTTCCATATCACAATTATGCTATAAATGTCACGATATTGCTATTGTGCTGGGAAATATTCGTATTATCCTAGTCATTATTGTGTAAGTAGACTGGTTGCAGTACCGTAGTATCAGATTATTTTTGGAGTTCAACGCAATGATTAAAGTGGCCATGATCGGTGCGGGTAGTGTGGTTTTTTCCCGCAATCTTACCGGCGACATTCTCTCGTATCCGGAATTCCGCGATGCGACGTTCAGTTACATGGATATTGATCGCGAACGTCTGGACGTGGGCGCAGCGTTGTGTCGCAAAGTGGCCAAGGGTTTGGGCGCCAATCCCACCATCGAAGCCACCATGGACCGGCGTCAGGCGCTGGCCGGGGCGGATTTTGTCATCAACATGGTTCAGATCGGCGGGATGGATTCGACGCTGGTGGATTTTGAAATCCCGCGCAAGTATGGCCTGAACTTCACCATTGCCGATACCACCGGGCCGGGCGGTCTGTTCCGCGCCCTGCGGACCTATCCCCTGATGAAGGGGCTGGCGCAGGATATGCAGGAACTGTGTCCCCGAGCGGTGCTGCTGAACTATTCCAATCCCATGTCCATGAATATGCAGACGGTCACCCGGACCAGCAACATTCAGGCGGTGGGTTTG
>JBIJDM010000148.1:0-7249 GCA_044344145.1 Phycisphaerae bacterium
ACCCCCACACGGTGGAATTCATCTGCGCGGGTATCAACCATATGGCGTTTTACATCAAGCTGATGAAAAACGGCCAGGATTTGTATCCGCGCCTGTTTAAGGCTATGCAGGACCCCAAGGTCTATGGCAGCAACAAAGTCCGCTTTGAATTGATGAAGGTGCTGGGCCATTTCATCACCGAATCCAGCGAACATAACGCGGAATACTGCCCCTACTTCATTCCCCGGGGCAAGGATGTGATCGCCAAACACAGCGTGCCCATTGACGAATATCTGCGCCGCTGCGATGGGATTATTGACGACTTCGAACGCATGCAGAAAGAAGCCCAGAATGATGATGCGATGAAGCATACACGCAGCCATGAATATGGCAGCACGATCATCCATTCGATCGTCACCGGCACCCCGTCGGTAGTCTATGGCAATATGCCCAACCACGGCGCCATCACCAATCTGCCGGCCACGGCCATTGTCGAAGTGCCCACGCTGGTGGACCGCGCGGGCCTGCAATTTACCACCGTGGGCGATCTGCCCCCGCAACTGGTTGCCTACATGATGCCGCACGTGTCACAGCACGAACTGTTCATCCGCGCGGCCATGGAAGGCCGGCGCGATCACGTGTATCAGGCCGCGATGTTTGATCCCCTCACGGCGGCCACGCTGACGCTGGATAAGATTGTCGAAATGTGCGACGAAATGATCGCCGCGCACGGCCCGTTGCTGCCGGATCTGGATGCCAAACGGACGCTGGTGCCCAACAGTGGCATTGCGTTCCCGCTGGTGGACCCCAAGGTGCTGCATGCCTCATGGGATAAAAAACAAGCGGAAGAATTCGCCGACTTTGTGGACGACTGGCATGTGATTGGACCCTTCGACGGCGTCAAAGACGGCGCTGTGACACTGGATGACCCCACTCCGGTGGACCCGCTGGTGGCCGCCAGCAAAGACGGCAGTTTGGATGTGACCAAACCCGTCACCGCCAAGGGGCAGACCTGGTCATGGGTGCCCGCCAAGATCAACAACCGGGGCATGATCAATCTCGGCAAAGTCATCGCCCTGCGTGACTGGGTGAATGCGTTTGCCTATACCACAGTGGAATCCATCCACGCCCGGGAATGTGTATGCAAGATGGGCAGCGACGACGGCATCCGGGTTTGGGTCAATGGCAAGGTGGTCCATAATCATGAAGTGGGCCGCGGCTACAGCGCCGGTGCGGACGCCTTTACCATCCAATTAAAGGCGGGCATCAACCATATCGTGGTGAAGTGCGATAACTATCGTAATGGCTGGGGCTTCGGCATGATGATTCCGAAAGCCACTTTCTAAGCCTGAAGTCATATCGAACCGAACTCCGTAAGGCCGTTGTGATGACCACAACGGCCTTTTTATGTGCGGGGCACGGGCCTGATGTCGTTTCGTCTGGTTTGGGCCGTTCGGCACCCACGCTTGCTTACCCCGCCGGGCAGGGGTATGCTGCTTTCCGATTTACGTAGTGTCGGCTTGCGCTGTTGGCACCCCGCCCGTGCCAGCTTGAAGGACATCGAATGAATTCTGCCAAACGGTCTGCTCCGTCCTGGTTCCATCTGCTGCGCCCCTTGCGCCCACCCCTGCGGCATCAATGGCGGCTGTTGGTCCTCACCATCTTTTTTGGTGTCATCAAGTTTTTAATGCCGTTGGTCACCCCTTTCATCGGCAAGGAAGTCATTGATAAGATCCTGCCCGCTGTCGCCGCCGGTGACACCACGAAGATTCATACCCTGTGGCTGATGATCGCGCTGGCCTGTGGCAGTTTGCTCTGCATGAGTGTGGCCACCTATTTTCGTTCGGTATTTGGCACCAAAACCGGGGCCACGATTCAGCACGAGATGCGGCATGGCCTGTTTCATCATCTGCAGCGCTTGAGCATGGACTTTTTCGCCCGCAACTATGCCGGGGCGCTCGCTTCGCGGGTAAGTTCCGATATTGCCACCGCCGCCCAGTTTGTGGACCGCGGCATCATCATGATGGTCATGGATTCGATCACCATTCTGGTGCTGGCCACCGTGCTATTTCTGACCAATGGGAAATTGACGCTGCTGGCCATGGGGCTGATGGGGCTGTCGGGTCTGGTAGTCTACATCTTTGGTCCTCTGATGCGCAAACGCCGTCGGGAAATGCAGGAGAGCCAGAGTTTGGTGACCGGCCGGGCGGCCGAATACTTTGCCGGCATCAGTCTGGTGAAAGCCTCGGGCGCGGAGGATGACACGCTGGAATCCTTTGCCGCGCAATCGGCGGAACTGAAGGATGCCCAGCAACGGATATCGCGGTTGGACGGCTTGTTTCAGTCATTGACCATGAGTCTGGTGACGGGCACCCAGATCGTCATCATCACGGTGGGGGCCTTTATGGTAATGACCACCCCCAGCACGCTGACCATTGGCGGTTTGATGCTGTTTCTGTTTTATCTGCGGACCATTGAAGGTACCGTACAGCGGATCGTGGACGGCATGTTGGTGTTACAGGACAGCATGGCGTCGCTGGAGCGCATTGATGAAATTCTGCATATCACACCCGACCCGCCGGAACATCCCCGGGCCATCAGTCCTCCGTTGGTAGGCGAAGTGGTTTTCGATCAGGTAACGTTTGGCTACAAACCCGATCAGGTGGTTTTGCAGGACTTTTCCTGGCGTTTTAAGGCCGGGCGCACCTATGCGCTGGTGGGGCCTTCGGGTGGGGGGAAATCTTCGGTCTGTCGCCTGCTGCTGCGGTTCTATGATCCGCAGTCCGGCACGATTCGCATGGACGGGCATGATTTGAAAATGCTCAAGCAGGAACATTTCCGCAGCCGGGCGGCGATCGTGCTGCAGGAACCGATTCTGTTTTCCACCAGCATCCGCGCCAACATTGCCTTTGCGGCGGATCAGCCGACCCAGGCGAGTATCGAACACGCGGCCCGTCTGGCGCAGGCCCATGATTTTATTATGGCCCTGCCCGAGGGTTACGATACCCGGCTCAACGAACGCGGCAGCAATTTGTCGGGTGGGCAACGTCAGCGTATTTCGTTGGCCCGGGCCTTGATGCGTGATCCGTGTCTGCTGATTCTCGACGAAGCCACCTCGGCGCTGGATTCCACCACCGAGCGCAGTATTCAGGAAGCTATTGACGGCCTGCAGGGCAGTCGCACCATCATTGTCATTGCCCACCGTCTGAGCACAGTCCGCAACGTGGATGAAATCATCGTCATTGATCAGGGCCGCATTGTCGAATCCGGAACCTATGATGCGCTGTGTGCTCAGGGGGGATTGTTCGCCAAGCTGATTCGGGAACAGGACTTGAATTAAGAACCTGCTCAGTATTGTTCCGGCTCTAGTTTCAAATCCGGCGGTAGGGGGCCTACATTTAGTAATTTATCCCAATGGATTTGATACATCTCCACAGGCGCATCGGGCAGGCGTTCCAGTCCGGTGGGGTTGGCCGCGACATATTCCCGCAGGCCAGGGCGTTCAATATCAAAAATAAAATGGGTGCAGCGGTAATACTTAGCAATAGCGAAAATAGTCTCCGGCCGGGCATAGGCAATGGTGACGGCTTTCTGGCTGGACTGAGCATAGAAAAGCATCTGCCACGGATAACGGGTCAATACCACTGCATCGGCGGGCAGGTTGGTTTTGATCCACTCCCCGGCTTTAATTTGAGGATTAAAATTATTCGCATCGGTCCACGGGAAACGGTCCCGCCGTTGCCGGGTGGTAAAGGGATCGGGGAACATTTTTTGGGCCACCTGCTGGGGGGTATGTTCGGCTAGCGCCGAGGTGGGGTATAACAACCCTTCCCCATGGGTGAGTATCCATTCCGTGCTATCCTGCATGATATTGACGATGGTCAGACTTTGGCCTTTCACCTCGGTTTGCGCCGGTATATTTATCGCCGTGTTATCCGGGTCCACCATTATTACGGCCCGGGGTTGCCGTAGATGAATCCAGCCAATCCAAAATACGGCCACGAGGCTGATGATTATTCCCAACCGTTGTGCGGTACGGGGAAACAGAATCCACTGGGGCGCTTCCAGCAAACGCGCCCAGCCGGTCAGCCCCAATGCCAGTGTGAAGGGCAGGAGCGCAAAAGCTAATCGCGGCAATGCCTCCCAGCAGAACACAATAAAACCGCCATGGACCACAGCAATCAGCAGCAGCGCCAACCCCGGCTCCCCACCCGTATTCCAACGCAACCACCAATTACCGATCCAGGCATGTTTACGCGGTTGCCCGCGCCAACGCCGCCAAAGCCAAACCGTCAAGCCCCCCAGCCACGCGATGGGGCGAAGCAGGACCCAACCGGCCAGCCAGATCACCACCCCCACGGCGGGGATTTGCCAGAGGGGATTGGTCCAATCCCACACATACCGGGGATTGCCCCACGCGGGTTCATCGGCCTCCCGCTGTTTAAGTTTGGCGGAAACGGGCTGTTGGGACAGCCACGACAATGTCGCTGCGCCATATTCACCAAAGTCATACCACGATTTAGGCTGGGACTGGGTTCCCAGCAGGCCCTGCCGCAGCACTTGCTCGCGGTTACGGATCAGCAGATCATCGTATGCAAACCGGAGTGGTTTACTGGAGTTGAGATCGAGCTTGGGCTCCTTTTCTCCTAGATACGGGTAAAAAGTCCCATTGCCAAACCGTTCCCAGCGATCCGAAAGCTTGGGCAGATTTTGGCCCCAATACGGGTAATACGACCCCGCGTCCCAATCCAACATCGCGATGTAACCCGATACGTACCGCTGGGTACTATGCAGGGGATGGCCGTACGCCCGCCAGTTCGCGTACCACCATGGGGCCATGAGCAAACAGCACGTCACACCGCCCCAGACCAGCCAACGCGACCATACTGCCCGCCAGCCCCCGGCCACAAAAGTCAGCACCGGATACAACCCCAAAAATGCCAGTGCGGATCCCTTGGCCAGACAGGCACAGGCCAAAAATGTCCCCGCCAAAAAATGCCAACGGGGATGTTTGACCGCATTCAGCAAGGCCCAGGCAAAGCCTGCCAGCATGACGGCGGTGGTAATATCCGACAGCGTTTTTAACGATTCCGTCAACAGGTGTGGGTCCATCAGTATGAAAATACCCGCCAGCAGTCCCACATAGGCCCGTTTCGATAGCGCATTGGCCAATAGGGCCGTGATTACTGGCAGGCCTATCGTGCCCATCAAAATGGCGGGAATTTTCGCCACCCACGGTTCCACACCCCACAGGGCAAAACACGGCCAGATCATGAGACCCATCAGTGGCGGCCAATGGTCTTCCAGCCGGGTTATATTGCTGTCGTAAGGGATGAAATGCCACGAAACATAGGGCACCATGAAGCCTTTACCTTCATGCAGACTCCGGCCCATATGGGCATAGGCCGCTTCATCGGCATGGCCGACGAACTGTACCTGCCTCACAATATCCAATTTGGCCTGCACAATCGGCAGCGCCAGCCAGACTAATAAGGCCACCACGAGGGGCATGGTCAGACGGTCAGCCCAGCGGAAAATTTGTTTTATAAGCCACACAATCATGAAAATACGCCGTCTAAAGTTGCCAAACGTCTGGTCAGTTTCGTGTTGGGCTGTCATGTTACAGCAAAACAACGCCCGTGGGGGGTGGAGATTGCGGAGTAAAAAAACTATAATCGCCGTTTTAAGGAGTTCTTGACATGGCGGCATCCGCGGAACGTGAGCTGGGTACGGGTTTGGATTTGAAATTCGACGCCAATGGGCTGATTACGGCCGTGGCGGTGGATGCCGATACCAATGAAGTCCTGATGGTGGCCTTTATGAACCAGGCGGCCCTGGAAAAGACCATGGCCACCGGCAAGGCGACCTATTGGTCGCGTTCGCGGTCCAAATTCTGGGTCAAAGGTGAAGAATCCGGGCACGTTCAGCAGGTGGTCGGGGTCTATGTGGATTGTGACCAAGACGCCGTGATTGTCAAAGTCCGGCAGGCCGGTTGTGCCTGTCACAATGGCTATCGGAGCTGTTTCTATCGGCAGATTATCACGGATAATGGCCAGTTAAAGCTGGATTTCTCCGCGCCACGACTGGTGGACCCGGCCGCGATCTATAAGAAGTAAAACCGAATATACGCAGGTTTATGATAGGAAAAACGATATAGTATAAACAAGGTACGCATTTGCTTCTGAGCCCCTGACCAGCCTATGGTTGTATGTGTGAGTGATAGGCGGTCATTGATTTGGAGTATGCTATGCGTTCCTTGATGCCGGAGACCACGCTGACCATGATTAAGAAACAAATGCCCGACGTACAGGGTTCGGGCGACCAGCGCAATATTTTCATCAACCAGGTGGGCGTCAAAGACGTCCACTATCCCATCACTCTTAAGCAGGCCGATGGCGGCACCCAGCATACGGTGGCCCGGATCAATCTGTATGTCTCCCTCCCCCGCGAGCGCAAGGGCACGCACATGAGCCGGTTTTTGGAAATCCTCAACACCCACCACCGGCAAATGACCCCCGAGCAGATTATCCCGATTCTGCACGAGATGAAGACCAAATTAAACGCCGAAGCGGCGCATATCGAGCTGGAGTTCCCGTATTTCATCGAGAAGGCCGCCCCGGTGACTGGGGCCCGCGGCTTGATGGATTATGTGGCCATGTTTGAGGGGACCAGCAACGGCGCGGATGATTTTATCCTCGGCGTCAAGGTGCCCGCCACGTCGCTGTGCCCGTGCAGCAAAGAAATCTCGCAGTACGGTGCGCACAATCAGCGCTGTGAACTGACCGCCCGGGTCCGCTTCAAGGGTAATCTGTGGATTGAAGAACTGGTCCGGATTATGGAAGCCGCGGCCAGTGCGCCGGTGTATGCCGTGCTCAAACGGCCGGACGAAAAATTCGTCACCGAACAGGCGTACGACAATCCCAAATTTGTCGAAGACATCATCCGCGATCTGGCTTTGGGCTTTGAAAAGGAAGACCGCATCACGTGGTATTCGATCGAAAGTGAAAACTTCGAGTCCATCCACAACCACAATGCCTATGCGATGATCGAACGGGATAAGTCCCAATAACCCCGGCTATTCCTGCCCCAGCCCTTCGATAATCAGTTCCAATTCTTCCCGATTGGCGATGGCGATACCCGCCTCGCTTTGGCTGATCACCCCCGCGTCATCCAGCCGGCGGAGGGTCCGCGACAGCGTTTCGCTGGTCAGATTCAGATGATTGGCCAGATCTTTCTTGGCGATGGGCAGCAGCGTGGCGGTTTTGGTGCA
>JBIJDM010000118.1:0-8463 GCA_044344145.1 Phycisphaerae bacterium
ATCGCACTCACCCTGCCTCCCGGCTACAGCCTGCAGCGTTCCGACGAATTACTGCAACAGGTGGAAGCACGCCTGCGCCAGTTGCCCACGGTGGAACATCTGCTGACCACCATCGGCGATACCACCGGCCGTTCGGGCCGGGCGGGTGGCGATGTGACCACGGCCGGGATTTTCGTGCGGATTATGGATCTGGAACGCCGGCCCAAACCGCGTCTCAGCCAGTTTGCCGTCATGGATCAGGCCCGGCAAATCTTGCGCGAGTTCCCGGATTTGCGCTTTTCCATCAGCAGCGGCGACCGCGGCGGTTCCAGTTTCGATATTGAATTTTTCCTCAGCGGAACCGATCTGGCCACCCTCGACCGGGCCTCGGAAGAGTTTCTGACCCGCATGCGCAAACTGCCCGGCGTGCAGGATGTGGATACCAACCAACCGCAGCGCAAGCCCGAGTTGTGGGCCGACCCCATCCGCGATCAGGCCAGTGATAAGAAGATTCAGATTCAGACCATCGCTACCACCCTGCAGACCATGGTGGGCGGGATTGTGGTGGGCGACTTCAAAGACCGTCTGACCGGGGAACGCTACGATGTGTGGCTGCGGGCCCAAAGCGAAAACCGCAACACCCGCGAAGCCATTGAACAATTGATGATCCCCTCGCCCTCCGCAGGTTTGGTCCGCTTGAGTGCGGTGGCCAAACTCACCGAAAAACGCGGTACCGCCCAGATTGACCGTTACAACCAGCAACGCAAAGTCTCAATCCGAGCCAATCTGGTCGAAGTGCCGCGCAGCCGACAATTTCTGTTCTTCAAGTGGACCCGCGTGGAAAAAATGGATACCGGGGCCACCATCGCCGCCATCGCCAGCATCGCCAATGATCTGCGTCAGGAAGGCATTCTTCCGCTGGATTACCAAACCACCTTCACCGGGCGGGCCAAAGCCATGGGCGACTCCATGAAGGCCTTTATGATGGCGTTGGCCATGTCCATGGTCTTTATGTACATCGTGCTGGCGGCCCAGTTTGAAAGTTTCACCAACCCCATCGCCATCCTGCTGGCCCTGCCGGTCACGATTCCCTTCGCTTTCCTGTCGCTGATTCTGCTGGGCCAGCCCATGAACCTGTTCTCGATCATGGGCGTCTTCCTACTCTTTGGTATCGTCAAGAAAAACGGTATCTTGCAGGTGGATTACACCAACCAACTGCGTGCCCTCGGTCAGGAACGCGCCCCGGCCGTGCTGGAAGCCAACCGCGTGCGGCTGCGGCCCATTCTCATGACCACCGTGATGTTGGTGTCCGCGATGATTCCGCTGGCTCTGGGCGAAGGCCCCGGCGCCGCCCCCCGGGCCGCCATGGCCAAGGTTATCATCGGCGGACAGGCCATGTCCCTGCTCCTGAGTCTGCTGATCACCCCCGTGGCCTATACGCTGCTGGATGATTTGCATAACATCTGGAAGCGGGTCATGCGTAAGTTCGGCTGGAATTTTGAGGCCCCCAAGAAACCCGAAACGCCGGTCTAATTCGAACCGCTTGTCCCCCCAGCCGGGGCCCTATGGTATGATGGACAATCATGTGCGAAGCGTGCGGCCAAACTCCCCAGCCACCCCCACCCGGACTCACCTCCCGGCGGGAGCTGCTGTTCCTGTCCTTGGCCGCCATGTTGGCTGGCTGCGGTACTGACCCCACCCCCAAGGGTACGGCCACCACCAGCACCCGACCGGCAGGCTGTCCCGATCTGGGCGCAGAAATTTTTCCTGATGCCACAGGACAGGCGCTGGTCAATCCCGACTCCGCCCCAGTGGACATCGAAGCCCGCAGCGAATGGACCACCGCCCCGCTGGACCTGACCCGCATTGTACCCATGGGCGTCATCAACCGCGCCACGATCCACCATTCCGGCCTGAGTAAACCGTTCACCGCCGACAGTTGGAAAGAAACCACCAGGCAACTCGATGCCATCCGTGAGTTTCACACCGCCAGCAACCAGCGTAATTGGGCGGATATCGCCTATCACTTTTTAATTGACCGGGCCGGACGCATCTGGCAGGGCCGGCCGCTGGCCTATCAGGGCGCGCACGTGAAAAACCACAACGAGCATAACTGCGGTATTGTGCTGCTGGGCAATTTTGACCTGCAGCGCCCCAGCGCCGTGCAACTGACCCATCTGGAATTGTTTTTGGGGTATCTGCGCAGCCTCTACCACTTCGGGGCCGAGGATATTTTCATGCACGGGGAGTTGGCGGACGCCGGGACTGATTGTCCGGGGCAATATCTGAAAACCTGGGTCAAAACCAAACGCGCGACGTGGTAACCGCTCTACAGACTTACCAATCCACCGTCATCTCATCCACCACTGCCCAGGCCATGCGTTCAACCGTAGCCTGACTGGCATCGGCCGTCCGTTCTCCAATGGCAGGGATATGGGTGGCGCTGGCGGTCAGCCCCTTCTTGCGGGCCAGAATCTTGCCGGAGCGCAGATCCTTCCACACGAAGTTCACCTTGAACGTGATCTTGGTTTCTTCGGGAAGGTTGATCCCACTGGTCCGGATCAATACTTCTTCTTCAATGGAATCAATCTCACCGATCAAAATGGTATCGGCCGATTCACGGGCGGCCAGCCGGTACGGCGTACGCGACTCGATCGCCTTGCACACCGCCTCGGTCAGGCGCATTTCCGTATCGCGGCGGAACGTCTTGTTCTCAAAGATCGGTACCGAGATGGTCTGCACCGACGTCGGATACAGCGACTTGCCCGAATAACCGCAACCGGCCACGCCCAATAGCGCCAGCAGCACCGCCACCAGACTCAAGGCGAACGTCCGCGACGAAATGGAAAGTATATTACTCACTTTTCGGCATACTCCGGTGCGCGTTTGACCATTTCCTCTTTGGCCTGCCGGGCATAGACGGTATCGGGCCAATTCTTGATCACCCGGCGGTAATAGTAGGCCGCGGCATTAAGCTTGCCCGCCCGATAATAATACCGGGCAATTTCCAGCTCTTTCCGGCCTTCCAACTGATAAATCCGGTCTTCGATGGCCCGCACCTGCAAGCCCTCGGCCGCCTGCGGATATGCCTTGCTGATGGCGCCCAGACGTTCGCGGGCGTTGATCAGCGGCGTAAAGTCATACAGCACGCCCCGGAAGGTCGCCAGCGACGCCTCCGCCCGGCGGATTTCCGCCTTGCGGACGAACTGGCTGTAGGGATAACGCTTGATGAAATCCGCATAGGCCTGCACAGCTTCGGGAAATTGGCCATCTTCATAGTAATAGTCGGCCGCGAGAATCCCCGCCCGTTCGGCCAGGGGACTGCCGCGCACGCGGTCCTGAATGCGATCCAGAACCTCCAGCGCGTCATCGGTCACGCCGATAATCCGCATGCCCAGGAATTTGCGTTTGTAACCCTTCAGAAACGATGCCGCGCAGAAGAATTCACGCTCCACCGCCGGCAGGTACAATTCGGAATTGGGGTAATTGTTCAGCAAGTCTTCGTAGGAATACAGCGCCCGGTAACGGTTGCCCCGGGCCACTTCGGCATCGCCCTGCAACAGCAGCACCTGCGGCATGAGTGGATGCAGCTTATTGACCTTCACCCAGTCCTGGGCCGCACTGACCACTTCGTCATGCTTGCCCGCCGTCAGGTCGGCCTGCATCAGCGCCACCTGGGCATCGGGGGTATCGGTGCCCGGTTGGACCACCGGCACCCAATTGCCATTGCGGAGTTCCCATCCCGGCGGGGCGGCGTGGACGGCCAGACTGACCGCACCGAGGATACATAAACTTGCCAAAAGTTTCATATTCATACTTTTAAGTATAACCGCCCAAAGCCCCCTTGGGGCAAGCGGTTACAAAAAAAACTGCCGCAAATAAGGCCCCCTTACGCGTGGGCTTCCGGGGTCTCCGCCACGCTTTCCGCCGCCGGGGCTTCCGGGGCCGGTGCCGTCTCGTCCGTGTGCACTTTAATGATGGATTCGGGCATTTCGATCCCGCCGATATCCTTCATCACCTGCAGCATGGGGGGCATGGTTTTGGCCAGATTTTGCAGGAATCCCGCCGTGCCGCCGCCTTTGGTCCCATTTTCCCAAACGATAATCTTGTCAAACTTGATCTTGCTGATGGCCTGAGCCGAGGTTTGGGCCAGAGTGTCCAGATGCTCCAGCAACAACATTTGGAACGCCTGTTTCGACCCGCCGCAGGCATCCACGATCAACTTCAACCCTTCGGCCTTGCGGGCCAGAATTTCGTAGTCGCCCATCGCCTGCGCCTTGAGCCGGGCAAAGGTCGCTGCGGCCTGCGCTTCGGCGTCAATGCGTTTCCGGGCGCCTTCCGCTTCGGCATCCACAATCATCTTGGCCTTTTCGGCCTTCGCGGGCGCTTCCAACGCCGCCCGGCGTTCGGCTTCGATGCGTTCGGCTTCCGCCAACGCGGCCTTGGCCATCGCCAGATTCTGGGCCGTCTGTACCGAGGCTTCCGCTTCGCGTTTGCGGGTTTCGGTCAACTGATACGCTTCCGCCTGTTTGACCTGCAACGCCGCATTGACCGCGACGATTTCCGCCTGACTCTTGGTTTCGCCTGCGATCGCCTTGGAGTTGGCATCGGCGATCTGGATACGCATCTGCTGTTCGGCATTCTTCACCGCAGCTTCGCGTTCGTATTGAGCGCGTTGTTCGGCAACTTTGCGTTCCTTTTCCAATTCGGCGAAACGCACAGCCTGATCCCGGCTGGCGGTCTGTTCGCCGATTTTCTGTTCCTTGTCCAGTTCCGCCACGCGCACGGCCTGTTCCCGCTGGGCTTCGCGCATGCCAATTTCGCGGCTCTTGACCGCACTGGCCACCTGCACGGCTTTTTCCCGCTGGGCTTCGGCCACGCGGATATCGCCCAATTTTTCCTGCTCGGCCACATCGCCACGGGCCTGCTGGATGGCCTGACTGGCGGCCTTTTGCCCGATGGCCTCGATATAACCCGAGGCATCGGTGATGTCGGTGATGTTCACGTTGATCAGCACCAAACCGATTTTCTGCAGTTCCGGCTCCAGCGAATTCTGAATGCTCTGTAGGAACTTTTCCCGGTCGCGGTTGATGTCTTCAATCCGCATGGAGGCGATGACCTGGCGCAACTGGCCAAAGATCATATCCTGGGCCTGCTGCTTGATGCGGGTCAGGTCCAGCCCCAGCAACCGCACCGCCGCGTTCTGCATGACCTGCGGATTGGTGCCGATGGCCACCGTGAATACCGAAGGCACATTGACGCGGATATTTTCGATCGAGAGCGCGTCTTTGAGCGGGATTTCGATCTGCATGGGTTCCAGCGTCAGCCAGTTGTAGTCCTGAATGATGGGCACCACAAACGCGGCCCCGCCATGGATACACTTCGCCGAGGTTCCCCCCGCCACCTTACCATAGATTACCAGCACGCGGTTGGACGGACACCGTTTGTAGTTCCGGGTCAGGAACATGAGCAGACTCAGCAGCGTGATACCGCCAAATACGACCAGCACGCCCACCCAGAAGTAACTGCCAACACTGTCCACACTCGGAATTTGCGCGAGCATCACATTCATCATACCTTGGTCTCCAGTTGAGGTTCCACGAGAAATACCTGCGGCGCCGCCAACGCACACACCCGTACAATGCTGCCGGTGGGCAGTGCTTGCGGGTGTCGGGTGATGGCCAGCACTTCAATACTACGGCCCTGCAGCGTCAGGGTGATTTTGCCCTGCCCCTGATCGGCGGCGGGAATGGTCAGATACACCTGACCGATCATCCCCACGGCGGTTTCCAAACGGATCGTGCCGTCGGCCTGTAATTTTTTCATGGATTGCAGCATCAGCCCCACCAGCACCATGGCAATCGCACCCGCGCCCGTGGCAATGGCCAGACTAATCCCGTCCGACAATCCAGCCGCCTCTGCGGCCTTGCCGCAGATCCCGAACACGGCAATCCCCGCCGCGATCGACCGCACCGAGAAAAATGCCGTGACATGATTTACATCGCCGGTGTGACCGATCTCATGGCTGTCGCCGATATTGGATGCATCGTGCCCCCCGAAGAGGCCCAACACAAACATCAACAGGGTGACCGCGCCACCGAGCACCACGCAACCAAAAAAGAATAAGCTAAGCACGTTTAGACCCCTAATGTGTTGCCGCTATCTTCACTCGCAGAGCGCAATCTGTCAAACTAATTTCAAAATGGTCTAAATGACTTAACGGCCCGGCTCGGTCGTGGGGGGATTCGGGCTGGTTTGCCGACTGGCCAGCAGACTGCGGACCTGTTTGGCCCGGTTGGGCTGTTTCTGCTCGTCCAGCACAGTGGCGTAGTGCTGGCCCATAATGTACCAGGGGGTGGTCGCCACATAACCCGAAGCGAGGGGCAGTTTCATCTGCGGCCAGACATCCGCGTAAATTTTAACCAACAGGTCCAGTTCTCCCCGCTGCCGCAGATAGGCATCCACCCGATCCGTCGCCCGCAAGGCCAACGGACCATATTGGGCATAGTCCCGTGCCAAACTCTGATAGAGCTGGTGCGCTTCGGCATGACGCTGGGCCGTTGCCAGCGCATCAGCCCGCGATAAATTCAATTCCGCCTGCAGGTCCGGCCGGGTTTTGAACAGGGCCACCGCGCGCTGCAGACTGGTGATCTGTTCTTCCACAGGCCGGGCCTTGATCATGCGCACGTACATCCGGAAGGCAAATTCGTCATATTTCCCCACGCAATAGCGCTCGATGGTCGTGGCCGTCTGGCTTAACAGGGCCGGCGGCGCATCCGCCCGGGCACACAGGTCCACCAGCGCCGTCCACGCCAGCGCATTGCCGGGGCTGCGGGTCAGGGCCTCTTGCGCCCACGCGGCACGTTGGGACTCGGGGGCATACGGGACGCTCTGGGCCAGCGCCACCGACAACACCCGCTGATTCCGGGGCACGCCGTATAGTTCCGCCGTCAGCGCCACATCGGCATCGGTAATCGTTTGGCCGGTTTGCGGGTCCACGATGCTGGCGCTCCAGAAATTATGCTCGGGATAGCGCCCGGAGGAAAAATCCCATTTAGCTTTGGGCGCAGGCTGAAAATAACCCACCCACGCGTGAAACCCCTCCCCGCGCCAGGACGTGCCGGTGCATAGCGCCGTGGGCACCCCCTGCGCCCGCAACACCTCGGCGGCATAATGCGCCTGATCTTTACACACGCCCCCGAATTTGCGGATATTTTCCAGCGTATACGGCCGGCCTTCCCATGCCCCACGTTTGAAATCGCTGAAATCGTACGCGACATCGAAAAACACCTTACCCCAGACCTGAGGCAGGCTTTGCTTGTCGGCAGCCCAGGTGCGTTGCGCCACATCCACCCGCGAATTCATCAGATACAACGCCACTTGCCACGGCAACTGCGCGGCGGTGACATACCCCTTGGGCTTCTGGGTGATATGGCGAAAAATCTCGGCTGCCTGCCGCTGACATTCCGCAGCAGTCTGCCCTTCGCGGATGGGCGTATCCCACACCACCGCCGCCGCCACCGCACATTCCAGCGCGGTGGGCACCACGTCGGGATAGGTGCGGCGCAGATGTGTGAGTACCGCCAGACTGGCCGGGGCATCATCCGCCGGGGTTAAGGCCAGCAGGAAAATTCCGGCCAATTCCGGCGCCTCTTTCAGCAAGGTGCGCAGTTCCTGTCGGACGGCATCGGGGGTTGTAACGGGGAAGTTTTGCACCACTGCCCGCGCCTGTGCCAAGCGCACCAGCGCGACCTCGTCACACCGTTTGGAATTGGCTAAAGCCCCGCGCTGCTGGGCTTCCAAGGCCGCGGTAAACGCAGCCGAATGCCCCAGTTCCCACGCGGCCAACGCATCAGCCGCAGTCAGCGCCATGGTTTGATACGCCGGCATCGTAGCCGGAACCGTGGTGGGTGATCCCGCCCAGACCCCATTTGTCATAGCACCCAATACCAAAACCCACACCCCACCGAAACGGCGGAACCACCGGGCGAGATTGCGCATGCCAGCAAACATATCTCTCACTGTACGTCAGAGGGCCCGGTCTGGTCAAACCGGGGTGGGCGGGAGTGGTAATATGTCGTATATTGGTATGCTTCAGATCACCATTTTTAATACGCCATGAACTTCCGACCACTCACAGCACAAAAACGGCTATTTAACCCATTAGTCTTAATCTCTTTCCAGATTGAACTATTTAAGGTGCGCGGAGGAGTTTTGCCCTTAATATTGTTTCGTGTTTTAAGGGGCAACTCCGCAATAATTTCAGGGCATGTCATCGGTTTTTTACTACGCGCAACTATATCCGCTGCAGCATCAAGAAGGCTAATTTTTTTGTTCGTTTTTTTACGCTTTATACCATGCTTACCATCTTGCCCTCTTAAATATTTTGCGATGTCAGCTATTCGCTTATTTGCCAGCACGGGGTCTTGTACAGGATCAATGAATGGCTCCTGCAAATACTGCTCTACCGATTCCAAATTGCCT
>JBIJDM010000117.1:0-8463 GCA_044344145.1 Phycisphaerae bacterium
CGCGCCGCGGGCCAGATTGAACACCGTGTCCCAGGCGGTGCCGGGGAACTTCAGGGTATCCTGCAGCACATCGTCCAGACTGTCGGCAAACCAATCCATATCCTGCTGATTGACGGTAATCGGCGGCAGGAACTTGATCACTTCGGTATGGTAACCGGCCACCTGTGTCAGAATATGGTGCTTCTGCAGCAGCGGGATGATAATCATCTGGCCAAACACCGCAAAGTTGAGCTTATGCAGCATGTCCCAGGCCATTTTGAGCTTGAAGCCTTCGGTGGGCCGGGCAAAGTCCATGGCAAACATCAGGCCTTTGCCGCGCACGGCGGAGACGAAAGGACAGCGCGATTTGAGTTCCAGTAACCGCTTCTGTACATAGTCCCCCATCGCCGCGGCGTTTTCGACGAGCTTGTCTTCTTCCATGACATGCATGGTCGCCAATGCCGCGGCCATGGCTAGATCGTTCTGCCCAAAGGTATTGGAATGCACCACGCAGCGTTCCATCGAGTTAAATACCGTATCCATGACTTTGGCGGTGGTAATGGTGGCGCCCACGGGGACATATCCGCCCGAGAGGGCTTTGGCGGTGCAGAGAATGTCGGGCTGCACATTGGGCCAATGCTGGAAACAGAACCACTTGCCGGTACGGCCCAGACCGCATTGGACTTCATCGCATACCAATAACGCCCCAGCGGCATGGCACAATTTTTGCGCCGCTTCAAGGAAACCATCGGCCACGACTTCACAACTCTTGCCCTGCACAGGTTCGACGATAAAGGCGGCCACATCTTTGCCCGCGAGGGCTTTTTCCAGTGCGGCCAGATCATTGAACGGCACCCGTACGGTATGGGGTAGCAGATCACCAAAGCGTTCCCGGAAGAAATCCGCCCCGTTAATCGCCAGGGCGCCGGTGGTCAAACCATGGAAAGCATGGTCGCAGAAAATAATTTTGGGTTTGCCGGTGACGCAGCGGGAAAACTTGATGGCGGTCTCGATGGTTTCGGTACCGGAGTTATTGAAGAAGACCCGGGTTAAATCCCCGCCGGCGTGCTGGGTCAGTTTATCGGCCACCAGCCCCGACAGGAGCGAGCAATCCATGCGCACCAAATTGGGCAGGTTTTGATCGAGAATATCCTTGAGCACGGCTTTGATCTTGGGATGATTGCGGCCCAGGGCAAAGACCCCCCAGCCGGTGAGTAGATCGAGATACTTGGTGCCATCTTTGTCCCACAGGTATGGCCCCTCGCCGCGGGTATATGCCTTATTGAAGCCAATCGTTTTAAGCATGCGTACAAAGGCGGGGTTGATATGTTGGGCATGCAGGTCGTATTGCTCGCCCCAGTGGGCTTCGAGATAGGTTTTCAGACCATCAGAAAGGGAGACGGGCATAGTGGCTGGAGCAGTCATAGCGATCCTTCAACAGGGCCGGGGACAGACCACGCCGGCGGCATGGGCCACGCAACCCGGTGCAAAGCCGTAACGTTGTGGGCACTGGCATTATAACTCCAAGTCGGGGGCCTGCCTAAAACCCGCAAGGCCTAAAATTGGGTATAATTCGACTTAGTTTGTGGTCGCTGTTGTGGACCATGTAGTTTGATGAGGTAGTACGATGGAGCCGAACGCCAAAAAACCTGCCCCCAACCCGAGGGCGGTCACACATAAATCCCCTTCCAAAGCCCCCTCTCAGGCCGCGCGCCTCCCGCAGGTACGTCGGGAATTTTCCGCTGGGTTTGTGCTGTTTCGGCGGGTCGAAAACAAACGGCTGTACCTGCTCTTGGACTACGGCAAACACTGGGACTTCACGAAAGGTCACCTGGAACAGGGCGAAAATAGCTGGGAGGCGGCGGTACGTGAATTGGAAGAAGAAACCGGCATTAAAACCGTCCAACGCGTGGGTAACTTCAGTCAACGGATGTATTACGAGTTTTTCTCGCCGAAAAAGGGCCTGATTATCCGCAAGACGGTAACGTACTTTATTGGGCAAACGACTTGTGCCACCGTCAAATTCTCCAAGGAACACGAGGGCTATGAATGGTTGGAGTATGACGCGGCCCGCGCCCGATTAACGTACCAAAACGCCAAGGACCTTCTGCAGGCGGCAGAGCTGTCGCTACAAACCACGCCACCCATTGAATAACATTTTTCCCCCGCCCACTTGACCGAGCATGGTATGTGGATATTATTGCCTAGCATATTGGTAGGTTTTGTATGCATAGGAGCGAATGACATGATTACTGTGGCACGTGCGGCATGGGCAGGATTATTCACTTTAGCGTTTGGCACTTTGGCGGGATGCCCCAGCGGGCAACCGGGGGCACCGACCACTCAAACCCAGAAGCCCACGACGGCCCCGACTACATCCACCAGCAAGGAAACCGTCTCGGGTAATAAGGAATTATTGGTGGTTTCGTATGATGCCGGGCGCGAGGTATGGGATAACCTGACCGCAGCATATGCGGCGAAATACAAAGCGGAAACGGGACAGACGATCACCTTTAAGACCAGTTATGCCGGTTCGCGCAAACAGACCAATGCGGTGATTGACGGGCTGAAGGCGGATGTGGCCGGTCTGGCCCTGCCGGCAGATGTGGATCTATTGGCCAGCAAGGGTTTGGTACAGGGGGAATGGCGCACGCGTTATGCCAATAATTCCGCGGCGTATACCAGCACATTGGTCTATCTCACCCGGGCGGGAAATCCCAAAGGGATCAACAACTGGACGGATCTGATCAAGCCGGGGGTGGAAGTTATTACCCCCAGTCCGATTACCGGCGGGGGTTCGAAGTTGAACTTCCTCGTACTGTGGGCCTATCAGTTGGATCAGGGCAAGAGCGAAGCCGAAGCCCAAACCTTCACCCAGCAGGTCTACGCGCAGGTGCCGGTGTTGGACGAAGGTGCCCGCGGCAGCGCCAATACCTTCCTGCAAAAGGGTATCGGCGATGTGTTCATCACGTGGGAAGCCGAGGGCACGCGGGCGCTGGCCAAGACCAAACAGGAAACCGGCAAGGATAACTTGGTGCTGGTGCGGCCAGCATATACGCTGATTGCCCGTCCGCCGGTGGTGGTGGTGGACAAGGTGGTGGATGAAAAAGGTACCCGCGCGGAAGCGGAAGCGTTTGTGAAATACGCGTTTAGTCCCGAAGGTCAGGAAGTAATTGCCAAGAGTGGTTGGCGCCCCACAGATGCCACCGTGGCCGCACGTTATACCGAGAAATTTCCCCCCGCGGGCAAAGGCGTCTATGATGAGGACATCTTTGGCCCATGGAAGGATATTGACGCCCGCTTCTTCAGCAAGGACGGCGTGTTCAATAAAATCTACCAGCCAAAGCAGTAAGTCACCCGGACCTTTAGACGGAACGCTGCTTGTCACGACGCAAGAACATATTGCCCGGTTTTGGTTTGAGTCTGGGCTATACCCTGCTTTATTTAAGCCTGCTGGTATGTATCCCACTAGCAGGCTTAATGCTGCGCAGCAGTGAGGGTGGGTTGGCCAAGTTTGGGGAACTCGCCGCAGACAAACGCATACAACATGCGGTATGGATCAGCACCGCCACGGCACTGGTGGCGAGCGTGGCCAATGCGGTGATCGGAGTCATCATCGCGTGGGTGCTGGTGCGGTATCGCTTTTGGGGGCGACGGCTACTGGATGCGTTGGTGGACTTTCCCTTTGCCCTCCCCACCGCCGTGGCGGGATTAACGTTCAGCGACCTGTTTATTGCCAATGCCAATAAGACGGGGTTCTTTGCCGGGTGGTGGAATCCGGTTGCGGAAGGGTTGGTAAGCGCGGCGAATTGGGGGCTGACCGGGCTGGGTATGACCGCCCTGCCGATGAATTATCTGCATGGGTATGGTTCGCCGTTTGCGATTGTGCTGGTGCTGATGTTCACGGGGTTCCCCTTTGTGGTACGCACGGTGCAGCCGGTGCTGGAAGATTTGGATGCGGAATTTGAAGAGGCGGCGGCGAGTATGGGCGCCTCGCGCTGGCAGACCTTCCGGCGGGTAATCTGGCCGGAACTGTTGCCGGCGGTGTTAACGGGCATGGCGTTATCGTTTGCCCGGGGCGTGGGCGAATATGGCGCGGTGATTTTTGTCTCCGGCCAGCGCCGCGGTAAGACTGAAATCGTGCCCGAGATTATCAACGAATTCCTGAGCAACCGGCTGTTTTCCCATGCGGCGGCGCTGGCGCTGATCCTGCTGATTATCTCGTTTGTGGTGCTGCTGGGAATTAACCTGCTGGGTGTATATATATCCCGACGGAGTGGCCGGGGCTAACGGACTCGCACGGACGTGGGAAGCATCTTATAATGCCGGGACTATTGGAGGATACACGCGTGTCGGCTATTGCTGTATTGTATATTGCGGTCAGTCCCCCGGGCCTGCCCCGGGAAGCGTCCAAGTTTGCCGCGAAGGTGGAGAACCGCGAGGTTTTGCTGCGGACGCTGGAGGTGTATACCCCGCGCGATAACATCGCCCAGCAATTGCTGGTGGTGGCGCCGGATGATCTGGCGCTGATTCAATCGCGCTATGCGGCCAATCTGGGATTTCAGGGCGTGGGCGTGACCACCGGCGGGCCGGACTGGTTCGGCGCGGTGGCCAAGGGGTTGGAAAAGCTGGAAGAACAAATCACCACGGTGATTGTGCATGATGTCTGCCGGCCGGCGGTGCCATTCAGCGTGATTGACGCGTTGGAACAGGCGCTGGGCAAAGCGGATGCGGTAGCGCCGTATATTCCCATGCCCATGGTGCTGGCCCGCAAGGTTGGCGGTAGTCTGAAGGAATACGTGGGCGGGGAAAATCTGGTGGAAGTGCAATCACCGCAAATCTTCAAACGCGCCGCACTGGTGGCCGCCCATGCCCAGCGTAGCCAACATCCCAAGGCGGGTGACGATTTTGATCTGGTCCGGCTGACCGGCGGCAAGGTGGCGCTGGTGGAAGGGTCACACTATAACCGGCGGATCGACCATGACGACACCGTGCGGCTGGGCGCGGACCTGCTGCGGCATATGCCCAAACCCAAGCCCAAGGGTCCGTTGTCTCCCTTTAATGAAGCACAGTGGTAAGCGTGCGTACCGCAGAGCTGGATTATCATCTCCCGCCGGAACTGATTGCCCGTGAACCCGTCACGCCGCGCGATCATTGCCGGTTGCTGGTGTATCATCAGACCACAGGGCAGATGGAACATGCGCATTTCTATGACCTGCCGCGGTGGCTGACACGCGGGGATTTGTTGGTATTGAACAACACCTGGGTGGTGCCCGCGAAGCTACGGTTATACAAGCCCACCGGGGCCTGTATCGAGGGGTTGTATATTGATGAACTGCAGCCGGGCACCTGGCGGGTGCTGCTGAATTCACGCGGGCGTTTGCAACCGGGGATGTATCTGACCTGTCCCAGCGCGCCCGAAACGGTGCGCTTTGATCTGACGGAACGGGTACCGGGTACCGGCGAGTGGCTGGTACAGGTAACCCCCCCGCTGCCCGCGCGGCAATTGTTGGCCACCATCGGTCAGGTACCACTGCCCCCCTACATCGAACACGCCCGGCAGGAGGAAGGCCGACAGGTTCCCCCGGATCAGGATGTGGCGAATTACCAGACGATTTATGCCGGGGCCAGCCCGCTGGGACCTTCGATTGCCGCCCCCACGGCGGGGCTGCACTTTACGCCGGAGTTATTCGCCAAGGTTGGTGCCATGGGCGTGCGGCGTTGTCATGTGGAATTGCAGGTAGGTTTGGGAACGTTCCTGCCGGTAAAAACTGCGACGCTGGCGGAACACACCATGCACAGCGAACGGTTTATGGTCCCGGCGGATACGTTGCACGCACTGGCTCAGCAGCGGAAACGCGGGCGGCAGATTATTGCGGTGGGCACCACCACGGTGCGCACGCTGGAAGCGGCGGCGGCAGAAAATTTGCGGGCCAATGACCACCAGGATTTGAAAGCCCAGACGGATATTCTGATCCAGCCGGGCCATGCGTGGCAATTAACTGATGGCATGATTACGAATTTCCACCTGCCCAAATCCACGCTGCTGGCCTTGGTCGCGGCCAAGATTGGTTTGGATGAGGTTAAGCGGGTGTATGCAGAAGCTATCGCACAACGGTATCGGTTTTACAGCTATGGCGATGCGATGCTGATTGTGGCGTAAACACCTGATATTCAAACGACATCTGGTTTAAGGTTGGTGTCCGAGTCAATTTCAACATGAACAATCTGACCTTGCGCCAGGGTCATTTGCTTGTCAAGCAACGCGGTATATTCCGGGTTTTTCGGCGAGATTTTATAAATACCACGTTCTGTTGACACACATTTGCATCTTTTGAACAAAATGCCTCTAAGGGCATAAAACAGCAATGCCGGTATTATGACTATCACGATTGCCATACCAAATATTAGCCCGAGTTGGTCATTTTGGGGCATGACGCCTAGAACCAACCGGCAGGGCAAAACTAAAATTACCGCAACAATGATAGTTTGCAGTAATATTTTGCGTGATCGCTGTTTCACACAGGAATCGCACAGAGGGAGGACAACTTCCAAACCTCTACCATCCACATTTCGCCATATTTCTGTGATTACCATCGGTTTCATACACCCAGAACAATATGGTGGGAAATTTTCTTTGACCAACACATCTCGCCTGACAAACACAGATTTTGCTTGCATTCCAAAGGCGACATCGGTGTACCCACCGGCACATTCACACGGCTTGGGTAATCTCGGTTGGGATTAATTTGATTGCGGAGCGCATTTTTTAACCCATAATATAATAAAGGCATTAGAATATTTATACTTACACACACAATGGACATTATTTTGAATGCTGTGCGATCTTCTAGGGATTTGGCTACGTTGGCTAGTGTAATCATCCATAACGTAATCAAGCCCAAAAATATACTGGCGTATAATATAATGCGCCCCGCTTCGGGCATGATACTCATGCGGTATTGATCTACGAGTTCCTGGCTAACCCAATTACACTTAGGGCACGGGACTAAATCGCCTTCGTTTTTTACCTTATAGTCGAGTCGTTTTTGTGCCCATTTACGGGTTCTTTTGTGGACATAATCCCGGAGTATCACGCCTAAGGGGATCGCGCCTTCACCAGTCCCAGATCGTGAAAACTCGTAGTAATATATTTGGCCACAATGCTCACAAACGACCTTGCGAATTTCCTTGGCATGCAGTGTGATCCGAATCATCTCGTAATGCATTTTGGTGACCCTACAATATCCCAAGCTAGAGAAGGCAAAATTCCTGTCTAAACCAACAAATCTGGATCAAGGCAACGCCTATGTCCGTCCTAATTATTCCGAATCGTACTTCAGCACGCTAAACAGATCATACTTTTTGAAGCGGTCGCGGCCCTTGAGGAAGCTCAGTTCGATCAGGACGCTGATGCCGGCGATTTGGCCGCCGAGTTGTTCGACCATATCGCAGCAGGCACAGAGGGTGCCGCCGGTGGCGAGAAGGTCATCTACCATGACGCACTTGGCGCCGCGGGGGAAAGCGTCGCGGTGGATTTCAAGGGTGTCAGTGCCGTATTCGAGGTCATAGGTATACGAAAGTTTGTCGGCGGGGAGCTTGCCGGGCTTGCGGACCGGGACAAAGCCGCAGGAGAGCGCCTGCGCCACGGCGGTGCCGAAGATAAAGCCGCGGGATTCGGCCCCGACGACATATTGGATGCCCTTGCCCCGGAAGTGGTTGGCCATCAGTTCCACAGCCAACGCCAGTCCGGCGGGATCGCCCAAAAGCGGGGTAATATCCTTAAAAACGATGCCCGGCTTGGGAAAATTGGGAATATCACGAATCAGGCTGTGAAGTTCGGGCATGATTGGCAACCTTTATATAAGGACCACTGGTTTGGTGCCATTAGAACCCAAGAATGCGCCGAGGGCAAATGCGGCAGAATGAAAACTTGGGTGCTACGATAAGTTGCGTTAGAATACGGCTCAAGAGTCTAGTTTTACCCTAAATGAGGTATTCAACATGTCCCTTCCCGCGCGTTTGGTGGCTGGTATGATGCTGACAGCAGTTCTGGGCAGCGTAGCTTTGGTTTCCGGGCAAACCGCGCCCGCCACGGAACCGGCCACTGCGACGACCACCACCCAACCCAGCGCCCGCAAGGTGGCGAAAATTGCCGAGATTGTCATCACGGGTGCAATCACCAATCGCCCGGCGGATTTTTCCCTGATGGGTAATGCCGAAGGCACCGCCATCAGCGAGTTGGCGGCGATTCTGACCAAAGCTGCCAGTGACAATACTTTGGCCGGGGTATTGATCCGGCTGGAATCAACCAGTCTGAAACTGAGTCAGGCCAATGAACTGGGCGGGTATCTGGACAAAATCCGGGCCGCCAAGAAACGCGTGGTGGTCTATGCCAGCGATTATGACACGGCCAATTATCTGCTGGCCAGTCACGCCGACAGCATCGGCATGCCAGCCCAGGGCGATGTGCTGATGCCGGGG
>JBIJDM010000119.1:0-8461 GCA_044344145.1 Phycisphaerae bacterium
ACCATTGCGGCGCATAGCCAAAGAGCATGTATTTATCCATGACGGCCGGGTGACCAGCTCCGGCCGGAGTGCGGGCGGGATCAACCAGCAGACCCGGCAGGATAAAACACGCCACATTGACCAGGATGAGCAGATAGTTCATCCAGGGACGACGGCGGACAGGGCAATCGGTTCCAATCGGTATCATGGCGGCTATTCTGTCATGTTTGGGTTACTTTGCAAAGCGCGTGCCCGAACCTTATAATGACGGGCTTTCCTAGCGGAACGGTAGGCGATGCGCCACCGCCGCGTGAAACGTAATGATATTCATGGAGAAACGCCTGTGCCCACAAAGTATCTGTTTACCAGCGAATCCGTCAGCATGGGCCACCCCGACAAGGTGGCGGACCAGATTTCTGACGGTCTGCTCGATGCGATTTTGGCCGTGGATCCCTACGCCCGATTTGCCTGCGAAACGCTGGTGACCACCGGTCTGGTGGTGATGGCCGGCGAATTGACCGTGAACAATGCCAAGGCCGTGGCCGTGCTCAATAATGCCGAAGACATCGCCCGCGAAGTGATCAAGGGCATCGGTTACGATGATCCCAAGGCGGGCTTTGATTATCGCTCGTGCGCCGTCCTGCGGGCGCTGCACAGCCAGTCCGCGGATATCTCGCGTGGCGTGGTGGGCAAGAAGGGTGACAAGGGCAAGAAACAGGGCGCTGGCGATCAAGGCATCATGTTTGGCTTTGCCTGCACCGAAACCAAGAGCCTCATGCCGCTGCCGATCTATCTGGCCCACCGGCTGATGGAAAAGCAGGCGGAACTGCGGCAGAGCGGCGCCATCAAGTGGCTGCGGCCCGATGCCAAGAGCCAGGTCACCGTGGCGTATGAAAATGGCGTGCCCGTGGGCATTCACACCGTGGTCCTTTCCACGCAACATTCCGAAGCCGCCCTCGACAGCACCGACAGCTTTTCTAAGTCCGCCAAGCAGCGGATCATCAACGAGTTGATCAAGCCCGTGATCATGGCCGAATGGCCTGACCTCTGGAATGACAAGATCATTTATCACATCAATCCCACCGGCAAGTTCCTGATTGGTGGTCCCCACGGTGACAGCGGTCTGACCGGCCGCAAGATCATCGTGGATACCTACGGCGGGCGCGGCGCCCATGGCGGCGGGGCCTTCTCGGGTAAGGACCCCTCGAAGGTTGACCGCAGCGCCTGCTACATGGCCCGTTACGTGGCCAAGAACATCGTCGCCGCCGGCCTGGCCGATAGCGTCGAAGTGCAACTCGGTTACGCCATCGGCGTGGCCGAACCCGTCAGTGTGCTGGTGGATACCGAAGGCACCGGCAAGGTGTCTGAGGAAAAGATTGCCGCCGCCGTGGCCAAGACGTTTGATATGACGCCCGCGGGCATCATTGAAACGCTGAAGCTGCGTCGTCCGATCTATCGCGAAACCGCCCGGCACGGCCACTTTGGCCGCGAACTGCCGAACTTCACCTGGGAAAAGACCGATAAGGCCGCGACCCTGGCGAAGTTGTGTGGATTCAAGAAGTAATGGCGTGATTGCGAATAATTAAGCCAAGCTGAAGCCCGCCCTAACCCGGCGGGCTTTTTCTTTGTGTGAATAAACTTGATTTCGTGACCTATTAACGGGATACTTAGGTCATGAGGTATCTATAGGGTAGTAACCCAAAGGAGGTGTGGCAGGCAAGCAGACCAAAAAACACGAATAGACCGCAGACGCGTATCCAAAGCAGTTTCAGCAATTTTCATGGTTTATTATGGATCAGTCGGCGGTCTTTTCTATTTTTGCACATGGCCAGGGGGCGGGTTAAATCCGATCGTAGGGGTCGCGCAAGGCGAGGGGCTTACCTAATATTTCTGCCGTCACAATAGCCCGTGCCAGTTGGTTTCGGGTGCGGAACAGCGATTGGAGGTTATTGGTTGGGGGGGCCACGTTGGTATTGACCTGAGTGTCCACCTGTTGCTGACTCAAGGGGGTGGCCAGTAGGCCGTGGGTAACGTCACCCTCATCCGCAGCAGGGTCCCTGGGTGGGGCCAGCTTGGTAATCTTTTTGACTTTTTTGGGCTTGGCCACGGGCGCGGTCTTGATCTCGATGGGCCGCTGGGGCGCGGGCATTTGCGTGGCGCCGGGCATGCGCTGGGCGGCATTGTCATTCCGCACCGGGATCGGCGGTGGGGCGGTGGATTGCTGCGTCTGGGGCATGGCCACGGCCTGCGGCAGTGAATTGGCCGTGGGCGGTGTGGGCGGGGGAGCGGTCAACGGCGGTGTCACTTGACGCGCACCACCCTGTTGCTGGCGGCGCAATTCGTCAATCGAAATGCGCCCTTCCAGAATATCCCGCGCCAGTTGTCGTGGATCGCGTTTTTCCATGACCGTTATCCCGTCGCCCTAGGGGCTTACTTCTGGGTTTCGCTGCCCGCACTGCCGAGGGCTTCGCGCATGCCGGTGTCGGCCTGTACGTTGCGCATCTTGTAATAGTCCATGATGCCGAGGTTGCCACTGCGGAAGGCTTCGGCCATGGCCATGGGAATCTGGGCTTCGGCTTCGATGACCTTGGCGCGGTTGAGCTGGGCCAGGGCCTTGTTTTCCTGCTCGTGGGCGATGGCCAGTGCGCGGCGTTTTTCGGCTTCGGCCTGGAACCGGCGTTTGTCGGCTTCGGCCTGATCCGCTTGCAATTTCGCGCCGACGTTTTCGCCGACATCCACATCCGCGATATCAATCGAGAGAATTTCGAACGCGGTGCCTGCATCCAGACCTTTGTGCAATACGGTCTTGGAAATCGAATCGGGGTTTTCCAGCACATGCTTGTAGGTTTCCGCCGAACCGATGGCGGTGACGATGCCTTCACCCACACGGGCGACGACGGTTTCTTCGTTGGCACCGCCGATGAGGCGTTGAATGTTGGTTCGCACGGTCACGCGGGCTTTGACCTTTAATTGAATACCATCCTTGGCCACGGCATCAATGGTCATGCGGCCCGAAGCTGCGTTGGGTACATCAATGACCTTGGGATTCACCGAGGTTTGTACGGCGTCCAGCACATCGCGGCCCGCCAGATCAATGGCCGTGGCCTTGGTCCAATCCAGCCCGAGCTTGGCGCGGTCGGAGGCGATCATGGCACGCACCACATTGGGCACCCGGCCCGAGGCCAGATAGTGCGATTCCAACTGTTGGGTGGTCGGGGTCAGGCCCGCCTGAATGGCGGAAATCTTGGACAGCACGATTTGCCGGGCGTCCACTTTACGCAGCTTCATACCCACCAATTCCCACAGTGTTACCCGGGCGCCGGCCATAAACGCCTGCAACCAGAGCGAGGCGAATTGGGCAATTACCGAAATGAATACCAGCAGGGCGATCACCGCGACGATGAGTACCACCCACAGTAAGGTGCTGGAACCGTTTGATTGGGCCAAAATTGTCAGCATGCGTATCCTCCAGTAGTTGGTCTAAAACCCACTCATATATGCCTGCACAATAGGTGCAACCGGGCTTCTTGTCAATCGAAATCGTGTCGAATCGCGCCGCGTTGAATCTAAACCTGTTGGCCCGCTATCCATACGGCGCTGGCCGGGGGGGAAGTGGCGATTATGGCCGAGAGGGTGGCATCGGCAGACGCGGTGACCGCAGTCGGGAAGATACTCACATCGGCCCGCAGACCGGGGGCCAATTGGCCCACCTGCCCGGCCAGGCCCATGCCGCGGGCAGGAATGCTGGTCACACTGGCCAGCCACGCGGTGGCGCTGACTTCGGGATAAACCTGGCTGGCGTGCCGGACTTCGGCCCATAAATTAAGGTCCGGGGAACTGGCCAGTGAATCGGTCGCGATGCACACCTGTACCCCGGCCCGGCGTAACCGGCCATAGGGATGCTGGCTGCGTTGATCGTGACCAAAAAAGGCCCGGGTGCGCGGACACCACGCCACCACCGGCCGGGCAGGTGCGCGGGCCAGCAAATCAACCTCCGCCTCGTCGGCATCGTTCACATGCGCGAGAATGAGTGGTTGTTGGGCAGCCAACAAATCATAATCTGCGGCCCACGCAATCGGCCCGCCGGCATGGGCGGTCACCGGGGCCGTCAATAGGCCTAAAGCCTGCATCAGCGGCCAATCCCGCCCCAGCGGCCCCGACAAATCGCGCAAGAAATCCCTTTCCTGTGGCATTTCCGCCAGGTGCATAGCCAACGGCAAATTTTGCTGCTGGGCATAGGTCACCAGTTCACGCAGGACCAACCCATCCACCGTATACGGGGCATGGGGGGATAAGCCGATACGCATCGTCCCCGCTGGCCCAGCAAGTGCGGCTTCGCGCCGCGTCTGGGCCTGTCCGCGTCCGGTCCCGATCGCCATGACTTCGCCATAACTTACGCCGGTGATGTTCATCTCCGCCAATACCGGCCGTACCCACTGGGGCATACTGGTGATATCACCCACGCAAGTAACGCCGTGCCGCCAGCAGGCCTGCACGCCTTGGCGCACCGCCGTGGCTACCACGGCCGGCAAATCCGCAGGGGGGGGGTATAGGCCGCGCAGCGCGGGCACCCAGTCCCAAAACGCCTGCGGCTGCAGCCGACCTTGCAGCCACGATAATTCCAAATGGGTATGGGCATTGACCAGACCGGGCGTCAGAATGTGCTGGGGATAATCGTAACGCTGGGCGTTAGGATAGGTCGCGGCCAAAGCCACTGCCGACCCCACGGCCACAATCTGCCCCGCCGTCAGCACCACACCGCCAGCCCGGATAGGGGGCCGGGCCACGGGAAACACCCACGCCGCGGTGATGAGGATTGGGTCAGTGTTGGCCATATGCACGATTGTCCGCTCTGACGGGTGAAAGTCAAACCCCGGCCGCTATGTTATAATGACCGCACCTAAAGGAACCCAAGCAATGCCCCGTTATCGCCCGGACAGTAATCGTAAGTTTCACAACCGCATCGCCCATCGTTATGACGCGATTTACGATGATCCTTTCTGGGATTTTCACGATCGGCTGACCTGGGCCCATCTCAAGGCCCACCTGCCCACCAATCCGCAGGCCAACGTGCTGGATCTGGGCTGCGGCACCGGCAAGTGGGGGCTGCGTTACCTCAAACTTGGCTATTCTGTCAGCTTTGTGGATTTGTCCGAATCCATGCTTTCGGAAGTCAAAACCAAACTAGCCACCTGGTCCGAGCAGCCCGACATGGCCCGGCATGTGGCGCGGGCCACGTTGCTGCAGGCCAATGCGCTGCAACTGGATGCCCTGCCCGAAGCGTCGTTTGATCTGATTGTCGCCATGGGCGATGTGGTGTGTCTGTGCGGCGATCCGCCATCGTGCCTGCACCAGATGGTGCGGGTCTTGAAGCCCGGCGGGATCATCGCCTTTACCATTGATAACCTGCTGGCGGGGTTGGATCACTTCACCGATTCCGGCGATTTGGACGAATTGATCGAATTCGCCCGCACCGGCAAGACCAAGTGGCTGGCCAACCGCGAGGCGGATCAATTTGAAATCCAAATGCTGTCCCCGCTGCGAGCGGAGGCCATGATCCGGGCGCAAAATCTGGAACTGGTTTCGCGCATCGGTAAAACGATTCTGCCCGTGCGCAATAACCGCAAATTCTTCAAAGACCCTAAAGCCATTGAGCGCCTGGTGGAAATCGAACAACTCCTCGGCCGCGACCCCGCCGCCATCGGCCGGGCCAGTCATGTGCAATATGTGGTGCGCAAGCTGGTGTAGGCATATGCTGAATTATTGCCCAAATCCGTCACTTTCGCCCCGGAGACTGCCTAAGATACGGGATGTTTTTATCTTTGGCCGTTGTGACGTTATGATTCCGCTATGACACAGTCCGAAAAACCCATCAAGACTCCGCTCTCGCCACTGCCGATGTGGTGGGTGGAGCGGTTACTGGCGCCGGTGGCGCGGGTGACTGGGGCGCTGGGGGCGGGGTTGGATCGTGTCAGTGCGGGGCGCAACCCTTTAGCGTGGCTGATTCGACGGTTTAGTTCGGTGTGGCTGGGGATATTGTGGCTGCTCCTGATGGCAGTGTATATCGCCATCGGGTCGGGGCTGGCGGATTTACGCGCCCGGCTGGAAATGACCGAAATGCAATTCTTCAACGCCTGGCCGATGGTGGTGTTGACGCTGCTCCTGATTGTTAATTTAACTATCGTCACCCTCCGGCGGATACCGCTGAATATTTTCAAACTCGGCGTGTGGGTGGTGCATATCGGGATTGTGATAATGGTGCTGGGGTGCTTTGTTTATTTTTCGCAAAAAATGGAAGGCTCGGTGCGGGTATTCCTCAAGCAAAGTGTCGCCCACTATTTTGATGCCTACGAACGGGCGCTGTATGTGCAGCGTGTGGATGCCCAAAACCAACCCTTGGGCCCGCAGGCCATGATTCCCTTACCGGAACTGCCGATCTTTCATGAGTACGGCCCGGCGTATGGCAAACCTCTCAGCATCAAAATTCCCGGCAGTGTATTAGCTCAGGCCGATGCGCAGTTGGCGCCGGTGCAACTGGATATCGTCGGCTACTATCCCTTTGCCCAGCCGCAGATGGCATGGCGACCCCAGGCCGGTACCGGCGGCACGCGCGGAGTGGAGTTTGCCCTGAGTATCCCCGGCCAGGCCGAGTCGCGGCGCTGGTTGGTGGAGGCCAATGCGGTGCGGCGGGTGATTGACAGTACCGACGCTCCGTTCGGAATCGAATTCATCGCGCGCAGCGACCCTCAGCGGTTGGCACTCCTGCAAACCCCCGGCAAAGGCCCATGGCAGGTACAGGTAAGGGTCAAGAGCACCAATCAGACACAATGGCTGAATCTGGCCAGCCCCGAACGGGTCTGCCGGATGGGGGCATACGAAATTACGGTCGGCGACGAAATGACCATGCCGATGCTATCGAAAGGCTATGAAGGTACCCAGAGCTCAGCGCTGAATATGACCATCAAACGGCAGAATCCCGATGGGACCGCGTTGGCATTTGAACGGTTGGCGGTGAGTCGGTTCCCGGAATTGTCGCCGGATTTTATTATGGAAAACGGCCAGCGCAAACGTGTGCAGGCCCGGGTGGATCAGGACTTGGAAGTCGTGGTGCTGGATAACCGCCGGGACCAGTTTTATATCGTGGATAACGGCGCTGGCTATGCGCTCTTGCAGCGTCCGGCCGGTGGCGCGGAGCGGATTATGCCGCAACCGCTGCGGGTGGGACAGGGCGTGCCGGTCCAGGTGCAGGGGGTGACCCTGCAACTTGCACTCCAGCAAACCAGCGACAACATGGTGCAGGTGGCCAGTCCCTTAATTATGCCGCCCACCCAGCGTCCCGTGCGGACCACACCGCAGGATATCATGGGCACCAGTATGATTGAGGTGGATGTGCATAGTGGCCCCGGCGAGCCCCAGCGGATTTTGGTGCAGTGGGCCCAGTTTGCCGGGACCAAACCACCGCTGGCCAATCCTGCTGCGGTGGTGATTTTACCCGGTGGTGAACGGCTGCAGTTGGTCCTATCCACCACGCGTTACCCCTTGCCGGTGCGGGTGACGCTGGAAGGCTTTGCCGCCATCAAACATCGCAATGCGGACCACAGTTATGCGGACTATCGTTCGGATTTGCGCTTGGAAGATTTACGGACCGGCCAGACGCTAACCTCCAGCACCCAGTTAAACCAACCCACCATCTATGCCGGGCTGTCGTTTTTCCAAGCGGCGTGGGATGGCGATGACAAAGCCCCGCCCGAGGCCCGCTTTAGCGTGCTCGGGGTGGGCAATCGCCCCGGCATCGTGCCGATGACGCTGGGCGCTATCATGATGATGTTGGGTGTGGCGTATGCTTTTTACGTCAAGCCGATTTTACTCTTGCGGCGCAAAGCGGAACTGGCCCGCCACGCAGCTTTGCGATCCGAGTCTGGAGCTTAATTCATGTTGCGCTGCCTATATTCGCTTGGCGGTATACTGCTGGTGCTGATCACCGCGCTGACCACACTGGCGCAGGTACCTACGATGCCTGCGCTGCCAACATTGGACATGCCCCCGGCCACCAATGCCACGCAATCCGCCACACTCGACCGTACCCGTTTCTATGATTCCGTCCAGCTCGAGCCGTTGCGCCGTCTGGCCATCAATCACAACGATCACGTGAAGATCATGGATTCCTGGGCCCGGCAGAGTCTGCGCACCATTACCAATGATCAAAAATTCCGGGGCGGTAATTATTTGTTCACCGCTTTGGATATGACCTTCCGCCCGGAAGTCTGGGAGCAGGAAAATATTATCTATATTCAGGCTGTGCCCATCCGTGAGCGGCTCGCGTCGCTGGTGGGTAATGAGGAAGCACGACGGATCATGCAGCAGGGCCGGGTCAGTCCGGCATTTTTAAGCCAGCCCGAAGTGGCCCAGGTATTACAGCAAATCGGTATGGATACGCGTCTGACCCCCTCGGTGAACAAGGTTTACGGCGGGTTGCAGGCTT
>JBIJDM010000122.1:0-8341 GCA_044344145.1 Phycisphaerae bacterium
AAGGGGGCGACGCCGTTGCCCATGGGGTAATAGGTGTAGCCGAGGCCTTCGATATTCCAGCCGCGCGAGGCGGGACTGTTGCCCAGATTATCATTCAAGTAGCGAATAACCCGGCCATAGGCACCATCCACGGCGGTGGCATCGGTGGGCTCATCGGTGGCCAGCATCATCAGCCCGCCGGTGGAGTAGCGCAGGCCCTGCCAGTTGCTGGCGGGGCTGTTGTTTTGTTCCGCGCCGCCGCTTTTGAGGACGACATCGCCCATCTGTTTGATTTTGGCGGAGACGGTTTTGGCGTAGGCGTCATCCCAGGACGGGGCGCCGTAGCAATAGTCATAGACCAAGCCGGCATAAGCACCTTGGACATAGAGCGTCAGACCTTTGGTCCGGCCATTGGCCCAATTTTTCCCCTCAAGATAAGGGGTCAGAA
Organism: Phycisphaerae bacterium; assembly: GCA_044344145.1. Taxonomy (GTDB): domain Bacteria; phylum Planctomycetota; class Phycisphaerae; order WQYP01; family WQYP01; genus JBAXGE01. The sequence goes on from JBIJDM010000122.1 coordinate 428, forward strand.
GATCGCGGGCTTTTTTGGCAAATGCATCATTTTTGGTGAGTTGATACATGAACGCGTAGCGATGGGCGGACATGATCTGGTCATAACCGGCCGTGGCGGGGCCAACGCCCCAGTTGTCTTTGTCGAGATCGGCGTTGAGGGTTTTGACCATCGTGGCGTAGGGTTCCTGCTTGACGCGTAGACGCAGGGCATCCATTTCCTTGGCGGAAATGAGCAGACGGGGGTGATCGGCGGCGAGGGCCAGACTGGCCAGCGACAAACCTACCAAGAGGCCGGCAGACAGGGACTTCAACATACAGAATCTCCGCTATTTAAGAAATATTCCTACGGCAACAACACCGTACCAGATGTCGTACCGGTGAGTATAACGCCGCCGGGGCAAAGTTATTTCATCGCACAGGCGGGGGTGATTGCGCAACCTGCTGCAGAGCAGGCAAGTTGTGCTGGAGACTGTATTTATCGTCCCTGCTGGGATATGATGGCGGACCGAGATTTTAACTTATTTTCAGGAGTATGAACCGATGGCGAATTTACCGCAATACAGCATCGTGGAACGGCACGGTATGAAGACCTGTTCGACCGGATCGGCGTGGGAGCCCAAGCTGGGCTATTCGCGGGCGGTACGCAAGGGCCAGATGATCTTTGTGACCGGGACGGTGGGCATCAACGCCGACAAGACGTATACCCCCGATGTGGGCGCGCAGGCGCAGCGGTCGCTGGATATCATCGCGGGGGCGCTCGAGGCACTGGGAGCGAAACTGACCGATGTGGTCCGGACAAGGATGTATGTTACGGATGTGAGTGAATGGGAAAAGGTCGCGGTGGTGCATGGCGCGGTATTCGGCGACATTCGCCCGGCGACGACCATTGTGCAGGTGGGCCGGTTGATTGATACCGAAGCGCTGATTGAAATCGAAGTGGACGCGGTGGTGGCCTAACGCCGCGGGAGCCGAGACTTTATGACCACGACGCGCAGCACGATTCGGATCGGCACCCGGGGCAGTTTTCTGGCCCGGACACAGGCGATCATGATCCGCGATCAGGTGCAGCGTTGGCTGGACCCGGCAGCGGTGGAACTGACTATCATCCGCACCCGCGGGGACCAGATTACCAGCGGAGCGCTGAGCAGCATCGGCGGGAAGGGGCTATTTGTTAAAGAGATCGAAGACGCCCTGCTGAGTGGGCAGGTGGATATGGCGGTGCATTCGGCGAAGGATATGCCGGTGGACTGCCCTGCTGGGCTGGTCATCGCGGCCACGCCGGTGCGGGAAGACCCGCGCGATGCGTGGATCGGCTGGAACGGGACGAGTCTGGCGGAATTGCCCGCAGGGGCGGTGGTGGGCACGTCGTCGCAACGGCGACGGGCGCAATTGTTACAACTACGCAAGGATGTGACCACGTGTGAATTCCGCGGGAATATTGATACCCGGCTGCGCAAGGTGGAAGCGGGCGAGGTGGCGGGGACGTTTTTGGCCATGGCGGGGTTGAAGCGGGCGTGCCTGCTGCCGGCCACGGCGGAAGCGCTGGCGGTGGAGACGTTTATCCCGGCGGCAGGACAAGGGGTTTTGGCGCTGCAGTGTCGTAGTGATGATGCCATGATGCGGGCGGCGCTGGGGCATCTGCATGATGCGACCACCGGGGCGGCATGGGAATTTGAGCGGGCGATCGTGAAGGCACTGGGGGCGAACTGCCAATCACCCATCGGGGTGTGCGCGGTGCCGCGCGGGATGGTGAACGGAGTACGGCAGCCGGGGTGGATTGTGCGGGCGATCGTGGCGTTGCCGGACGGGAGCAGCGAAGCCCGGGCGACGCTGATGACGCAGACCGACGGGGCAAAGGCGTTGCAAGCGCTACAGCAACCGCTGCTGGAAGCGCTGAACAGCCGGGGGGCACAGGCTATAATGAAACAACTACGGAGTGAGCCATGATTATCGAAACACGCTGTGGTGGGCTGGCGGATACCAACGGATATCTGGTGGGTGATGAAACCACCCACGAGGCGGTGCTGATTGATGCGCCACAGGATGCGGTAAGTGAATTATTGGCACTGGCCCAGAGCCGGGGGCTGAAAATCAAAGCAGTGTTTTTTACGCATGGGCACTGGGATCATCTGGTGGATCATGATCTGGTGCGGGGCGCGGTGCCGGGGGTGAAGTTTTATATGCACCGGCTGGATGAGCCGATGCTGGTCAAGCCGGGATCGAGTCTGTATCAACTGCCGTTTACGATTCCGCCGGGGAAGATTGATGTGTATCTGGAAGATGGACAGACATTGACGGTGGGGAATTTGAAATTTGAGGTATTACACGTGCCGGGGCATGCGCCGGGGCTATGTGCGTTTTATTGTGCGGAGGAGAATACGATCTTCAGCGGGGACCTGCTGTTTGCCGGGGGCGTGGGCCGGTATGACTTCCCGGGGTGCAGTATCACGGATTTGCAGGCGAGTCTGCGCCGGGTGATGAAATTGCCCGATGACACGCGCGTATACAGCGGGCATGGGGGCGTGACGCAGATTGGCTGGGAACGGCAGGGGAATGCGTTTATCCGGCAGTGGAAGTTGGGGTGAGAGGTAATATTGTGGTTAGCCAGAACGGGATGCGATACGTATAATCCCGATTATTGCGACGGGCATATGCGGAGCAGTACGCTGGCAGCTATGAGCTTATGATCTAGGCGGAATGCAACCGCACACGCGATGCCCCATGCGGCACGATAGCCTCATTTCTGGAGATATCCATGTTGAAGGCCTTCCTGAAGGTATTGTGTCTCATCGTCGCGTTTGCGGTGTTATATTTTGCGGGGCGCATGCACAGATCCAGTCTTGTCACAGAAAATCTCAACCAATGGGATTACGTGATCACGTCAGATGACATCATCCAGCAGAATCCCGGTTTTTTCGACGGTATCCGCGGGAACCATCGTATGACCCACTTCAAGAAATCACTCCTACTAGACGGATACGGAGAGGCGACCGCAGACTTCTTTGATATAACAAACCCAAGCCTATTCGAGCTGGTTGTATTGCCCTTAACGGTCGCTGGAATCGCTCTGGCCGTAGTCCTTCCGGCTTTCCGAAAACGAAAGGTTACGGGGACCGGGCAACCTCAAGACGAGTTGCCATAGTTTGACTGATTTGCAGGCGAGTCTGCGGCGGGTGATGAAATTGCCCGATGACACGCGCGTATACAGCGGGGGCATGGGGCATGACGCAGATTGGCTGGGAAAGGCAGTGGAAATTGGGGTAAGTAGCCCGCACAGGGCAAAACTACCGAGGCATATTATTTAGCCGGGGCGCGGGTCAGGTCCCAGAGAAACACACCCACATCCTGATTGCGGCTGGCGGCGACGTAACGACCATCGGGCGAGATGGTGACGGCGCGGAACACACCGCTGAAGGGGCGGAAGGTGTGGGTGGGCCGGAGGGTGGCGCCATCGTAAACACTTACCCAGTTGGGCCCGGAGGTGTGCCAACCACCCAGTGCCAGTCGTTTGCCATCCGCAGAGGCGGCGAGATTATGCACACTCCATACAAAGCGTGAGCCAGTCTGTTTGCCGGTGGTAAGATCAAACAGTTGCACACACCCACCCATGAAAGAGCCGGTGAAGAGATGTTTACCGTCGGCGGTCAGGGCCACACCGTCGGGGGCGTTTGCAGAACTATCGGGGAGTTTGGGGTCAGTGTCCAGTTGCCCGAGGATTTTGCCCGAGGTGGTATCCATGATTTGGGCGTAGGGACCGGCGCCCCACTTGCGGAACAGCACCAGGCGTTTGCCATCAGGCGTGAGTTGCAGAGCATTGATTTCAAATTTTTCCGGATACGCCAGGGTACGCTGGAGTTGCCACGTGGTGGTGTCCCACGCCTTGAGGCCCAGCGTGCCCGAGGTGAAGAGGGTTTTACCATCGGGGGTGAAACCCACGGCTTCGGTGATGGCGTCCTTGGCATCGGCGCCTTTAATAACCTGCAGGGATTGATGGGTGGTCAGGTCCCAGACGCGGACGGATTTATCCTCCCCCCCACTGGCGAGGAGTTTGCCGGTGCGATCCAGCACAAGGGAATAGATGCTGGCATCATGGCCGGGGAGGGTGTGGAGTTCTTTGCCGGTGGCGGGATTGATGAGGACAATTTTGCTGTTCGCAACGATGAGGGTTTTGCTGTCGGGGGTAAAGGTCATGGCGGCCCCACCCAAAGGCAACAATTGCCCATTGCCGGGGACTTTGTCGGATTCTTTGCCCTCGTTAGAGCCGCAGAAATCGAATTTAAGTGTGCCGGTGCCGTCTTTCTCGGTGTTCAGGTCCACCGTGAGCGCACACCAATTTTCCACGGGGAGTTTCACGTTGATCCACACATTATCTTTAGGCGGGGCCTTGCGCAGGGGATCAAGTTTATCGGTGAGTTCCTTGGTGGGGGCAATTTTCCAGCCAGCCAGATAACGATCCACTTCCTGAACGAGTACCGCGACTTTGACTTTGTCGGGTAATTTCGGGGTGAGTCGGATATCTCCGATGGTGCCATTGTCATAACCAATTTGGGTGCCGAGGACATCGCAGGGGTAGGTCTTGCCGGAGGGCAGGACAACGGTGACGATGCCGGGTTGGGCAATATAGTCACCGGTGTAGGCTTTGCCGGTTTTGGGGTCTTCGAGCGGGTGCTGCCCGCGCAGCGCGGAGACGGGGCCTTGCAGCGGGATGACGAGGGGTTGGGCGAAGGTGGTGGAGGCGAAGGCTAATGCGACGGCCAAAGGTACGGCGTGGCGGAGAGTTTTGAGAATAGTAATCATGGCTGCGCCCTTGCGACATATAACACGTTAAAAGCCCATGGTTTATGTATTCATGGGGTAATAGTGGAGCAATCTATCCGAAGCCAAGGGTCGGGGCAAGCGGAGGAACCTTGGCCGGGCGAAGCCTCATTGCGCTTGCAACCCAGTATATTGATACGTATAATTATTTTGAATATATACGTACGCGAAGGAGTTGCAGTTATGACCAAGTTGACGTTAAGCGTGGACCCTACGGTGGTACACAAGGCCAAACAGATTGCCGACGCGCAAAACACCAGCGTTTCGGCGATGTTCAGCCAGTTTGTGGAATCTATGGCGGTACCCCCGGCCAAAACTGGCAAAATCGGCCCTTTGACGCGGAAACTGAGCGGTGTGGTGAAGTTACCAGCGGGTAAGGGCTATCGGGATTTACTCACGGAGGCACTCGCGGACAAGTATGGGGTGGGCAAGTGAACATACTCCTCGATACAAATGTTCTGCTGGATGTACTGGCCCAGCGGGAGCCGTTCTATGGCGATGCCGCAGACATATGGACACTTGCGGAGCGCGGTCGCGTGACGGCGTATGTGTCGGCGCTAAGCCTGCCTAACCTTTACTACATTCTGCGCAAGCTCAAAGGCCAGAAGCCAGCGCGGAAAACGGTGGGTATCCTGCGCGATATTTTCAGTATTGTGCCGTTGGATGCCCAGATTATTCACCAAGCGACGGATGCGGAGATAACGGATTTCGAGGATGCCATCCAGTTTTTCAGTGCGGTGCGAATTGGGGCCACCACCCTGATTACGCGGAATCCCAAAGATTTCCCCCGCCGGGATGTAGCGATCCAAACGCCGGCGGAATTTCTAGCGACGCATTTTGCGCGCTGAGATGAGTTAGGACGCGGGCTGGGTTTGTGTGGTATTAACAGGGACGGGCAGCAGGCAGGCTTGGGCATAGTTACGGATATCTTGATCCGGGTCATTGATGAGCACTTCCGCGATGCGCCGGGCATGGGTGGGCTGCATATAGATCAATGTATCTGCCAAGCAACGACGGACGGAGAGTTTGGGATGATGGGCCGCGCGAACTAATATGTCAACCACCAGCGGGTCACTACTAGTACATAAGCCGAAAATCGCGGCGCATACCTCAGAGTCCCATATCTGGGTCAGACGACGTTCAATTTCAGAATAGTTTTTATCCTCGGCCAGTTTGTGATACTGGCCCATACAGCGATAGTATAAGTATGAAGACAAGACACTATTTTTAGCCAAAGCCATATATAGGATGGTCAACGCGCCAAGCAACAGAAGTATCGTCACAAGCTTTTTACGGGTAGAAAAGTGGGGCATGGATTTACTCCTGTTGGTGGTGTAACGCTCAGTGCGCTACTTTACTACAGGCATCCAGATGGTGAATTGGCGGTTGGACCAGACGGGGGTGTAGTGGGCGCGTAGGTCGGCGAGGTTGGGCCAGTTCCAGGCTTCCTGCCGGGGGTCGTAGATGGTGTAGGTGACCACGCAGGGGGCGGATTGGATTTGGGTGCGGAGGCGCGTGAGGTCGGCAGGGAGTAGGAGTTCGGGGCTGAGGAACCAGACTTGCGGGGTTTGTACGTTGGGCAACATACGTTCCAAAATGCCGTTGGTGAGCCAGAGTGTGCCGGGCGGGGTGCGGGCTTGGATTTCCTGCAGTTCGGTTTGCATGTCCTGATAAATCCAGAGTTGTCCGGCAGACGCGACGCGGGGTTTGTACTGCCAGGCATCGTTAATACTGGCCAGCCAAGCGAATTGGCCGATGAGGGCGAGGAGAGTCAGCAGCCAGATGGGCCAGGTTTTATGCCAGATCAACAGGGTGGCGATACTGACCAACCCCAAGGCCCAGGAGTAATAAATCCATGATCCGGGCCAAGCGTAGAGCAGGAAAATAAAGGCGAAATGCACCCCAACGGCGAGGAGCCAGAGGCGACCTGCCGGGGTATTGCGCCAGAGGGCGGGGCGATGCAGGAGTGCGGTCAGCAGCCCCACCGTACAAAGCAGCCACCAGGCGGCGGGGCTGAAGAGGTAGTAGGAAACGTAGTCCGAGAAACTGGCCAACTGGGGCAGCCAGAAGGCGCGGCCAGCGCGGAAGAAGCCGAAGTCCATGGCCTGATAGCTGCGTCCGCCGGTCAGGGGTAAGAGTGATTGGAGCGTCACGGTCAGGCCGAAACATAGGGCGAGTAAGGCGACCCCCAGCCCCCCCACGATCAGGCTGGGCGCGAGCAAACTGAGCAGGCGGCCGGTACGATACCAGCCGTCCGCGCGATAATGCCAGAACCAGACGACCACGAGCAGCGCGCCCAGCAGATAGGCCATGGAAGGCTTGAGAAAAATGGTCAGCGTGCACAGGGCCAGAGCCCAGCCGAAGCGTTGCCGGAGTGCGAGGGATATGGCGGTGGTCAGCAAGGCGGCTTCGTAGACGTGCATGTAGGTGAGGTAATTGGGCAGAATCCACAGCGGCCAGGAGACAAAAACCAGCAGCCACAAGCTGCGGGTCATGGGCAGATAGGTGAGGATGGACCAGACGGCCGCGACCAACGCGAGTTGGCCGGCGAGCATCAATAGCCAATGGCCCCAGGGGCTGTAATCCATGAGTGGTAAGACGGCGCCGCCGAGGAGCAAGCTGCCCAATCCGTAGGAATAGCCGAAGTCGCGGGTGGGAATCCACCCCTGCTGCCAATAGATCTGGTTGGCTTTGACGATGGCGCCCTGATCGTAGAGGCCGAAGAGTTTGAAGTCCTGACTTTGCGGGAGATAAACCAGCGCCAGCAGCAGGCAGAACCCAAGCATTAATAGTAGCATGCGCCGCTGCGGACAGCGCGGAATAATACGCAGCGCGTAGCCGCATGACCCCTCGGTTCGGCAGGAGCCGGACGGGGCTGCAGGGGCGGAAATATTCTCGGCGGATTTTGCTTCCATCAAGATTCGCGCTGTTTACAATGGGATATAGACAAGTCAATAAGACTGGTTTCAAAAGAGAAACCAGAACGATTAAAGAAGGCCGCTGACCCGCTGGACACATATGTAACGGATGGAGCCTGAGGGCTACCACCTAACAACCGCAGCGAAGGTTCACGGCCTTCTTTATTTTTGCGCAGTGGCATCGGGGGGCTCCTTGGGTG
>JBIJDM010000011.1:0-26722 GCA_044344145.1 Phycisphaerae bacterium
ACATAAATTCAACCCCCACACAAACTGAGATTAGATGCCTAACGTATTGTCAAAGCATGGATTACACCAAGACGTGGATCATTTTCATGGAACCATAGGCCAATCAAACAGCGGCGGGGCACCACCGCACCTATCCCGCACGATGCATGTCGGTTGTCATGCTGTCGGCACAGGGAAATTATTCCCGGTCCAGATTGCTCCAGATTTTGACCGAGTACACATCGTAGAAATTCAAACCCGATTCAGCATCGCGTTCGGTGGTGGGACGGCCGGTGACTTTGATCAGTTCGCCCCCGACGAAGCCGATCATACGTTCCGCCGGACGCAGGGCAAAACGGCCCTTATAACCATCATCCTGCGGGTTGGTGTAGAACAAATACCAGCGGGTGGGCTCTTTGGGCGTGGCCCCCGGCAGGCGCTGCACCCGGCCCATGACGATGCTGTAATCGGCATTATGCCAGCCTGCCAGTGGTTCAGGCAGGCGTTTCTTACTGCCGCTGCAGGCGCTGAGGGGTAAGAGCAGCGCGATCAGGCATCCGCCAATCAGGGTTACACGCACAGTTCACCTGCCTTTAAGAATGCGAGTCCAAAGAGCGTCCCACGGTCTGGACCGATAGGCTGTTGGTTACGCCTATGATCCCCAGCGGGGCGCCAGCGGCGATCACAACGCGATCGCCGACTTCCGCCAAATGATAACTGTGAACGATGCGATCTACCAGCACCGGCAGGGCATCAAATGTTTCCGGGGCTTGTGCCTGAATGGGGATGACCCCGTAATACAGGCACATCCGCCGGACCGCCTCGGGGGCGCTGCTCAGGGCGATAATCGGCACCCCAAAGCGGTTTTTAGACAAATACCGGGCCGAACCGCCAGCCTGGGACCAGACCACCATCAATTTGGCGTTGATATCATCCACCACCGCCCGGGCGCCCCGGGCAATGGCGGCGGTGCGGTGATGGGTCATTTGCAGCAACTTGGGCGGTTTGGGCTCCAAGTGATTTTCTTCGATGTAGTCTTCGGTCTTTTCCGCGATTTGCCGCAGCGTCAGCACGGCCTGCACGGGATATTTACCCACGGCGGTTTCATTGCTGAGCATGCACGCATCGGCGCCATCGAGAATGGCATTGGCCACGTCCGAGACTTCCGCCCGCGTCGGGCTGGGGTTGTCCACCATGGATTGCAGCATCTGGGTGGCCACGATAGCGGGTTTGCCCGCATCCTGGGCCGCAGCGACAATGCGTTTTTGTACAATCGGCAGGCCGGTTAATTCCATTTCCACGCCCAGATCACCCCGGGCCACCAAGACCGCATCCGAGGCTTCAATGATCTGGGCCAGATTTTCCACGGCCTGGGGCATTTCAATCTTGGCGATCAAGTCTATCCGGGCCTGTTTCATTTCCAGATGCCGGCGGACCTCGTTGATGTCATTAGCCGAACGCACAAACGATAGGGCCAGATAATCCAGCCCATGTTCGATGGCAAAGGCCACATCTTCCCAATCTTTGGCGGTGATGCTGGTGGTACTGAGCTGGGTATTGGGCAGATTCAGCCCTTTGTTGGATTTAATGGTTCCGCCGGTGGTGACCTGACAGCGGACTTCGTCGGCCAGTTTGTCCACCACCAGCATGCGGATTAGGCCATCTTCGATCAATACCCGCTGGCCCACTTCCAAATCGTCAATCAGCCGGGGAAAATTCGAACTGATGATGCCGTCCTGACCCAGAAAATAACCCCGGCGGATGGTGATAATATCTCCGGTGGCCACGACCATGCCTTCCCCGGCCATTTTCCCCACCCGAATTTTGGGGCCGCACAAATCACCCATGATGGCTACAGGCTGGTCACTGGTGTGTGCACGGATCAGGTCCAGGTATTGTTTACGGGTGGCATTGTCGCCGTGGGAAAAATTAAGCCGGAAGACCGAGACGCCCGCTTCGAGTAATTGTTGCAGGGTTTCCGAATTGGCCGAAGCCGGACCCAAGGTGGCGATGAATTTGGTACGGGGAAACGTACGATACTGTGCCGCCATGCGTGGCTCCGTAGGGGGTATAACCGCCTTGTTCTACCCAACAGAAGGGAGCGCAAAGCGTAACAACCGCCCCATTATAGCGGGATTACGCCGTTGGTGGCAGTGTAATACCCAGCGCTGCCAGCAGGGCCTGGGCCTTCAGGCACACTTCCGCATATTCCGCCGTGGGTGTGGAATCCGCCACGATACCTGCGCCCGCGTAAACATCCGCCTGAAAATTAGGCAGAGCACCACTTTCGCGCCGCATCAGAATGGTGCGTATGGCGACATTCAGCAGCGCCTCGCCACGGGCGCCGATCCACCCCATGTGGCCGCAGTAGACTTCCCGCTGGAAATCCTCTAATTCCGCGATGATCTGGGTGGCCCGGATTTTCGGCGTGCCGGTAATCGAACCGCCCGGCAGCAGGGCGGTCAAAATACGGTCCCACGTCATGCTCTGGGGGGCCAACTGCCCGGTAATCATGGCGGAGGTGTGCCAAACTGTGCTCAGCGCTTCGATCACCCGCGGCTGGGTGACTTGGACGCTGCCCCAATCACAAACCCGTCCCAAATCATTACGCAGCAGATCCACGATCATCGCCAGTTCGGCGGCTTCTTTAGGCGATTGCTCCAACTCGGTGCGCTGGCCGGCATCGCGGTGAGGGTCCGTTAAATACCGGGGCCGGGTGCCCTTGATGGGATGAGTGGTTAATTGGCTTCCCTGACGTTCCAGAAATAATTCCGGCGAGATACTCACCAGACTGTGCTGCTGATGATGGATCAAGCCACCCCACGCATTGGGATGTTCCGTCAGCAGGGCGCGATATACCTCCGCAGGTTGGCGGTGCGTGTGGACCTGCCACCGGGCTGCGAGATTGGCCTGATAGATGTCACCTGCCGCGATGTATTCACAGATTCGTTTAACCCCGCGCTGATACTCCTGGGCTGTGGTGTGGGTTAACATCCGGCTGGTGGGTGCGGACAAGGGTGGGGCGGTGTCTACCCGGCCCAGTTCATGCTCCATGTCGTCCAGGCGTTGCCAGGCGCTTTTCTGTCGTACTGCGGACCATTCCAAGGCGGCCAGTGTGTATTGTTGCGTCTGGTGGTTGTAGAGGTAGTAATGGTCATACAAGCACCAATGCAGGCCGGGCCATTGGGCAGTGTGTTGTTGGGGGGATTTGATCCCTTCCAGCGTCAAGCCCAGATCATAGCTGATATACCCCAGCCAGCCGACCAGCGGAATCCCCAGACCATCATCCATCAGCATGATCTGACTAAGCGCCCAATCAAAGGCGGGTAGCGGGGAGGCGGCCAGCGTTGTGGGCAGCGTGGGTAGTTGGGGTAAATCGCCGAAGCCATGCCACCGGGCCGGACCCGATACCGGGCTGACAAATTCGACGATAGGTTTGAATGCGATGACTGACGGACGCGGGGATTGGCCGGCATTCAACGCGGCCACCTCATGGCCATTGGCGATCAGGTGCTGAATCAAATCCAGCGGATCGGGGCCTTTGATGCCCATGCGGGTTTGCACGCGGGCGCTGAGGGGTATATCCACAGACGAAACTCCTAGCGGTTGGCATAACGCAGGGCCCGTAGGCCGCGGTATACGGTGGTCTCAAACCAGAACAGACCCGCGATGTGGGTAAGCATAAAGCTAAGCATATACGCAACAAATTGCCAGCGCGGCGACCAGCGGATAAGTAAATTGGTGTCATAGACCCAGACCATCACCAGCAGTTGAATCCCGCCCAGAATCACCCAGACCAGCATCAGGATACTGGCGTATGCGGTGAGTTTATTGGCGGCCACCGGGTGCAGGGAGAATTTACGCACCTTGGCATAAACACAGACCGATAGGGTTTCGATGCCCACCAGCATCAGGGCCAGCAAGGCCCAGACGATACCGAAGGTCAGACAGGAGAACCAGAACTCCCAGCGCTGCCAGAGCAGGCTTTCATTGGGTTTCAGCACCCAGCCGAACAGCGCCGGCACAATCAGTGCCGCCAGCAGACCCAGCCCCAGCAGGGCACCCACCAGCCAACGGCGTGCCGCACCGGCACTGCTGCTGGCCGACACCGCCATGAAATACCCCACCGGATGCCATGCCAAACTGCGCAGCACCCGCAGCACCAGCGCCACCCGCCACCAGTGGGGCGTCTGCTCCCAGCCCGCGGGCTGGCGGTGCAATATTCCCAGCGATTGCTCGACCGTGGTGCCACATTCCGGACAGCGTGAATCGCGCGGGGTGAAGGACAGGTTGTATCCGCAGGTTTCGCACAGTGGGGCGTCCTGAATCGGTTCGGAGGGGAAATAGGGCAAGGCCGCCTTAGCCGCTTCGAATACCTGCCGGAGCGTTACCAGATGCAAGCCCAGCAGCAACGGGAAGCCCACCTGAAACAACCCGTCCGAAATCGGACGGTCGCTTTGGCTCATCACATACAACGCCACAATCAACAACGGCATCCACAGATACAACGCTCCGGTCGCCAGCAGGCTGATTTTTAACACCTGCAGCAAGGCGTTTTTCGTCCGGCCCGGGGGGACGCTCAAGGGTAGTGCCTGCATAAAAAACATCACGTAACCCAGCGCAATGGTGGAAAACATCACCAAGAGACCCCGGATGACGGTCCCCGTGGGTTGTAATCCTATGCCCTGGATGTGCGCCTGTACCACGCTGCGACTGACCAGCCACAATGATGGGGCTTCGGGCAGGGCAATGGGCAGCATCCAATTGATTCCATTGGCATGGCCCATGCTGTTGGCGGTCAGCAAACGATGGTTGGTGGATAAATATTGCCACAGCCCGGGATTGTTGGCGTACCAGTATTCGATGACAATCTGCAACCCCAGCAGCATGATCGGCAAGACTATGAAGAGGTTGATGCAGCCCAGCATCACCGCCCACCACCACGGCAGTGCCACCACGGCCTTCATATGATGGCGTGGCCGCAAGAGCAGACTGATTCCCATTAACAGCGTTGGCATACGTTCCACAATTCTACTGGTTTCATGGCACCTACCGCAGTAATATTAGGCGGCTACTTACTGCGGGTCGGTCGTTTTGGCTGCGGGGGCGGTGGTCGTCACCGTCACGGGGATGGATACCGGCACCACGGCTCCCTGCGGATACCGGGCCAACAGATTTTTAATGGCCGGCTGCGCGGGTTCAATATCCAAGCTTTGTTGCCAGTGGCTCAGCGCCTCATCCTGCAACGCGGCCCGCCCGCCTTTAATCTGCTCGGTAAGTAAAACCACCCCCAAGCCATTGTGGGCGGGATAATAACGGGTATCGCTTTCCAATGCCCGGTGGTAAGCCTGTTTGGCGTCATCCCAACGATTGAGCTTGAAATAGGCAAAGCCCAGCCGTTCCCAGATGGCGGCATTGGGGCAGATCAGACTGGCGGTTTCCAGCACCATACGGGCCTGTTCGAAATTTTTCAGACGCAGATGTTCACCGGCCAGATTCAAATATACTTCGGGCTGGTTGTTGGTTAGTTCCAGACTGCGTTTCAGGTGTTGCATGGCCGCATCGCTTTGCCCCACCTGCGCCAGAATCGTGCCGTAATTTGCCTGAATAGCGGCGTTTTTGCTGTCCGCAGCCACGGCGCGTTTGGCGTATTCCAACGCTTTATCGGACTGGTCATCCTGCACATAGGCGATGGCCAAATTCATATTGGCATCGGGGTCTAAAGGGCGGATTTCCAGCGCTTTCTGATACGCCTTGATCGCCTGGGCAAAGCGTTGCAATTCCTGCAGCATCAACGCCAGATTGAAATGGGCGGAGAAACTTTGCGGCTCCAACCGGGCCGCATTCGTGAAATCCACCACGGCGGCGTCGAAATCACCGCGAATCCGCTGCACCTGCCCGCGGGTCAGGTATAACAAGCCTAATTCCGGTTTTTTTTCGATCGCATCATCCAACGCGGACAGCGCGTCGCGATAATCGCCTTCATCCATCGCCAACTGGGCACGGGCCAATTGGTCTGATGCGGTCAGGTTTGACTGGCACCCCGTAAGACACCAAAGTCCCGCAAGTACCGCCGCTAAACTCAGGTAGGTTTGGAGTGAAGTTCTGTGTGCTTGACGCATCGTGTCTCAAAAAAAATGCCCGTCATTAGGTGACGGGCAGGGCATAAGTTAATTCCGCACTGTAACCCGGCCGGTCTTAAACATCCCGGTGCCGATATCATAGGCGATCAAACCGCAGCTGGCGAGGTGCTGGTCGGACACGGTCCTGATACACGCTCAACGATCTGGTACTGGCATTGGACTCATCAGCGAGGGACGATCCAACAAGAGCAAGCGTTCCACATCTTCGGGAATCTGCTTGCCATTCGTATCCACCGTCCACGCCAAACGATTGGCATTTTCCGACGGGGTTTCGGACAGCGTTTCACAGGCCGCCAGCGACAGGGCCACCGGGGCCACCGCAAGGGCCAACAGAATACGGGTCATCTTCGTCATAATCAAACCTCCAAAGGCAACGGCGAACTGATGCGATTAGATTAAACTCCCGAGCCTAAACTGTCAAACATAAATGCGAAGACTTTCAACCCTGTGCTCCTCGGGCTAGAATGATGGAATTGAAGCATGATGCACTCTAGGAGCAGTTTACTATGATCCAACGACGCCAAACACGGCAAATTAAGGTCGGTGATGTCCTCATTGGGGGCGATGCTCCGGTTGTGGTGCAGACCATGACCTCGGGCTATACCTACGAAATTGACAATTGCGTAAGAGAGATTAACAAGTTGGCTGCGGCGGGCGCGGAAATTGTGCGCGTCGCGGTACCTGAGAAAAAAGATACCGAGGCACTGAAAGAAATTCTCAAGCAGGTCAAGGTACCCATCGTTGCCGATGTACATTTCCACTTTCAACGGGCCATGGAAGCTATTGAGGCGGGGGTCCACAAGATTCGCCTCAATCCCGGCAACATCAATGACCGTACTCAGGTCGAAAAAGTGATTGACGCCTGTAAAGAACGCGGTATTCCGATCCGCGTGGGCGTCAATGAAGGCTCGATCGTTGAACGCAAGGACAAGCAACGCCGTCTGAAAGAACTCGGCGCGGTATTTTCCGATAACAAGCATGGCCACATGCTGGCCATCATGGTGACCAAACTCGAAGAATATCTGGATATTTTCTACGCCCGGAATTTCTACGATATCGCCATCTCGGCCAAGTCCATTGATCCCATGCTGGTGGTGGATGCCTACAAAGAAATTTCCAAGCGGTTCGATCATCCGCTGCATCTGGGTGTCACGCATGCGGGGCCCAAGGAAACCGGCACGATCCGTAGCGTAGTCCCACTGGGCCATCTGCTCTGCTCAGGCATTGGCGATACCATCCGGATCAGTTATGCCAATGACCCGATCTATGAAGTTCAGGATGGTTTCGAACTGCTCTATGTTCTGGGGCTGCGCGTCCGTAAGGGGGCGGAACTGATTGCCTGTCCGACCTGCGGCCGGATTCAGGTGGATCTGTTCACGCTGGTTCAGGATGTGAATCGGAAACTCAAGGAAGAAATCACCCTGCCGATCAAAGTCGCGGTCATGGGCTGCGTGGTCAATGGCCCCGGCGAATGCGAAGGCGCGGATGTGGCCATCTTTGCCGGTGATCGCCGGGGGATTATTTACGTGCAGGGCGAAAAGGTCGCCAATGTGCCGGAAGAAAACATCCTCGATGCCTTGCTGGACGAATGCAAGAAGTTCCAGGCCAAAGTCCTGCGCGGCGAGGCCAAATTGGGCGAGAAGGTGGTGGACGTGGTTCCGCCCGATCCGATTGGTGAACTGGGCAGCGGGTATGCCAAGATTGAAGCTCAGAAGGCGGCCGATGGCATCCCCGGCGTGCAACTGCCGGTGATCCGAGGTTGAGGTTATTTTCAGGTGATAAAACGAATCGGCCCGTAGCTGTTATGGCTACGGGCCGATTTTTTTTATTTTTGGTTGTGGGTCGGGTTATTGCTGGAACATCGGTTCAAGGAAATAATGAATCACCGCGTAGGATATACCGGCGATGAAGGCGGAGCAGGGCAGGGTTAGAATCCATGCCATCACAATCCGTTGCCCCCAGATCCAACGGACCGACCGGATGGATTTGGTAGTGCCCACGCCCAGAATGGACCCGGTGATTGCATGGGTGGTGGACATGGGTACCTTGGCGTAGGTGGCGAGAATGATGGTGGTGGCGGCAGCGGTTTCCGCACAGAATCCACCGACCGGCTGCAGCCGGGTGATCCCCGAGCCCATGGTTTTAACAATCCGCCAACCACCGAAACACGTGCCCAGTGCGATGGCCGCATGACAGGTGAGAATAATCCACCAGGCAATATGGTGATCGTAACCAAAGAAGTTGAACGAGTTGGCCCAACTGTTGGGATCGGGTTGGCTCCAGTTACTCATGCCGGCCGCAGCCAGTAACATCACGATGATCCCCATGGTTTTCTGGGCATCATTCCCGCCATGACCGAGCGAGTAAACAGCCGCCGATACCAATTGCATCCGGCGGAATAGTTTGTCCACGCGTGAAGGCGTGGAACGTCGGAACAACCACGATACGGCAATCATGTTGAGTGAACCGAGCACGAAACCGATCAGTGGGGATAATATGATAAACAGCATGATGGCGCCCCAGCCGGACCACCAACCGCTCCAGAGTAATACCCCAAAACCGGACTTGGCAATCGCCGCCCCGGCAATACCGGCCACCAGTGCATGCGAAGAACTCGTTGGAAGTCCCAGTAACCAGGTGATAATGTTCCAGACGATGGCACCCATGAGTCCGCCGAACACCACATAGATATCCACCACATGGGTGCTGACCAGTCCGCTGCCGATGGTTTTGGCCACCCCGGTCCCAAAGAGGAATGCGGCGATGAAGTTGAAGAATGCCGCCCAGATCACGGCCTGAGTGGGGGAGAGCACGCGGGTGGAAACAATCGTGGCAATCGAGTTGGCGGCATCATGGAAGCCGTTAAGAAAATCAAAGACCAAGGCCGCGATGATAATCGTGATGATTAAACCCAGCATGGCTCTGCTGGGGGTAATGCCGGGGCTAGTGCTGGCAACAGTGGTGGCCGTCGTCGTGACGGTCGCCAGCGGCATGATCAGAAAAGTGGGTAATGCAAACATAATATCCAGCCATTAAAGGGCGATCGGACCGATGACCACAGGCGTCAGGGTTTAGCCATTTTTCAGAATGATGCGTTCGATCACATTGGTGGCATCTTCGCAGCCATCGATGGCCGATTCCATGAATTGGAAGAATTCTTTCCACTTGATGACGTGGAGTGGTTCCGAGGTGCCATCAAAGAGCTTGGATAGCGCCGCCAGATGGTTGTCGTCGCCAATATTTTCCAGCCGGTGCACTTCGATGATTTTGGCCTGTAAGTCGACCAGTTTACGCGATTTACGCAGTTTGTGGACGGCATCGGAGAGTGCCTTGGTGCATTGCACCAGAATTTCCGCCTGCTTTACAAAGGCCGGTTCCACGGTTTTTACATGGTAGCTGCTCAGGCGCTTGCCCAGGGCGTTGATATTGTCCACAATCGTGTCGAGTTCACCGACCAGCGCGTGAATGTCTTCACGGTCGAACGGGGTGATGAACGTGCGATCCAGCCGGTCCAGCGCCTGGTGGGTCAGTTGATCCGCATCGCGTTCTTCATCGCGGATATTTTGGATTTCATCCATGGCATTGGGAAATTTGGACGCCAACAGATAGAGGTGTTCGGCACTCTGGACGCCATGGCGGGCCAGGCCTTCGAACAGATCAAAAAACACGGTGTCGCGGGGGAGAAAATTTAGCATAAAGTTTGTCTTACCTTTATCTGGACTTAAAGAGCGGATTATCACGGCAACGCTGCTCTGGGGCAAGGGCACGGCAACGGGTGGCGGTAAAAAAACGTAACATTAAGATTGCGCTAAGATGTGTGCGTACCGCTTGCCAAAAACAGGCAGTATGTTATCGGCTCCACCAAGAAAATGGCGTGGCCGGGATGCGGCTCACGCCATTGGAGGGTTTCTGGCTCAGTCCTATGCGATTTACCCCGTGGTTTTGGCAAACCAGTTCTTCAGGGTCGGATAAAGTGTGCCATAACGCGGATATTGTTGGCTATAAAATGCCGCGGCCTTGGGTTTGGGCTTGCTGGTGAGTTTCACCTTGATGATCGCCTTGCAGGCTTGGGGCACACTGGCCCATTCGCCTGCTCCCACGCCCGCAAGAATCGCCACGCCCAGTGCCGCGCCCTCGGCCACGTTGATCGTGACCACCGGGGCCTGATACATGTCGGCCTGCATCTGCCGCCACAAATCGCTGCGGGCGCCACCGCCGGAGGCTCGAACCTGATTCACCGCGATATTCATGCTGCGGAAGATTTCGATCTGTTCCCGCATCCCGTACGTGATGCCTTCCATGGTGGCCCGTACCATATGAGCCATGGTGTGGCGGGGGGTCAGGCCGATATAGGCTCCCTTGGCATGCGGATCGGCATGGGGGCAGCGTTCGCCCGTCAGATACGGCAGGAAGACCAAGTCTTCACAACCCATCGGCGTGGCCGCGGCCATGGCGTCGAGTTTTTTATACAGCACGCCGGGGTCTTTGAGTTTGCGGACTTCGTCGGCGAAGAAGGTGTTACGCAGATACTGGTACGAACCACCCGCCGACAGCATGCAGCCGAACACGCACCAGGTATCGGGAATAGCGTGGCACATGGTATGTACCCGGCCAGCCGGATCGGTTTGCGGAGCGCTGCTGGTGGCGAAAATAACCCCACTGGTTCCCATCGAAGCCGAGACCAGTCCTGCCTCTACCACGCCGGTGCCAACTGCACCGGCCGCCTGATCGCCACCGCCACCGACCACCGGGATGCCGGCGGCAATGCCCAGCAGACTGGCGGCTTCTTCCGTGACGGTGCCGGTGATTTCCTGACTTTCATGCACCGGCGGCAGCAGTGCGGGGTCGAGTTCCAGCTTGCTGATCAGTTCCTTGTGCCACTGGCGGTTTTTCACATCCAACAGCAGTGTGCCCGAGGCGTCGGAAACTTCGGTGGCATAATCACCGGTCAGGCAATAACGGATGTAATCCTTGGGCAGCAGCACCTGACGGCACTTGGCAAATTTCTTGGGCTCATGTTGGCGGAACCAGAGAATCTTGGGGGCGGTAAAACCCGCCAGCGCGGGGTTCGACACCATCTGAATCAGCTTTTCCCGGCCACCCGCCGCGGCTTCGATCTGGGCACACTGTTCGCCGGTGCGTTGGTCGTTCCAGAGCAGGGCGGGGCGCAGAACCTTGCCGGCGCCGTCAAGAAATACCGAGCCATGCATCTGGCCCGACAGGCCGATGGCCCGGACCTGACTGCCTTTGAGTTTGGCTTTTTTCAGTACGGCCTTGGTGGCTTTCTGGACGGCCGACCACCAATTGGCGGGGTCTTGCTCGGTCCAGCCGGGCTTGGGAGTGAGTAATTCATGCGGCGCTTCCGCCGTGGCCAGAACGTTGCCCGTTTCGGACAACAGGAGAACTTTGGTACCCGAGGTGCCGATGTCAATACCCAACAGTGCCATGCGCGAACTCCAACAAAAAAATGAGCCGTTGTGCTATGTGGACAATAAATTAGCGGTCAAACTGGGCATCGAACACAATATCGCTGGGGGCGAAGTTCACCCGTTTCACAAACGCCGCCGCTTCGGTGGCGCCGTGTTCGCGATTCATGTTTTGGTCTTCCCATTCCACCGACAGGGGGCCCTGATAGCCGATGAAGTTGAGGTTGCGGATGATTTCTTCGAAATTCACGCTGCCATGGCCCAACGAGCGGAATTCCCAATAACGTTCGCGATCCCCGAAGGGCAGGTGGCCACCGAACACACCCGAACGCCGGGGGATGGGGCTGAACCAGGCATCCTTCATGTGGACGTGATAGATATGGCTGCCCAACTCACGGATGAATTGGACATAATCCACACCCTGATAGACAAAGTGGGACGGATCGTAGTTAAAACCAAAGGCTTTGCGGTTGCCCACGGCCTCCAAGGCCCGTTTGGCCGAGACGATATCAAAGGCGATTTCGGTCGGGTGGACTTCGAGCGCGAAGACTACATTGTATTTGTCGAACTCATCCAGAATCGGATTCCAGCGGTCCGCAAAATCTTTATATCCCTGCTCCAACTGATTGGGCAATACCGGCGGGAACGAATAGACCAGATGCCAGATGCTCGAACCGGTAAAGCCGTTGACCACCGCGTGCTTCATTTCATTTTTAATCGCGGCCGGTGCGGCGTCGAAGAGTAACCGCGCAGCTTTGGCGGTGAGCTTCATTTCGGCCGCGGCGCGTTGCCGCACGCCTTCGGGTGCGCCATCGCCCCAGATGTGGTCGGGCAAAATCTGTTTGTGTCGGGGGTCAATCAGATCGCAGATCGCCTGACCGACCAAATGGCTGGAAATGGCGTAGCACTTCAGGCCATATTTGCCCAGAATGTCCCAGCGGGTTTTGACATAACCGGGATCACTGACGGCCTTGCGCACATCAAAATGATCGCCCCAGCAGGCCAGTTCCAAGCCATCGTAACCAAAGGCTTTGGCTTTCTGGCAGATGGTTTCAAAGGGAAGATCAGCCCATTGTCCGGTGAAGAGTGTGACGGGACGTGCCATGTGTTAACTCCTGATATATGTGTGTCAACCAACCATGCCTAGCAACATAACAGCGTGCGAATCTGAAGCGGCCATCATACGCAGCCCGGCGCGCGGCGCCAACCGTTCTGGCGCACTATTCACCTGTGTGGTAAAAGCCCACCAGTTGCCCCTGCTTGAGGATATGCCCCTTCATGGCCTGCACCACGGTCTGCTTATCGGCACCGGGTTTTAGATCCAAGGTTGTATCCAAGGCATATACCGTGAAAATGTACCGGTGTGGTTTACCGGGCGGGGGACAGGGGCCCATATAGCCGATATTGTCTTGCGGTGAGGAATTGACCCCCTGCATGGCGCCCTTGGGTTGCTCCAACTTGGCGGTGCGGGGCAGGTTTTCCGGCAAGCCGGTGGTGTCCGCAGGTAGGTTATAAACCACCCAATGCACCCATGGCTGTGGGGTTGGGGAATCAGGATCCTCACAGATCAGTGCCCATGATTTGGTGCCATCCGGTGCTCCAGCCCATTGGATTGGCGGTGATATATCAAATCTATCGCCGGTATATTTGATGGGGATTGATTTATTGGGGGCAAAAGCCGTGCTGGTCACCACCAGCGGGGCTGGCGCCGTGGCGGTGCTGGGTTGTGAGGTTGCCGGACTGCCGGCCTCCACCGCCCACGCCAATCCGGTCCCCAGTATGATGACCGAGGTAACCATTACCAGTGTCTTAGGGCCTGCCATCATGGTGTGCTCTCCTAAATAGAGTCTGGTATTTACCCGCTGCGCTTACCAAGCGTAGGCTTCCGGGCTTTCCAGCCGATAGGGGCTCTTCATCCACTTTTGAACTACCGGATCTGCCACTGGCGGGAAAATCTCGTCCAAACGGGCCAGGGTGGGGGCATCCAGCTTGATCGTGACCGCATCCAATACATCCTTGACTTGCTGGACTGTGCGTGGGCCGATAATCGGAGCGGTGATCATGGGGAAATTCAACTGCCACGCCAACGCCACATTTGCGGGCGCGTGGCCCAACTGGGCACACAATTCTTCCCATGGGCCCAACTGGGCTTGCAACCGGGTGCGTGCGGCCGCATGTTTGGGGTCGCTGCGTCGGCCGGCGGTTTCCGTGGCCGGTCCGCCGAGGACGCCACTGGCCAATGGGGAATAGGTAATGACGCCCACCCCGTAAGCTCGGGCCGCGGGCAGTACTTCCAACTGGGCCCAGCGGCACAGGAGCGAGAAGCGGTGTTGTTCCGACACCAATCCGAGCAGGTTCTTCTGCCGGGCGGCCTCATTGGCGGAGGCAATCTGCCAGCCCGCAAAGTTGCTGCTGCCGGTGTAGATGATTTTGCCCTGCTGAATCAGCACATCCATGGCCTGCCAATACTCATCCCACGGCACATCACGGTTGCAGTGGTGCATCTGATACAGATCAATATGATCGGTTTGCAGACGGCGCAGAGATGCGTCGCAGGCTTGGCGGATGTTATATGCCGATGCGCCCCGGTCATTGGGACCCGGGCCGGTGCTTCCTTGGAATTTGGTGGCCAGAACAACGGCGTCACGTTGGCCACTTTGTTTGAACCAGCGCCCGATGATTTCCTCGGTCGCTTTACCCCCATAGGTATTGGCCGTATCAAAGAACTGAATCCCCTGTGCCAGTGCTTCATCCATAATGGCGAAGGAAGTGGCTTCATCGGTACTCGGGCCAAAATTCATAGTCCCCAAACACAGCCGCGAAACCTTCAGACCCGAACGTCCCAAATTAACATATTGCACAGTGAAAACTCCTCGGAAGAAACGTACTACAGATGTTTGGATTATCCGGCGCCGACAAATAAAGGGCAAGTTTGGGGTCGGCTTTTCCCTTTTTACCGCTTTAAGGTAGGATAAGTGCTCATAACGCACCTGTAGTAGCGCCGGTTCTGCAGGCGGGCTTGGAACGGAATCAATATCGGTGCAGTTTCATAAGTAAAGGTTGCAACCCAATGAGTCGTCAGAATCACGCGGACATTCGGATCGGGACCATGGCCAGTCTGGACAAAGGGGCGGGTTACATCAAGCAAATCCTGCCCCATGGGTTCGAGAGTTTTGAATTAACCTGCTGGCAGTATATTGGTTCGGTGGATTTGGCCAAAACCGCCAAAGAAGTATTAGATTGCCTGGGTAATAAAGCCGTGGTGGGCGCGATTGGTATTTTTGGCAATCCCCTGCAGGACGAACAAACCCGCAAGGATTGGGAACGCATGATTGATGCGGCTCCGTTGTTCAAGACCGACTTGGTATGCGGTTTTGCCGGGGCTTTGGAAAATCAGAGCGTGGATAAGTCCATGGCCCGGTTCAAGGAAGTATTCACCCCGCTGTGCCAACGTGCCGCGGACCGGGGCGTACGCATCGCGTTTGAAAATTGCGACATGGGTGGTAGCTGGGCGGCGCCCAAATACAATATTGCCCATAGCCCCACGGCGTGGGAAATGATGTTCAATGAAGTTCCCGCCGCCAATTTGGGGCTGGAATGGGAACCCTGTCATCAGATGGTCAGTCTGGTGGACCCGATTGCCAATCTGCGCCAGTGGGCCAAGAAGGTATTTCATGTGCATGGCAAGGATGCGACCATCGCCTGGGATGTGCTCAAACGCACCGGCCTGCGCGGGGGCCAGCCCTGGGTATGGCACCGCAGCCCCGGCTTCGGCGATACCAATTGGACCGATGTCATCACCATCCTACGGCAGCACGACTTCAAGGGCGCCATTGATATTGAAGGGTGGCATGATCCCATCTACAAGGGCGATCTGGAAATGACCGGTCAGGTGCATGCGCTCAATTATCTGAAACGCTGTCGGGGTGGGGACTATATCCCCAATCCGCAGTAAGCTAAATTACGCTAGACTAATTATTGAAATTATCGGAGATTTTTAATGGCATCGGCTTTGATCGTTCAGGGTGGCTGGGATGGCCACCAACCCGTCCAAGTAGCGGAAATATTCGCCCGAGAACTGCGCGCCCAAGGGGTGCAGGTGGAGGTTTCTGACACGCTGGACGTGTTATTGGACACCGCCAAAATCGCGGCGTTGGATTTGCTCGTGCCCGTGTGGACCATGGGTAAAATTACCAAGGAACAGTGGCAGAGCGTGGACGCCGCCGTGCAGGCGGGTACCGGCATCGCGGGCTGTCATGGCGGGATGTGCGATGCCTTCCGGGAAAACACCGGCTGGCAATTCATGACCGGCGGTCAATGGGTGGCCCATCCCGGCAATGATGGCGTGCGCTACTGGGTGCACATGTCCGCGACCGATCATGAAATCACCCGGGGCATTCCGGATTTTGAAGTGGCCAGTGAGCAGTACTATCTGCATGTGGACCCGGCCGTGAAAGTGTTGGCCACCACCCGCTTTCCCGCTCCCGGGGTTGTTGGTCCCCACACCGGCAATGGCCCGGTGGATATGCCCCAGGTTTGGACCAAATATTGGGGTAAGGGCCGGGTGTTCTATAATGCCTTGGGCCATCAGGCTAAGATATTTGATCAGCCCGAGCCGTTGGAATTGATGCGGCGCGGTTTCAAATGGGCAATTCGCCAAGGGTAAAATCGTTTTATGGCACGAACCCCGCCATTTCGTCTGGCCTCCGGTGATTTGGTACTGCAACGTACCGGGGCGCGGGCGTGGGTTTTGCTGCCGGGATTTGCCCTGATGCTGATGCTGGTGCTGTTTTGCCTTACCGCCCAGCATACCCCCGTGTTACTCTATGTCTTGGCCTATAAATCGCTGATTTTAATCCCCGTAGTGGCGGCGGCGCTGCTCTTGGGGATGTTTATCACCGCTCCGATCGCCCAAGACGCATGGTTGCAGGAAAGCCCCTGGCCGGAGGCGTATCGGGTGGTGTTAAGTATGGCTCTGGGGTTCGGCGGGCTGGGCCTGGGCACCATGCTGCTGGGCAGTATGAAGGCCTTGCAGGGCATCGGTCCGATTATTCTGCTCTGTGTGGCCGCGGCTTTGGGCATCTACCCC
This sequence comes from Phycisphaerae bacterium, assembly GCA_044344145.1. GTDB lineage: Bacteria > Planctomycetota > Phycisphaerae > WQYP01 > WQYP01 > JBAXGE01. Next base: position 16,638 of record JBIJDM010000011.1, read on the forward strand.
TTGATCCAGTGGTATCGGCGCCGTAAAACTCGCGTGTGGAGCCAGCCGGTGAATTGGGATCAGGGGCTGTTCCTGTTGACGGCCATCCCGATTGCAGCCCTGCTGGCGGTGCTGGTCATCCCCCCCGGATTCATGTGGCTGTCCGAAGGCCGGGGATATGATGTCATTACCTATCATCTGCAGCTGCCGCGGGAATATTTACAGAATAACTCCACCGCGCCGCTGCACCATAACGTGTATTCGTTCATGCCGGAAAATATGGAAATGCTCTATGTGCTGCTGATGCGCTTGGTGCAGGGGCCGGCCGAGGGGGTTTCATATTTATATGCGGTGGTGCCGTCCCAAATGTTGCATGCCGGTTTCATGCTGTTGACGGCGGTGGCGCTGGTCCTGATGCCCACCCCGATGACGTTATGGACCCGGGTCGTGGCCGTGCTGCTGTTCCTGTCCACCCCGTGGGTGATCGTCACCGGTTCGCTGGCCTACAACGAAGGCGGGGTCCTGCTATGTCTGGTGCTGGCGTTGGGCATTGTCTTCAGCGGCGCCCGTGGCTTCTGGCCCACCCTGATGGTGGGGGCGCTCTGTGGTTTGGCGGTGGGGTATAAATTACCTGCCGTGATCATGGTCGTGGTGCCAGTGATTATGATCCTTTTTTTCCGCGGCCGTTGGCGTGCGGTATTGGGGGTATTGCTCCTCACCGGTTTGGTGTATGCCCCGTGGGCGCTCCGGTCTTCGGTGGCCACCGCCACCCCGCAGCAACGCGGTAACCCGGTCTTTCCGCTCTTTGCCACCACCCTCGGTCAGGGCCACTGGAGCGATGCCCAGGTAGCCAAGTGGGATCGTGGTCATGAGCATCAGTCGCGGGATTTTGGTCCCCGTGGCCATATTAAAGCCTTTACACGGCAAACCCTGCTGGATGAACAATGGTCGCCCGGTCTGGCGCGGATTGCCGGTTGGTTCTCGGGGATGCCCCAGAGCGATACGTTCCCGTCCCGCAGTCTGCGGGTTGGGGTCATCTTTATTCTCTTGCCCTTGGGGCTGCTGGCCGCCATCCCGCGCGGCGTGGGACGCTGGTGTTTCACGATTTTGGTGGTCCAAATCTTTTTGTGGGTCTTCTTGACCCATATGCAGGCGCGCTTCCTCCTGCCAGCCTTGATCCCGGCGGCCATTTTGCTGGGCCACACCGCCGAAATTGCCACGGCCTGGCGGACGTTGATTACCAGCATCCTGCTGGTACAGGTGCTGGGGGCCGCCCTGTTTATCTGGACTGCGGCCGGAATCTTGCTGGGCTATCCCGATGACTATGTGAAGTACCTGATCGGCCAGACGGCCACGATCCGGGTGCCGGAGGTGTTTGCCGCCCCTGCGCCCAATTGGCCGTTGCAGCGGAAAACACTGCTCGTGGGGCCGCCCCGACTCAGCCCGCTCTATGTCCCCGGCGAAGTGATCTACAACACCACGTTTGACCGTAATGAAACCTTTGATCTGGTGGAGTCCTATACCAAAGTGGGCGGGGAACGCAGTGCCGAGAAAATGGCCAAACTGGGGATTGATCTGGTGATTCTGGATTGGTATGAAATCTCCCGGCAGTATCTCACCTACGGCTTTGATGAAAAGTTTTTCAAGGATCGGGAAAACGTGCTGCATTATCTGAAACGCGGGGGCGCAACCCCGGCGCCGGAAAATTTTAACGTGATCAAAGGCTTGACGGTTTTGAAGGTTAGTGATTTCGCCCCGGTCCGTACCAGCCAGACCCCCTTACTCCCACCGCAACCAGAAACGGAACCGGTTACAGATCCGATCTTTATCCCCACGACCGAACCGGCCAACACCCCGTAAGTGTGTCGGGCGCAGCCACATGGCACCTGCTTCAGACGGGGCTTGCCCGATATTATTTGTGGCTTTGCTTCTTCAATTCCCGGCAATGATACACGCCGCCTGGCGGCATATTCAGCGGGACAAACTGGAAGTCCACGTGCTTAAACAGCGTGTGGTAATACTTCTTGTACAGCAAAGGTACCTCGGTGATATTGCTGTAAACGCCCTGCGGCGCCAGATATTCCCCGATGGATTCCAACAAGCGATTACATATTTCCGGCGGTAAGCGGTTCGGGGTGGGCAGACAGCTCAGGAAATTATCCACTTTCTTGATCTTCAAGTCAGCCAGCACCTGGGACAAATCCCGCACATCGGCCCGCACGATATGCACGTTGGGGTGGCTGCTGAAGCGGTCTTGTAAAATCTTGGCAAAGTCGTGATCGCGTTCGATGGCCACAAACCGGGTGTGGGGCTGCAGCCGCTTCACCACGGCTTCAGTAATCGGCCCGGTCCCCGCGCCCAATTCGACCAACACTTTGGCCGTTTGAAAATTCACCCGGTGAATGGTGGCTTTGGCTAGATGCGGACTCGACGGCCAGACGCTGGAAATGCTCTTGCGGTTCTGGAAGAACTTGCCCAGAAACAGAAAATGGTGCTTGATATGGGCCCGCTTGGGGGCGGCCACGGCGGTGCCTGCGCTATGCTGATGTCGGGACATGGACGAACTCCGATAATGCCTGCGATAAAACCTTAATATACCGATATTTAGCACTTGGGGGCAAATGGTCTGAGCTGACTAAAGTGAGATTTCCTCAAAGACCGGAGGAAAATGGTTAATAAGGTGCACGTCCCCAGAGGGTCTAGAAGACTATGTCAGCCCCGGGCAGGCTCGGGACGATTTAGAAGCACTGTGCGATGCACCAGGCATTTGTGAAATTGAATTGGGCCATTTCCGCTTTTGGGCACCAGAAATATAGCCTGCCACCGTCGCCCCACATCCAACCCGGACCGTCTTCATCGGTGTCAATTTGCAGGAGCATGGCCCAGGAGTCTTTACTGGCGCAGGCTTGGGCAAAATCGGGATGGTCAAATTGCGTGGCATCGCCACAGTAGATTCCCCGGGCGGTGCAGGCACATTCCTCGGCCATATCGTCCCCTTGGATGGGTTGGGCATATCCGCCGAACAGATGTTGCGGACTGTCCGCATGCAGCGCCACCAGCAAATCAAAATAGGCCTGATCCGTGAGTTGGGCCCAAAGGTCTTCAGAAATTTGCGCCGGGCGTTCAAGTAGCGCCGCATTGGTCGGCAGGCCAAAAGTTACCTCAAAGGTGACGGCACATTCGTCAAAACGGGCTTCCGTGTCCGGTGCCGGATGCCGTTGCAACCGATCCATGGGCCCAGTGTAATGCAGCAGTTTCCAACTTCCTCGGTCCAAGGGATCAAAGCCCCAGATTTGGTCACGGGCTTCGTAGAATACATACAGGATTCCCGGCAGTGGGCGGGTGAAGGGAGTCTTGGGAAAGTCCGCCATGTTGATCTGGCACAGAAACGCCAGTGGTCCGCCGGCCATCGCCATGCCACTGCCATCACGTTCCGGTTTGCCTGCCCATACCGGCCAACTCCAGTCAATGGGAAAATCCGGGTCTCCCCCAAAGCGTGAGACTCCCGTGGCCAAAGGCGCGGCGACTTTCTGCGTTCGCATCCGAACGGCGGGTTTCACATACGGTTCCAAGGCCGATGCATAATTCGCCCAGGGACTGCCCGCTATCAATACGCGCAATTCATCTAGCGTCATCGTTGACTCCGTTTGGTGATGACTTTAGACCTTGGCCATCTTCCGCAGCACAGTCTGCAAAATCCCGCCGTTGCGGTAGTAATCCACTTCCACCGGCGTATCAATCCGGCAGACGGCAGTGAAGGTCTTGACAGTACCATCGGGGCTCGTCGCTGTGACCCGCACATCCTGCCGGGGCTTGAGCTGATCGTTGATGTCAAAGGCAAAGGTTTCCTGCCCGGTCAGGCCCAGGCTCTGGGCCGTCTCGCCCGACTTATAACACAACGGCAGCACGCCCATACCCACCAGATTGCTGCGGTGGATACGTTCAAAGCTCTCCGCAATCACTGCCCGCACGCCCAGCAGGAACGTTCCCTTGGCCGCCCAGTCGCGGCTGGAACCCATGCCGTAATCCTTGCCCGCTAATACCACCAGCGGAATCCCGGCGGTTTTGTAGTTCAACGCGGCTTCGTAAATGTATTTGACCTGACCATCGGTGAAATCGGTCGTCCAGCCACCCTCGGTGCCGGGGGCAATCTGATTTTTCACGCGGATATTGGCAAACGTGCCGCGCGTCATCACGCGGTCATTACCCCGGCGGGCGCCGTAGCTGTTGAACAGCGACACCGGAACGCCGTTTTCGATCAGATACTTGCCAGCCGGAGTTTCTTTCTTGATCGAACCCGCCGGGCTGATGTGATCGGTGGTCACGCTGTCGCCAAACTTGCCCAGTACGCGGGAGCCACGAATGGCCTGAATCGGCGACGAACTGGGGGCCAGATTTTCAAAGAAGGGAGGCTCTTGGATATACGTGCTCTTAGCCACCCATTGGAAGGTTTCGCCCGTCGAGGTGGGAATGGCCTGCCATTGCTTCGAACCCGCCGAGACATTGGCGTATTGGGTGACGAACTGCGTGCGCGTCACGCACCGCGCCACCACATCGGCGATTTCGTTCTGGGTTGGCCAGATATCGCGCAGATACACCTTTTGGCCGGCCTTGGGGCCCTTGGTCGCGGTGCCGAGGGGGTCTTGGGTCAGGTCAATATTCACATTGCCCGCCAACGCATACGCCACCACCAGCGGCGGTGAGGCCAGATAATTCGCCTTCACATCCGCATGCACGCGGCCTTCGAAGTTGCGGTTACCCGACAACACCGAGGTTACCACCAGATCATTAGCCTGCACGGCTTTGCCAATCGCCTCCGGCAGAGGGCCGGAGTTGCCGATGCACGTCGCGCAGCCATAACCGATGACATTGAAGCCCAGCGCATCCAGATCGCCCATCAGATTCGCGGCGTTCAGATATTCCGTTACCACCGTGGACCCGGGAGCGAGTGAGGTTTTCACCCAGGGCTGGCTCTTCAGCCCCAGTGCATTGGCCTTCTGGGCCACCAGCGCCGCGGCCAGCATCACTTCGGGGTTCGAAGTATTGGTGCAACTGGTAATGGACGCGATCACCACCGCGCCATGTTTGAGTTCGAACGTTTGTCCGGCATTGGTCACCGTGACGCTGCGGGTTAGATCCGCATCCGTTACCGGCTTGGGGGCGGTGTTGGCCTTGCCCGTGCCCGCGAGGAACTTGGGCAGTTCCGCCGTCCAGCTCGACTTGATATCCGTCAGCGCGATGCGGTCCTGCGGGCGTTTGGGCCCGGCCAGCGACGGCACTACGGTGCTCAAATCCAATTCCATCACGGCGCTGTATTCGATCGGATACGCATCATTGCGCCACAGGCCCTGCGCTTTGGCGTATTGTTCCACGGTGGCGATCAGCTTGGCATCGCGCCCGCTGAGTTGCAGATACTTCAGCGTCTGTTCATCCACCGGGAAGAAACCGCACGTGGCGCCATATTCCGGGGCCATATTGGCGATGGTGGCGCGGTTGGCCAGGGTCATTTCTGCCAGGCCGGGGCCGAAGAATTCCACAAACTTGCCCACCACGCCCAGCTTGCGCAGCATCTGCGTGACGGTGAGGACCAGATCGGTGGCGGTGACGCCTTCGGCCAGCTTGCCGGTGAGTTTGAAACCAACCACTTCGGGGATAAGCATATAGATGGGTTGACCGAGCATGACGGCTTCGGCCTCAATGCCGCCCACACCCCAGCCCAGCACGCCCAGACCATTGATCATGGTGGTGTGGCTGTCGGTGCCTACCAGACTATCGGGATACAACACGCCGTCTTTTTCCCAGACGACCTTGGCCAGATATTCGAGGTTTACCTGATGGATAATGCCGGTGGCGGGAGGGACCACGCGGAAATTGCTCAGGGCCTGCTGGCCCCACTTGAGGAACTGGTAGCGTTCGGTATTGCGTTCAAATTCATGGGTGGTATTGATTTGCAGGGCATCGGCGGTGCCGAAGGCATCCACCTGCACGCTATGGTCAATCACCAGATCGCACGGCACCAGCGGGTTAACCTTCTTGGGGTCGCCACCCATGCGGATCATGGCCGCTCGCATCGCAGCGAGGTCCACCACGCAGGGTACGCCGGTAAAGTCCTGTAACACCACGCGGCCGGGCATGAAGGGGATTTCCACTTCGCCGACGTTTTTGGCATTATAGTTGGCCAGCGCCTTGACCGATTCTTCGGTGACGATGTAGCCGTCGAGATTACGTAAACACGCCTCCAGCAAGACTTTAATGCTATAGGGCAGCCGATCCACCGGCCCGATTTGCTTCAGGGCGTCGAGACGGTAAATAACCTTGTTCCCAAGGGTGGTTTGCAGGGTCTGACGGGCGTTACAATAGTTCACCGGGGCCATAATGCGACCTTTCTGACAAAAACAGGGCAAAAATTCACCTATCAAGGCGGAATATGGTATCCACCTTGGGCGAACTTTTCATCTTAGCCGATTTATCGCGCCAAAGTTCCGTGTTATTACCTTGCTGGGGTAATACGGGATAGTTAAGCTAAATCGTGGTAAATGCGAAAAGCGTCTTCAGGACGGCATACAAAACGTAAAGGATCATGGTCTATGTTTAAAGCTTACACGCATCTATGCCTTGTGTGTGTAGCATGGCTCAGTGCCCAGACGTTAAGCCCGATGGTATCTGCCGCGGTGATTGACGTAGGGCCGGGTCAGGCGGTGGCCACGCCCGAGGCGGCGCTGGCGCAGGCCCGCGCTGGTGACACGATCCGGATTCATGCCACGCCACAGGGCTACGAAAAGGTGGCTTTGCTGGTGCGGGTGCCGAAACTCACGATCGTGGGTGTGGTGGATAAGCCCGCGACCACGCAACCCAAGGAGGGGCTGGCCAATCTGGTCACGCTGAATGGGGCGGGATTTGATTATTCCGGGGCCGGGCGCGTGCCCCGGGCCATCATTCAATTTGATCCCGACGCCAGCGGTGGGGTGGTGGAGGGGTTTGAATTGGTCGGGGCGCATAATACCTCGAACAATGGCGCGGGGGTGCGGATTAATGCGGCCAATAATATCACGATTCGTAACTGTACCATTCGGGACTGCGATATGGGCATCATGTCCAATGGTGAGTTGGCCAAGCAAACCGGCGCGAACCAACTCATCGTCAACTGTGTTATCCACCACAACGGCACCGAGCGCGAAGCGGGCTATAACCATAATCTTTATCTGGGCGGGACCAGTGTGACGGTCCGTGGTTGCCATATTTATAACGCCCTGACCGGGCATAATCTGAAGAGCCGGGCCCATCAAACCTGGGTGGAGGCGTGTTACATTCACGATTCGCCCAACCGGGAATTGGATCTGGTGGATGCCAAAGGCAATACCGACGCCGAAGCCTCCGATGCCGTGGTCTTTGATTGCATTATCAAAAAGGCCCCCGGCATGACCGGTAATAAAACTGTGCTTCACTTTGGTCAGGATGGCGGTGGCGCGCATAACGGGACGCTGTATCTGCTCCACACCACCATTTTGACGGCGTATGCTTCGCCCATCGTGGACCTGTCCGCAGCGGGGGCACAGGTCAAACTGTTGAATTCCATCGTGGTGGATTTTACCGGCGGCAGTTGGCGCGGGAATAAACAGTTGGTGAATTACCGCTCCGGCGCCAAACCCGACAGCACGGATATTCAGGGCAATATTCTGGCCCACGGATTCGTCGCGTCAGGTGAAAATCATATCTTGGCACCGGAAGCCAAAGTGCAATTTGGTGGCGCGGGTGCGTACTCGTTTGCCGTGATGCTACGTAGCCTGCCGACGGTGAAACTGGTAGACCTGACCAAATTGGCTTTGCCCGCTGCGCCGGAGGGCAAGGTTGAACCCGGCCATAATGTATTCGTACTGCCGGCGGGTACCAAAGCCCGCGAACCCCTTGTCGGTGGCGGTACTGCGCTCCCTGAGAAGTAGGGCGGTTGTAAGTCCGTTCCAGCCCCAAAAAACACGTCTCCAGACAAAAGTTATCCACACTTGACGTTCTGGTTTTGTTTGGTATACTCCAAACATCGCAAGTGGTCGGATATTGCAGTCCTGATCGGGGGCCAAAACCTTGGCCATCAGAGGCTGGTAAACGATGCCCTTGAGTTACGCTTCTTGGAGGAATCGCCCGTGGCCAAAGAACTCACTCCCGCTCAGGACACCCAGCGTCAATCGGCCCTGCAGCATGCGTTATCCCATATCGAAAAGACCTTCGGCAAGGGCACCATCATGCGGATGGATGGGGTCAATCCCTTGGCCATTGATGGCGTCTCCACCGGGGCGCTGAGTGTGGATATTTCGCTGGGCGGCAAGGGTATGCCCCGGGGCCGCATTTGCGAAGTTTTTGGCCCGGAATCCTCCGGTAAAACCACCCTCTGTTTGCACATCATTGCCGAGGCTCAAAAGGCCGGCGGGGTGGCGGCGTTTATTGATGCCGAACATGCTCTCGATCCGACCTGGGCCAAGCGTCTGGGTGTGGACCTGCAGACCTTGCTGGTCAGCCAGCCTGACACCGGCGAACAGGCGCTCGAAATCGTCGAGCATCTGGTTCGCTCCAACGCCGTGGATACCATCATCGTGGACTCCGTGGCTGCCCTGATTCCCAAAGCCGAAATTGACGGCGAAATGGGTGATTCTGTGGTCGGCCTGCAGGCCCGTCTGATGAGCCAGGCGATGCGTAAACTGACCGGCGCGGTCAGCAAGTCCCGGGCGCTGGTCATCTTCATCAACCAGATTCGCGAAAAGATTGGGGTCATGTACGGCAGCCCTGAAACCACCACCGGCGGCCGCGCTTTGAAGTTCTATTCCTCTGTCCGTATTGATATCCGCCGCATCGGCCCGATCAAAGAAGGCGAAAGCATCGTTGGCAATCGCGTTCGCGTGAAGATTGTCAAAAACAAAATTGCGCCCCCGTTCCGGGAAAGTGAAGTGGATATTCTGTTCGATTCCGGCATCAGCATCGAAGGCGACCTGTTAGACCTCGCCGCCGAAGATAATGTAGTGGAAAAGGCCGGCGCCTGGTACAGCTATGGTTCCGTGCGGTTGGGTCAGGGGCGCGAACAGGCCCGCAAATTCTTCAAAGATAATCCTGCGGTCATGGCCGAAATCCGGGCCAAAGTGCTGGCCAAGCGTTGCCCGATCATCGTGGAAACCGATGGCAAGGCCGAAACGCCCAAAGCCGAAGCCGTCAAGCCCGAGCCGACCAAGGCCGGTGCCCGTAAAGCCTGATCTCCACATAGACAAAGGTGGCGATTTTTATGGCCCAACCCATGGCCCCGGCCAATTCCGATGCCCAGCAGGGCGCGCTTGAGATTGTGCGCAAACTCCAAAGCCACGGCTATATTGCCTATTGGGCCGGCGGCTGCGTGCGCGATCGCATCATGCACCGTGCGCCGCATGATTATGATGTCGCCACTTCCGCCACGCCTCCGCAGGTACTGGCGTTATTCCGCCGGGCCCGCAAGGTCGGGATTGCTTTTGGGGTGGTGCTGGTCCAGATGGGTGACCACGCCATCGAGGTGGCCACCTTCCGGCGTGATGGTGATTACAGCGATGGCCGGCGTCCTGATGAGGTTATTTTCGCCGACCCGCAGGCCGATGCCCAGCGCCGCGATTTCACCTGCAACGGTTTGTTCTATGATCCGCTCGCGGATACCGTCATTGATTACGTCGCCGGGCAGCGTGATATTGAAGCGCGCATTCTGCGTTGCATCGGCGAACCCGCCCAGCGCTTTGCGGAGGATTATCTGCGTCTGCTCCGCGCCGCGCGTTTTGCCGCCAAGCTCGATTTCACTATCGCCCCGGAAACCGCCGACGCTGTTCGCACCTTTGCCCCGCGCCTCACTGGCATCAGTCTCGAACGCATCACCATGGAAGTGCAGGCCATGCTGGAACATCCGTCCCGGCTGCGGGCGCTGTACTGGCTGGAACAGCTCGAACTGCTGCGCTATTGCTTCCCGCTTGATCTGCTGACCGCGTCGCGCGGGTGTGCCTGGCCGCGGGTTCAGCGTCTGCCCGAGGCGGCTACGCTACCCGTGGTGCTCATTGCCATGTGGCTGGACCTGACGCACGGCGAAGTGGGGGACCACGCCACCTTGC
>JBIJDM010000123.1:0-8322 GCA_044344145.1 Phycisphaerae bacterium
GGGGTTGCGAAATGCAACCCCGCCGTTTTTCTTACGTAGGAAGCAATGCCATGGCCGGCGGAAGTGATCAACCCTTTACCATAGACGTATCCACCCGTTTGCGGCGTTTGCCGCCGTATCTGTTTGCACGCATGAATGCGCTCAAGGCCCAGAAACGCAAAGCCGGGGCGGACATCATAGATTTGGGCATGGGCAATCCCATTGACCCCGCGCCCCAGTTTGTCATTGACAAGCTGGCGGAAGCCGCCCAGGACCCGCGCAATCACCGCTACTCGGCCAGCGTGGGTATCTATAACCTGCGCCGTGAAGTGGCGCTGAAATACAAACGCCGCTATGGCGTGGACCTCGACCCCGAAACGGAAGTCATCGCCACCATTGGCAGCAAAGAGGGCTTTTCGCATCTGATGCTGGCGCTGTTGTCAGCGGGTGATACTGTGGTGGTGGGCGATCCGGCGTATCCGATTCACATGTACGCCGTGGCGCTGGCTGGCGGGAGCGTGATCTCGGTGCCGCTGGGCAATGATCAGGCGTTTCTGGAACGCATGGAGCATGTGCTCAAGAACCTGTATCCGCGGCCCAAGATGCTGATTCTGAACTATCCGCACAATCCCAGCGCCATTACGGTGGAGCCGGAGTTCTTTGAGCAGGCTGTGGCGCTGGCGCGCAAGTATAATGTGCTGGTGATTCATGATTTCGCTTACGGCGAGACGTGCTTCGACGGTTACAAGGCCCCGAGCTTCCTGTCGGCCCCGGGGGCCAAGGAAGTGGGCGTGGAAATCTGCACCATGAGCAAGCCCTACAACATGGCCGGCTGGCGGCAGGGGTTTGTGCTGGGCAACCATGAAATGGTCCGCGCACTGGCGACCATCAAAGGCTATTACGATTACGGGCACTTTGCCCCCATCCAGGTGGCCAGCATCATGGCGCTGCGCCATGGCGATGAATTCGTCGCCGAACAGAGCCGGGTGTATCAGAAGCGGCGCGATGTGCTGCTGACGGGGCTGCGCAAAATCGGCTGGGATGTGCCCACGCCGCGGGCGAGCATGTTTGTCTGGGCCCGTGTGTCCGAGGCGCATCTGGCCGGGCAGAGCACGATTGATTTCTGTTATCGGTTGCTGGAAGAGGCGGATGTGGCCATCGCGCCCGGGCGCGGCTTTGGCGAATGCGGCGAAGGCTATGTGCGCATCGCGCTGGTGGAAAACGAACTGCGCATCAAGCAGGCGCTGCGCCAGATGGATGCCGCGCTCAACGGCCGCAAGAAGGCGCGACCGGTCAACAAGCCCACCGGCCGGCCCGAAGAACAAAGCCACATGGATTCGATTATCGGCGGTTGATTGCACCAAGGTATTTGCGAAGGATTTGAACTCATGACCATGCCCATTGGAACGCTTGCCTGGACGCCCGGCCGCGACTTTTTGTTGCTGGCCGGTCCGTGTGTGATCGAAAGTCTGCAGATGTGTCTGGACATCGGCGGCGCGGTGCGCGACACCGCGCAGCGGCTGGGCATGACGTATGTGTTCAAGGCCAGCTTTGACAAGGCCAACCGTTCCAGCGCCAATTCCTATCGCGGTGCGGGGATGGAGACGGGGTTGGATATCCTCGCGCAGGTACGCAAGATATTGCAGGTGCCGGTGGTGACGGATGTGCATGAATCAGAACAGTGCGCCCCCGCCGGCGCGGTGGTGGACATGCTGCAGATTCCGGCGTTTCTGTGCCGGCAGACGGATTTGCTGTTGGCCGCGGCGGCCACGGGCAAGCCGGTGAATGTGAAGAAGGGGCAGTTCATGGCCCCGTGGGAGATGGGTAACGCGGTGGAAAAAATCCGCAAGGCGGGCAATCATCACGTGCTGCTGACGGAACGCGGCACGTTCTTTGGCTATAACCGGCTGGTCAATGACTTTACCGGCATCCCGCAGATGCAGGCCCTCGGTGTGCCGGTGCTGTTTGATGCGACGCACTCGACTCAGCTCCCCGGCGGATTGGGCCACGCCACGGCGGGGCAACGAGAATATGTACCGCTACTGGCGCGGTGTGCGATGGCCTCGGGGGTAGATGGGCTGTTTATCGAGACACATCCCAATCCGGCCAAGAGCCCATCGGATGCGGCGACGATTTTCCCGCTGGCGGATCTGCCGGCGCTGCTGGAAGAATGTCTGGCCATCCGCAAGGTGCTTAGTTAAGCAATACTTGGAACCACAGATGCACACAGATGGACACAGATGAAATGCGCGGGGGGTAGGTCGGTCGCGCTAGAGTTTTCAGTGTGGTGGCAGTGGGTTACGGCGTGGTACGGATCATGAGGTTAACGGCATGACGGAAGGCACTAAAGCGTTGATCGATACCCAACTGGCCGGGGAACGGGTGCGGTTGATCGTGGCGGAAAGTGGTTTTGTATATGAGCGGTTTCGACCCCCATATCGTACTTGGGAACAAACTGCGGCGGTTACCGACACCCGTCGGCAGGTTTTTAAGGGTAATTCAGAATATCAGGCGGAAGTATTGGCCTATCTGACCATGCGTTTTCCGGATGCGGCGGTAATACATCTGGATGGGCAGGTACAATTACCCCAAGTTCAGCTATCCCCACATCCGAAGCCGTTGGAGGTTATGGCCGAAGCGCTGAAGTTTGCGCGCCGGGAGCTTTGGCGGCAAGTAAAAAAACATATCCTACTGGCGCTGTTGTTACTGTCACTTAGTGCACCGCTTATCTTGGTTATGGGTCCCGTTATGTCTACCGCAGACGGGCAAAAATTAGTCGCACAAAAAACTTTTTTCGCGGGTGTGGCCTTAATTGTTTGCGGAGGTTATTTGACCTATCGGGCCATGTGGTGGTACTGGCGCTACTACAAACTTAAACGTGTGCAACGGGGGCTGGCCGAACGGGGGGCTTTGCCCATGTGCGAATTACCCGGCGTGCTGGCGATGGACGATGCCACCAAACCCCGCGAAGTGGTGCCATGATCGGCGGCAACCAGTTAGGACATCAAGATGAATGGCATGGCACAAGACATTATTGGATCGCACATTGATATGTGCTTGGGTTCGGCGCAGGTAAAAATGGTCGTGGCACGGACCGGGGTGAAGATATTCGGCAAGGAAAAATTGATCTGGGAATCCACTCTGGTGCTGACGGATCAGGGGCAGAAGGTATTTCCGGGTGAACCGTACTATCAGGATTTTGTGTTTCATTACGTGCGGCAACGGCACCCGAACGCGGTGGCGATGGCTTTGGATGGTTCCGTGCAATTGCCGGACCATCTGGTGAACGCTCGGAATCCCCCCTTGCAGGCAATCCATGACGCCTTGATCCTGGTGGGCAAAGAATTATCCGCAGCGAAATGGCGCATCGGCGAGAATCTGGTCATGTGTTTGGGCGGGGGCGCGGTGTTGTTGGTCTTGGGCATGATCGGGATATTCACCGTATTCGCTCTGGCGCTGGGTCTACACGCGTTGATCGGTGCTTTCGTCCTGCTCAAGCTCGCCAGCGATTTGGTGGATCGCGCCTGTCAGGTCCAACGCCGTCACCGTATGGTCATGGCGTTAGTGCGGGAAATTTCCGATCGCTGCGTATTACCGACAGAAGCTCTGGCCAGCCTCCGGATGCCGTTGACCGGAGAGTCTGCCCCCGGCGTGTTCGTGCAGACGCCGGCCTCGGTGCCGGGAGGCACTCCGGAGTCGGTGGCCACGCCCGCACCCGGGGTCTCGGTGCTGGCCGGCCTTGTCAGTGTATTGGCCATCATGACGATGGTCTGTCCGGGACTTGGTACCATCGTCGCGCTGGTGGGTTTATTACTCACCTATAAGCACTCGTCGTGGGCGCGGGTATTGGTGGGGGTTGCTTTGGCCGTCAATCTGTTGATGTTGTTGTTGGTCGCGGTGGTGACGCTACTCAGGAATCAGGCGCATTAACTGCGTGTGCCGGTGCTGCTGGAAGAATGCCTGGCGCTGCGCAAGGTGCAGAGTTAAATTGGGAACCGGGTTCAATGGTTAGTCTGGATGTGAAGTCTACGCATTGGCTGTCATCGGTAATGAAATTGTACCAACGGAATCAAAGACCCGGCGGAAATGAGTTAAGAAAGCATAGTCGTTGTTTTTCTTGTTTGGTTAAATTCCGCGAAACGTGAGAGAACAGTATCACCAGCAATTGCTTGAAATTATTATATGCCTCGTCGCTGTATGTGTGCCCCTTGTGTAAATCGGTTGCTAGACCGATTGCCACATCTAGATAGTGGGTAGGGATGGTAAGATCAGACAAGTCATGCCATCGGTCATGCAGGTTCTTATTACTATGCATTGCCTCTAGGTTCAGGTTGCAATCACCCCTACAGCAGCAATACACATGTATGTAATGATCCACTGCCATAGATGATGCAGTCGCTTTTTTATTCGAGGTGGACCAAAGCACCACAAGCCCCTGAGGTGTGGGCTCCAAAAGATTCTTACCGCAATAAGCACAGGGTAACTCAAGCGATTCGGAAAATATCTCTGCGGGTAATGGATGCTCGCGTTCATAGTTGTTAATCGAGTTAGGAAAAAATCTTTTCGCAAGACTTCTTCCTTTGGGGTTGGTTAAAAGAGCGCCTTCAATTTTTTCCTGATCATAGATGTGTACTTCGTACGTAAGTCCTTTGGCGTTAAACTTTGCCGCCAAGCCACTACTGGGAATGGTGGAATAAAAACCAATAAATCCATCGCAATTGTGCGTATTTACGCGGTCTGCGATATCAGATTCGTCTTGTGGACTAACGGATTTGCCTGAATGCGCCTTATGCTTACAACTTACTAACCATTTGCGCTGTGATACGCTGACAATGCCATTGCAGCATTCTTCAGCAATCAAATCACTTCCAGCATCGGCGCCACGATTGGGTTCTTTGAGAATTTTGAAGCCTACTAGCTGGAGAAATTCTCGCGCAAATAATTCAAATGCATCTCGCTGTGGACCAGCAGAAGCATCAGGGATTTCTTTGAAATCAAGTATCGGCATACCGCACAGTTTGACGTTTACACGCAACGATGTCAAGGTGCGAAGTGGTAGCACAATCACGTCTGGCAAGTGCTAGGGGTATTGGTACTAGGCGAGAATGGCCTTATTACAGCGTTTCCACCGTCACCTTACCACCTGCCCGGCTGGATTCCATCGCGGCGAAGACCATGGCCAGGGAGTTGAAGTTGTCGCGGCAGTCGCATTGGCTGCGGGTGCCGGTGCGGATGGCCGCGAGGAGTTCGCGGAGGCCGCCGTGCTGGCCTTTGGCTGTCATGGTGGGGACCGGGATGGTCAGGGGACTCAGGGGCCGCATGAAGCCCTCGTTGCCGCTGACGATCTGGCCGGTGGGGGGCTGGTCGCCGGCGTAGATGATGGTGCCCTTGGTGCCGGTGATGCGCCAATCGCCGTTCCAACTGGTGTGGCAGCCTTCCGCGCACCAACTGCCCCGATACATAAAGCGGGCCCCGTTGGACAGTTCAAAACTGGCCAGCGCGGCGACATTGCCCTGATACCAACTACCGTGGGGATTGAATTCTTCGCACCAGACGCGCTGGGCATCGAGGCCGCTGAACATGCGGGCCATGTCAAAATGGTGGATGGACATATCGAGGATGAGCGGGCTTTCCATGGTGTCACGGAACCCGCCGAAATGGGCGGCGAGGAAAAAATCGCAGCAGACACTGGTCACGGTGCCGATGGCCCCGCTGGCGATGGCGCTGCGGATGGCCTCGTGCTGGGGATCCCAGCGGCGCGACTGGCTGACGATATAGGTGCGGTTATGTTGTGTGGCGGTGGCGACCATGCGCCGGGCGTTGGCGAGGTTGTCGGCCATGGGCTTTTCGCCGATGACGTGCAGCCCGGCTTGTAGCGCGGTGCAGGTGACGTCCGCATGGGCGGCGGGGATGGTTAAGTCCACCACGAAATCGGCCTGCACCTTAGTCAGTGCTTCGGGCAGGCTGGTGGCGGCGAGGGCGCCGGTGAGTTTGAATTCATCAATGCGTTTCTGCGCGGATTCCAGCCGCAAGTCTACTACGGCCACGATGTTGAGCTTTTCGGCCAGAATGGGGGGAAACCACGATCCGGCAATACCACCGGCACCGACGACAATCACGCGCTCGTTCATGTAAAAATCCTCAACGTAAAACAACCGTTTCGATTTACCCCAGGACCGGCATGCACACGGTCGGGGCGCCAATTTCGGGCAGTTGGTCAATGGCTTTGAGGGCGGAGTCAAGTTGGTGTTGTGGGGCGGCGTGGGTCATGATGACCACGGGCACAAACTGGCCCTGGTTGGTTTCATGCTGCACCACGGCGGAGATGCTGATTTTCTGCGTGCCCAGCAGGCGCGTGACCTTGGCCAGTACGCCGGGGACATCGCGGACGGTGACCCGCAAGTAATTGCGGCTGGTGAGTTTGCCACTGGGGACGAGTTTCAAATCTTTCTGCCAATCCAGCCGGGGCAGGCTGGCGAAACGGGCGGGGGCCACGCCGAGGGCCACTTCCAGCACATCGCCCAGCACGGCGCTGGCGGTGGGCTTGGGACCGGCGCCACGGCCATAGAACAGGGCCGTGCCGCACAGGCTGCCTTCGACCATGATGGCATTGTACGAGCCGTGCACATTGGCCAGCGGATGATCCGCGGGCACCCACGTGGGGCGCACCTGCAGGCTGACGCCGCCAGCGGTCTTGTCGGCGATGGCCAGCAGTTTGCAGATATAGCCCAGTTCCTTGCCGTAACGCAGGTCCTGATCCTGCAGGGTGTCAATGCCGCGACAGGCGATGCTCGCCAGGTCCACGCGGCCACCAAAGGCCAGCGCGGCCAGCACGGCCAGCTTATGGGCCGAGTCGGTGCCGTTGACATCAAATGTGGGGTCGGGTTCGGCATAGCCGGCGGCCTGGGCCCCGGCCAGCGCGGTGGCATAGCTTTGCCCGCCGCGGGTCATTTGCGTGAGAATGTAATTGCAGGTGCCGTTGACGATGCCGACCAGTTGCGTGATATCGTTGGCGGCCAGCCCGCCCAGCAGGGCGCCGATGATGGGGATGGCCCCGCCGCAACTGGCCTCGAAGGCCACACAGCGGTTGGCCGCGCGGGCGGCGGCGAAGATTTCGCGGCCATGGACGGCCAGCAGGTATTTATTGGCGGTGACGACATGCTTGCCCGCGGCCAGCGCGGCCAGCACCAGCGTACGGGCGGGTTCCAGCCCGCCGAGTAATTCGACGACAATTTCGACCTTGGGGTCGGTGACGACGGTTTGGCCTTCGGTGGTCAGCACGCCGGCGGGCAGGTTCAGGCCGCGTTTCTTGCGGGCGTTGCGGACCAGCACCCGGCGGAGTTCGAGTTTCAGCCCCGCACGCAGGCCGGGGTTGGCGGTGGTGGTCAGGGCTTCCGCCACGGCGGTGCCGACGGTGCCACAACCCAGTAACCCAATCCCAATGACCTTTGCCATGACGCACTCCTAAGGAATATAGCCACCGGGGGCGTTCCGGCCGCCCCGGTAAAGGCCATAGTGTATGACGAATTGCGGCGGGGGGGAAGTGTGGGGGCTCAAACGCTGGTGTATACCGGGCAGCGGGCCGGATGGACCATACCGCCCTGTGCGGTGGTGGGGTATAATGCCCCGTAGAAACTTTGACAAGGATGCCCCCTATGCCGCGGATTGACCAACTTGAAGCGCTGCTCGCCGCCGAACCGCAGGATACCTTTTTACGTTATGCCCTGGCCATGGAATATGACAAAGCCGGGCGCAATGATGAGGCGCTGACGGCCTTTGCGGCGCTTTTGTCGGATGATCCCAACTATGTGGCGGCCTACTTCATGGCCGGCAAGCTGCTGGCCCGGCTGGGCCGCGGGGCCGAAGCGCGGGATTACCTGACGCGCGGGATCGCCGTGGCGGCGAAAGTAGGCGATGGCAAGGCGCAACGCGAAATGACCGAGGCGCTGGGGTTGGTGGGGTGAGGGGAACGCGTAGGTGAAAAACCTTGATTGACCTGATATTTCGTGTGTGTTAGACTCCTCCATTTGTGGCGAATATTCACGCGGTTAGCTCCTCGAAAAGGATGAAACATGACGGAACAAATCGATCAAAATCAGGTCGTCACACAATTAATTCAAGCTAATCTGGAACACATGGTATCATGGCTTGGTGGCGCGATAAAAGGAAAGATTGAGGATGTGCGATTACATCTAACGAATACTTATGCTGACTACTACACAAACTTAACGACTAAATACTCAAAGGCTAAATCCTTTTTGCAAAGGGGCTCCCCTGTCGAACTTGAGCAGATTTATGAGCCGCTGCACGTTCAAAACAGAGAGCATTTGATTGAGGCTCCGT
>JBIJDM010000182.1:0-6136 GCA_044344145.1 Phycisphaerae bacterium
CTGTGTAGTACCGTAAGGCATACCGCCAAAACCACCGGCTGGCCAACAGTAAAACCAGCATCAGCCCCCCGGCCAGCCATAACCATTCCCACGGCCGCATACCCAGAATCATCTCCGCGGGCACGGTGGTAAAAAAGGCCACCGGCAGAACAAACGTCAGTGCGATCTGCCAGCCGCGTGGGTATACCGCGAGGGGATACTTGCCCGCTTCCATCATCATGCGCAGGACTTCCGTCGCGTTCCACACTTTGGTAAACCAGATGGTTGTGCTGGCGATACAAAACCAGAGCGAATAGACCGTCCCCGCCGCCAGCGCCAGGGCCACCGGCGCCAGCCATAGCGTGCCGACGCTCCCGGCCACGTGGGCCCGGCCATATATCAGCAAGCCGATCCCAATCAGCAGGTTGGGAATGCCCCATAGGGAAATATTTCTCAGTGACACCCAAAATTGGCTGTCCATGGGTTTCAGCAGCACAAAGTCCAACGTCCCCTGCTGCACCAGCCCCACGATCCGGCTTAGGTTCGGTTGCAACACACAGGCAATCAGGCCGTCGAGCATGAGGAAAATCCCCAGCACCACCAGCGCCTCAGGCCAGGCCCAGCCGGACAAGTTGCTCCGGCCGGCAAAGAGCAGCCACATGGTGAACAACGTCCCGGCCGCCCCACCGATGCTGCTCAGTGCAGCCACCAGGAAATTCAGCCGATATTCCGATTCCGCCAGCAAGGCCGACCGCCAGAAGATACCCAATACGCGTGCATAACGCATGTCAGCCCCCCATCCCGGAATACTGCCGTAGCCCCAGGCGCCAGAGCCAACGATTGAGCAGCCAGAAGCCCACAATCCACAGCCCCATCACGGCAAAACTCAGCGGCACATTTACCTGTCCGGGGTTGAGCAACATCTGTACCGGCACATACACCATATACGGAAACGGGGTCCACATGACCACCGTCCGCACCGCTTCCGGAAACAGCGACAGCGGGACGGCCATACCGGAGAGGAACATATAGGGCATAAACCACAGCGTCTCGACGGCGCTGGCCCGTTCCAGCCAGAAACAGAGCATGGCCAGAGTGTACTGGATTAAAAAACGCAGGGTATACGTCAGCAGCAGCGCGGGGATGAATAACATCACCCCATATCCGCTGGGCACCCACCAGGCTTGCGGGTACAGGTAGAAAAACAAGCCCACCAGCAGCACCCAAAACGGCAACCGCGCCAGTTGTTCGCCGAGATGCGCGGCCAGAAATCGCCACGCCGGATCCATGGGCTGCAATAGAAATGGACTCAGTTTGCCTTCGACCACCTGATACTCAAATTCCCAAATCACCCATATCACCGTCAGTTGCCGCACGATAAAGGTGACCAGAAAATACCGGGCGAAATCCACTGCATTCAGACCAAAGCTCCCATCCTGACTGGCCTGCATCCACACGCCCATCATGATGAACGGCAAGATGCCCCCCAGCACCCACAGGCACAGTTCGGCCCGATACTCGGTCATCAGGGAGTAATTCACCCCCAGCAGCGTGCGGGCGCGGTACAGGAGCAGCCTCATGACTTCGCCCCCTGGGCAAAGACTTGGCCAATCACCTGATCCACCGGCGGTTCGCCCACGGACATATCCGCCACCGGCAATTCCGCCAGCACCCGGTCCACCGTCGCGGGCAAATCCGCGCGCGGCACCAGCAGACATACCTGATTGCCTTCCAATGTACTGACCTGCCCATACTGGGCCAACTTTTCAGCAGGTACGGCGGTGTGCAAATCCAGTTTGATTTCCCGGTACGGGGCGAAGCGGCGCACAATATCATCCAACCCGCCATCATGCAGCAGCTTGCCGTGATGAATAATCAGCACCCGCTGACACAGCGCGGTGATATCGGCCATGTAGTGGCTGGTCAGCAGAATCGTGGCCCCGAATTGGCGGTTGTATTCCTTGAGAAAATTCCGCACCGCCAGTTGGGCATTGACGTCCAGCCCCAGTGTCGGCTCATCCAGAAACAGAATCTTCGGTTCATGCAACAATGCCGCCAGGAGTTCCGCCTTCATCCGCTGGCCCAGCGACAGCTTACGCACCGGCTGGGTTAATTGCCCGCCCACATCCAGCATCTCGGCAAGTTTATTAATCCGCGCCTGAGCCACCGCCCATGGAATGTCATACACCGCGGCATTGATGCGAAACGAATCCCACGGCGGTAAATCCCAGATCAGTTGCTGGCGCTGGCCCATGACCAGGGTGATCTGCCGCAGATACGCCGAAGCCCGCTGGAACGGATCAAAACCCGCCACCCGGATGCTACCGCTGCTGGGTTTGAGCAGCCCGGCCATCATCTTCAGGGTGGTCGTCTTCCCCGCCCCATTGGGCCCCAGAAAACCCACCACCTCTCCGGCCCGAATCGTCACATTCACCCCCGCCACAGCGGAGATTTCGCGGTATTTCCGGTGTAACAAATGCCGCAGCGTGCCCATAAAGTGCGGGGCTTTGTCCGCGACCCGGAAGGTTTTATTGAGTTGTACCGCCTCAATCATGGGCTGCCACCTGTGTCAAAAACATAATTCCACCCCAGCATCCTACCCGCCCGTCCCTACTAAGCAAAGCCCACCCCAAAACCGCCCCTGCCTTTCCCTTGGCCTTGAGGGCAATTTCGGATTATACTGGCCCTTTTACCAAATGGAGTCCACACATGGCTAATGGCATTGTCTCGGTTGGGATTGTCGGGGGTGGACGGGTCGGCGTCGGTTTCGCCAAGTTTGTCCAATCACTCAAGGACGAAGCCCGCCTGACCGGCGTGGTCACTTCCACCCCGGCCCGGCAGAAGGAACTCAGCACACTGCTCAAAGTTCCCTGCTATGGCACCACCGAAGAACTGATGAATTCCGGCGACAAGCCCGACGTGGTCGCCGTGGTCAATGCCAACGAAGACCATTACGAAGCCACGCTGGCCGCGCTGCAACTGGGCGCCCATGTCTTCTGCGAAAAGCCCATGGCCCCCACGCTGGAAGAATGCCGCAAGATGGTCGCGGCGGAAAAGGCCAGCGGTAAAACCCTGCAAATCGGTTTTGAATACATGCACGGCACCATGACCAGCCGGCTGCGCCAGCTCATTAACGAAGATTACTTCGGCGAGCTGCTGTCGGGTTCGGTATTGGATTCGCGCGGTCACTGGGCCTCGGACGCCCCCAGCAAGCCCATCAGCGAGAATTGGAAACTGGACCGCCAGCGCGGCGGCGGGATTGTGTTCCATTGCGGAATCCACCAGTTGGATATGATCCGCTGTTACTTTGGCAAAATCGAAAGCGTCACGGCCTTCCGCGCCCCCAAGAACGCCCTGAGCTTTTATCCTTACGAAATCCCCGATAATGTGACCCTGATGATCAAAGCCGCCAGCGGTGCCGTGATCAACTTCCAGATTTTCCACAATCGCGCCCCGTGTTACTACCGCGAAACCAATCCGTGGCAGCCCGATTGGCGTACCATTCCCGGCCACGAATTCGATTTCTCCATCGTCGGCACCAAAGCCAGTTGCCACATGCAAATCTACAAGGAAAAACTCAGCCTCTTCAAGTATAACCTCGCCCAACGTGACACCACACTGGATCGGGTGGAAGATTTCGGCTTCCATCCCGCCAACGCCAGCCACCACGACATGAGCGGGTTCCTGCTGCAATACCTGCGCAGCGTGGCCGCTGGCACCGGCGCCATTGACGCCGCCGCCGATGCGCTGGAAACGATGAAAATCGCCTTCGCCGCGGAAGATTCCATCGCCACCGGCCGCACGCATATGGTTCGCGAATACGACTGATCCACCCGTCCAACCCTCAAATCAAACCCCACCGGACACGGTCAACACCGTGCTCCGGCCTTCGTGCGCTGACTCATAGCCGCAGCCTTTGACCCCATCCCAATCCCTGCCTACCATATCCAATCGCCAATCTGAACCTTTTTGTCCTGTTTTCAGGCGGAGTATTACCATGACGACCATTGCGCCCCAGTCCACACCGTCCCATGCAGTCACTTCGTTGGCCTCGTACCATTCCCTCTATCAACGCAGCATCGCCGATCCCGAGGGCTTCTGGGGCGATATGGCCCGGCAGGAACTCACCTGGCACCACGCCTTCGACAAAGTCAGCGACAACAACTGGGATAACGGCCTGATCACCTGATTCCGCGGTGGCCGTCTGAATGTCTGCGTCAATTGCGTGGACCGGCACCTGGAAACCCTCGGCGATGCCGTGGCCCTGATCTGGGAAAAAGACGAACCCGGCCAGCAGGTTTACATCACCTATCGGCAACTGCACGAGGAAGTCTGCAAAACCGCCAACGCTCTGCTTCACGCCGGCGTGCGCAAAGGCGACCGCGTGGCCATTTATCTGCCCATGATTCCCCAGGCCATCTACGCCATGCTGGCCTGCGCCCGTATCGGTGCAGTGCATAATGTGGTCTTTGCCGGATTCAGCGCCGAAAGCCTGCGCGATCGCATCAATGATGCCCAATGCAAGGTGGTCATCACCGCCGATGAAGGCGTGCGCGGCCGCAAGGTCATCCCGCTGAAACGCACCGTAGATGAGGCCATCATGGCCTGCCCCACCGTCAACACCGTCTTCGTGGTCAAACGCACCGGGGCCAAGGTTCCCTTTTATCCGCCACGCGATGTGTGGATGGATGAAATGGTCGCCAACCAGCGCCCCTATTGCCCCGCCGAACCCATGGACAGCGAAGACCCGCTCTTTCTGCTCTACACCTCCGGCAGCACCGGCAAGCCCAAAGGTATTGCCCACACCACCGCCGGCTATCTGCTCTATGCCAAGCTGACCCACAAGCATGTCTTCGCCGTCAAGCCCGGCGATATCTACGCCTGCGTGGCGGATATCGGCTGGATCACCGGCCACAGCTACGTGGTCTATGGCCCCCTAGCCAACGGTGCCACCACGGTCCTGTTCGAAAGTGTCCCCACCTATCCCGATGCGGGCCGCTACTGGGAAATGGTGGACCGGCTGGGCATTACCCAGTTCTACACCGCCCCCACCGCGATCCGCGCCATCGCCCGCGAAGGCGACGCCTTCGTGCATAAATACAAACGGACCAGCCTGCGCGTGCTGGGCAGCGTGGGCGAACCGATCAATCCCGAAGCCTGGAAATGGTACTACGAAATCGTCGGCAACAAACGCTGCGACATCGTGGATACCTGGTGGCAGACCGAAACTGGCGGCATCATGATTACCCCCCTGCCGGGCGTAACCCCGCTCAAGCCCGGCTCTGCAACGCTGCCGTTCTTCGGCGTTGAGCCGGTGATTCTGGATGACAAAGGCGTGGAATTACCGGGTAATGATGTCAGCGGACTCCTCGCCCTGCGCCGCGCCTGGCCGGGGATGGCCCGGACCATCCAAAATGACCACCAACGCTTCATGGCCACGTATCTGAAACCCTTCAAAGGTTACTACTTCACCGGCGACGGCTGCCATCGCGATGCCGAGGGGTATTACTGGATTACCGGCCGCGTGGATGATGTGATTAACGTCTCCGGCCATCGGCTGGGGTCGGCGGAAGTCGAAAGCGCTCTGGTCTCCCATCCCGGCTGTGCGGAAGCCGCCGTGGTGGCGGTGCCTCACGAGATCAAGGGGCAAGGCATCTTCGCTTTTGTGGTACTCAAAGAACAATGGGCCGACAACCACGAACTGGTGGGCGAACTGCGCAACGAAGTCCGCCACCACATCGGCCCCATCGCCATCCCTGACTATATTTTGATTACGCCGGGCCTGCCCAAGACGCGCTCGGGCAAAATCATGCGTCGGATTCTGCGTAAGATTGCCGCGCTGGACCTTGATAATCTCGGCGACACCACCACACTGGCCGATCCCAAGGTAGTAGAATTACTCATCGAAAAACGCCGGGAGATGTAAGTCTGGCGGTGAGGGTAAAATTTTCTTATTGTGATTTACGATACCAACCTCTATCATGGAAGGTATAAATCAGGAGTTTGACTATGTCTACCGATAAGCCCGCCAAAGATTCCAAAGACGCGAAGTTCAGTTTTCTGAATACCAGCAAGACCAACCCGTTTGCCACTCCGCCCAACACTGGACCGAAAAGCGGTAGTCAGTTCCATCAGAACCTGAGTCCCCGCAAGAACG
>JBIJDM010000037.1:0-16443 GCA_044344145.1 Phycisphaerae bacterium
TGCCCGTCGCGCCCAAGGCAAGTAAACCGCCCGGGACGGCCATGTTTACGCCATATTGGTTGGGTGGTAGCGTGCTGTCGGCTCAGTGAATCTCGCCGGTATCAATCTTCACTTCATCGCGGGGTTGAATCTTTTCGATGTTGCCATCGCTGATCCAGACGATGCGATCGGAGACGTCCAGCATCTTGAAGTCATGGGTTGCCGCAATGACGGTGACCTGCCGCTCGGTGTTCATCTCTTTGAGCAGATTGATAATCTGTTTGCCGGTATTGGTATCGAGATTACCGGTGGGTTCATCGGCCAGAATAATCGCCGGGTCATTGGCAAAAGCCCGCGCGATCGCCACGCGTTGTTGTTGTCCGCCGGAGAGTTGGCCAGGCTTGTTGTGCAGGCGATGGCCGAGGTCCACACGGTTGAGAATTTCCGTCGCCTTGGTCACGGCCTCTTCACGGCTAAAACCGCCAAAGATCATCGGGATCATGACGTTTTCCAGCGCCGTCATGACGGGCACCAGATTAAAGGTCTGAAAAATATAACCAATCTTGCGGCAGCGAATCCACGCCATTTCCTTGGGGTCCAGCTTGGAAATATCCACGCCGTCAATAAACACTTTGCCACTGGTGGGCTGATCCAGACCGCCGATGGCATTGAACAGGGTGGACTTGCCCGAACCCGACGGGCCCATGATGGAAATGTATTCGCCCTTGTAGATGACCAGATCAATGCCCTTGAGCACGCGCAGGCATTCCTCGCCCATGCGGTACTCTTTGACGACCTTATCGGTACGCACTATTTCAGGTCGGGCAGCGCCCGCAGCGGGTTGTTCAAGTACGGCAGACTGGGTCATATCCGGGCCTCGCAGCTAAAGTTATGCCCGCACTATAACCGCAAAAGGTCCGGGAAAAAAGGCCCCCCTCGGTAGATCGGGGTAAGTTCGGTATACCCCGGGATTCGGGCCACGGCTAAAGTCCAAATAATGCCCCGGTCTGCGTACCGTTTTAATCAATAGCCGGGGTATTGATGATAAGTTGGGCACGTTCTGGCACGAAAATATCCCCTTCGACACGAATCACTGCCCGTTGGTTCTGTGGGGTGGTCCGCTCGGTCGTTTTTTGGGTAGCCGCCGACTTGGGGTTCTTTTCTTTGTACTGTTTCAGCACTTTCTTGGCCAATTCGTCCGATTGTTTCATGCCTTCCTGATAAACATCTTTAATCTCGCCGTTAAGCGGCAGCACGTACCGGCCGTTCCAGTTGGCCATTTTGATCAAACCCCAGATTTCCGGGTCCTGATCCGTCGCTTCGGCATACGCCGCCACCAGATCCACCCGGCTGCCATAATAGAACTTGGTCCCATTGTTCTCACTGGTGCTGCCGTCGTTGCTGTTGATATTCGCCAATTCGCTGATGATCAATTCGATCATCCCTTTGGGTTTGTACGCCTCGGTCAGCCGCAGGAACGATTTGGCCAGATCCCCGCCATAATTCGTGGTGATGAGATAGCGCACCCGGTTCTGCCGTTGCTCCGGCGCCATTTCCGCCAAAGTTTTCAGCATCAGTTCCAACCGCTCTTTCACCACCGGGCTATCCCAGGAAATCAGCAGCGCCAAAGCCTGTTCGGCATCCGCCGCCCGTTGCTGCCGGCGATAGCCATTATCATTAAGATTGATCCGCACGCCCCGGAACATCACGGTGCGGTTGGAATCATAGCTGCCCATCTGCATCTCAATCCGGGCTTCCACCCCCTTGTCCCAGAGGGTATCCACCAATTCCTTGGTGGGTTTGCGATTCCAGCACGCCTCAATGGTGGCCAGCACCACTTCGCGTTCATTGTCCTGCAGCAACCGCCCCAAAATCCATTCCACTTCCCAGCCGGTCATTTCGCCCAATTCCTGCGCCGCAGTGGCCCGGACCTGCGGATCACGATGAAACGCCCGGCCACACAAGAGCGACCCGGTATCCGACAACCCGTAGGTGAGTAATTTTTCCCGCACTGCTTCGGGCGCGTCATTGGCCGCCAGCACATAATTCAACAAGCCCTGCTGGAACTCCAGCAACGCCGCAACCCGGTTGCCCGCTTCGGTATTGCGGGTGGCCCGCAAGGCCCGGTATTGGCTGGTAGTCTGATCCAGCATCTTCTGCATCCGCAGACCGTCGCGAATCTGCGCGGCCATCCACTGTTGCAGCGCTTTGTCGGCATTAGCCCGGGTGGCGTAATCTTCGGAATCCAGATTGGCCAATAACCCCGGCAAAGCCCCCAAATCCGGCGCCGTGGTCGCCACGGGCTTGGATACATTATCATTCTGCCCCGCCGGCAGCGTGGTACTCGTCGCCGTGGGCGTACTTTGGCAACCCGCTAAAACCACACTTAGCACCAATAAACCGAGACTTTTCCGGCCACGCATGCGTAGACTCCCTATATGTACGACACCCCGCCCTCACGGCGGTTTTGAATTTAGACAACAACACCATGTGTTAGACGCCATTGTATTAAAAAAGTTCCCTATAAGCGATATTTATTTTTTCTGGCTTGCAAGCCCACCCCCCAGCGGTAATCATCATAACCATGACTATGACCGGACAAAAAGAACCCCCCGCCAGCCTCTTTGCCCTCGGCAAAGCCGGGTTGCCGGCCAAATTCACCCAGAACGGTGTGGATTACGCCATGGTTCACCCCTTCAAACACGACTTTTTCGCCGCCACGGGCCTCTATGCCCAATGCGACCGCCCGGAACATCTCGTCGTGCTGAAAATCCACCGCACCACCAGCTATTACGGCCTGCCCCTGCACTGGGCCTGCCGACGCTTTGCCCGGCATGAAGCCAAACTCAATGAAGCCCTGCAGGATATCCGCGGCATCCCCGGCTATCTGGGTATGTACGGCACCCACGGCTTTGTGCACGAATTCATCCCGGGCCGGCCGCTGGAAGGGGATATGAAACTGGGGCCGGAGTTTTTTGCCGACCTGTACCGACTCTTCGCCGACCTGCACAGTCGCCATGTGGCCTATGTGGACTCCAATAAACGCGAAAATATCCTCATGGGCGAGGATGGCCGGCCGTACCTGATTGATTTCCAGATTTCCTGGCACAACGCCAAAGGCCCCCGGCAGAACTTCCTGGCTCGTTGGCTGCTCAAACGCTTGCAGACGGAAGACTGGTACCACTTCTATAAACACAAAACCCGTCTGGCGCCCACCTTGTGCACCCCGGAAGAAATGCTCCGCGGCACACGCCAAAGCTGGTACATTAAACTGCACCGCGCCATCGCCCAGCCCATCATCCACACCCGCCGCAAATTTCTGGCCCGCTACAAACTTGACCGCACCAAATAACGCCTGCGGTACCCGGCGCCAATTGCGGCTGGCGATTCCGCGCCGCTCCCGGGTATTTTTCTTGCATCCCCCCACCCCCAGCGGTAAGCTATTTTTGTGGCCAGTGGCGAATCCGTATTCCGCACCGTGTTAGACAGGCAAAGGATCGCACCATGTTCATTCCTTACAATGTGGACGTACCCATGCGACGCTGGCCGTGGGCCAACTGGGGCCTGATCGCGGCCACCTGCCTGATCAGCCTGATGATTCTCGCAAACCCCGACGAGACTGTGGTCCTCCCTCTGGCACTGCACCGGGGCGAGTGGTTTAATCCGCTGGGGCTTTTTACCCACCTTTTCGTCCATGGCAGTCTCCTCCACCTGCTGGGCAATATGCTCTTCCTGTTCGTATTCGGCAACGCCGTCAACGCCAAAGTCGGACACTGGCAATATCTCGCACTTTACACGTCCGTCGGTATCATCGCCGGGTTGTCGTGGGTCATCTTTGGCACCAGCGAATTCAGCTACCTGGGCAATGGTGATACTGTTGCCGGAGGCGCTTCCGGCGCGATCATGGGCATCGTCGGCATGTTTATCATCCTGTATCCCCTCAACGATGTGTGTATTTTCTATGCGATCTTCCTCCAATTCGGCACCGTGCGCATCAGCGCCCGTTGGGTGATTGGCCTGTATCTGATTTTTGATATTTGGGGCCTGCTGGAAGCCGAGAGCAATATCGCCTATCAGGCCCATGTCGGCGGTGCGTTCTTCGGCATCGGTATCATGGCCGCGCTGGTGTACTGGGACTGGGTCACTTCGGAAAAAAGCGAACGCAACCTGCTGCAATTGCTCAATTACAAACCCCTGCCACAAACCCTTACCGTCCTTCATCCCGCCCCGCACGCAGCCCCCGTGGCCCCCACCGGCCCGGTGATCCACACCTTCACCGTCCACGCCAAAGACCGCACCACCGGCTATGCCACCACGTTCCGCCTGCAAGCCCGCAGCATCGCCGATGCCCACACCAAGGCCGCCCAGACCGCCCAAAAAGATGACCTGCGGATTACCCACGTCGAGCAAACGGCCTAGTTCGTATACTCACACATGCGCAATGGCATTGCGCAGCGCATCGGTAATTTGCGCCAGATTCAAATACGCATCATACGGCGATTGATACGGGCTGAAATAACGATGTGCTTCCGCGTCCACATCTTTACCCGCGGCCATATAGAACAGATGATCACTGGCGGTTAGTTTGCGCCACACCGTCAGCAATTCTTCGCTGCCGCAATGTTTGACCGGCAGTTCCAGTTCATAAATCGCCTGCGCCAAACTGCGTTGCATGCCGTTGCCCAAAAAGGTTTCCAGACACGCCGGTTCGGCCATCACCGCCGGCTGGATCATGTTTACTTCCCGCAGCGGCTGAAAATATTGCCCTGCCCGGGCCGGGGTATAAAACCTGCCTTGGACGGCCTGATAAGCCGCCGGGAAGCCTTGCAGAAAACTCAGAATCCCGCTGTTTTCCTGCTGATGTTCCCCATACACCCCCAGGTCCACCACAATCGGGCACACCGGCCCCATTTCTTTGATCCGCGCGGCCAGCCGTTCCGGCGTGCGCGGCCATTGCCGCCAATCCGTATCGGTGAACCCAAAGCCCATATACTCGGAAATTTCCTTCTGCCGCAGCAGCAACCGCACGGGCGTACCCCCCGCCAGATTCACATAACGTGTCCCCCACTCGGGCACGCTGGGGTGGGCTTCGCCCACCAGTGTGCGGAAGCCCAACTTCGCCACTTCCGCCGCCACCTGATCGCTATACAGCAATTGGCTGTTCATAAAAGTCGTGGTCGTGCATTTGAGCAAATCCGCCAGCACCTGCTGATGCCGTTGGACCTGATACTGGAATTCCGCAAAGGAATACAAACTCGCAAAGCTGTTGTAATACGGCGTGGCCAGGAACTCGACCTGCGGATTCGCCGCCAGATCGCGCAGATGGCTGGTCACTTCGGGGGCATAAAGTCCGAGTTGCTCCAGCGCCACCCCGCTGACACAAAACGCCACTTGGAATTCCGGATGCTGCCGCAACATGGTTTTGATGGTATGCAGGGCGGGCAGATACGCCCGTTGGGCCACGCGTTGCATGATCGTGGCATCCAGCGCGGTGTCGAACCACGTCTCGGGCGGATCAAAGAAACGCCCGCTGGCCAACCGGAACGGTTGGTGGATGTGGAAAACTAAAATTACGCACGTCATGAACTTATCCACCCTGTAACCCGGAACCGGCCCGTGGGCCGGCACGGTTACTTGGTTGCGGGTAAAAACACCCGTTCAATCCAGCCGGTGTCCACACGGGACTGCTGGAAATCTTTGTTCGCCATGATCCGTTTTTGCAGACTCACCGTGGTCTTCATCGGCCCGATGCGGAACTCATCCAACGCCCGGCGCATGATGCAGATGGCTTCCGCGCGATCGCGGCCATGGGCAATCAGCTTGCCGATCATCGAATCGTAGTTGGGCGGAATCCGATACCCCTGATGGGCATGGGTTTCCAGCCGGATGCCGGGCCCGCCGGGCGCGATAAACTCCGCCAGCGTGCCGGGTTGCGGGGCAAAGTTACGGTCCGGGTCTTCGGCATTGATCCGGCATTCGATAGCGTGGCCATGATGCTTGATCTGCTTCTGCGTGAAATCGAGCTTCTCGCCCGCCGCCACGCGCAACTGCCACTTGACCAGATCAATCCCTGTGACCAGTTCGCTGACCGGGTGTTCGACCTGAATGCGGGTGTTGACTTCCAGGAAGTAGAACTTGCCCTCTTTGTCGAGGATAAATTCACACGTTCCGGCGGAGTAATACCCTGCGGCCTTCGCCAGCCGTACCGCCGACGAACACAGTTCCTCGCGGGTGGCTTCGTCAATCACCGGGCAGGGCGATTCTTCGATCAATTTCTGGTGCCGGCGCTGCACGGTGCAATCACGTTCGTACAGATGCACCACATTGCCGTGCTTGTCCCCAAGCAGCTGCACTTCGACGTGCCGGGGCTGCTCGTGATATTTTTCGATGAAGATGGTGCCGTCCTTGAAGGCGGCTTCGGCTTCGTTCTGGGCCGATTTGATGCTGGACTTGAGCGTGATGTCATTATGGGCCACGCGCATGCCGCGTCCGCCGCCACCCGCCGAAGCTTTGATAATCACCGGATAGCCGATCTTACGGGCCACCGCGATGGCTTCTTCCTCGGTGGTGATCGGGCCGTCCGAACCGGGCGTCAGGGGCACATTGCACTTCTTGGCCAACTCTTTGCTCGCCAGCTTGGACCCCAGCGAACGCATCGCCTCGGGGCTGGGCCCGATGAATTCAATCTTGCAATCCCGGCAAATCTCGGCAAAGTGGGCGTTTTCGCTCAGGAAGCCGAAACCGGGGTGAATCGCCTCAACATCGGCAATCTCCGCCGCGGAAATGATGCGCGGAATGTTCAGATAACTTTCCAGCGCCGGGCCGGGCCCGATGCAGATGGCCTGA
The DNA here is from genome assembly GCA_044344145.1 of Phycisphaerae bacterium. GTDB lineage: Bacteria > Planctomycetota > Phycisphaerae > WQYP01 > WQYP01 > JBAXGE01. Next base: position 6,826 of record JBIJDM010000037.1, read on the forward strand.
TCGGCCAGCCGCAGATAGTTGGCGTCCTTGTCCGCTTCCGAATAAACCACCACGGTGCCCACGCCCAACTCTTTGCAGGCGCGGATGATACGCAGGGCGATTTCGCCGCGATTGGCGATAAGTATGCGTGAAAACATGCGTATTCCTTAGCTTAGGCGGGTTTGATCAGGAAAAGCGGTTGGCCGTATTCGACCACCTGACCGTTGTTGACCAGAATCTTGACCACGGTACCGCTGGCTTCCGCTTTGATTTCGTTGAACACCTTCATGGCTTCGATGATGCAGACCACCGAGTCATCGGAAATCTGCTGGCCCACTTTGGCAAAGGCCGGCGATTCGGGATTGGCGGCCGTGTAGAAGGTCCCCACCATGGGCGACTTGATCGCCACCAGACCCGCCGTGTCATCGGCCGCCGCAGCCGGCGCTGCCGCCGGGGCCGGAGCCGGGGCCGCAACCGGAGCATGAGCCACATGCGCCACCGGGGCGGCATGCACCACATGGCTGGCGCCCGCAACGCTACCGCGCCGCAGCAGAATCTTGCCCGCCCCTTCGGTCAATTCCAACTCCGACAGACCATACTCGTTCATCAGTTTGAGCAGGTCCTTGACCTTGGCGGTATCCGTGAAACGGCCGCTGGTCGCGGGGGTGGGTTTGGCCGCGGGTGCGGACTTACTGGGGGTCGGTTTAATCGGTTTCTTGGCCATGATGCGTAGTTTCCTTGTATGGAACCATCAATGCAAAACTGCCCCAGCCATATCCTTGGGCAGCGTACTAAGAACTTCGTAGCCATGGGCCGTTACCAGTACGTCATCTTCGATGCGTACCCCGCCCATGCCGGGGAGATAAATCCCCGGTTCAACAGTCACGATCATACCGGGTTTTAAGGTAATTTGCCCCAATCGCGAGAGCGACACGCTTTCGTGAATTTCCCGGCCCACGCTATGCCCGGTGCCATGCCCAAACTGCGGGCCATAACCCGCCTTGGTGATCAGATCCCGGGCCGCGGCGTCAACTTCCTTGCCGGTCTTGCCGGGGGCAATCGCCGCAATCGCGGCTAATTGGGCCTCCAACACCACCGGATAGATTTTCTTGTAGATCGGGGGCACCCCGCCGATAAACACCATGCGGGTGAGATCGGAACAATACCCCTTGTACCGTGCACCCCAGTCAATCAGAATGGCCTCGCGGCTGCGAAACGCCACCTGACCGGGACGGTAATGGGGCAGGCTGCTATTGGTCCGAGCCCCAATAATGGTATCAAAACTGGTCCCCGCCGCCCCGCGCTTGCGCATCTCATGGGCCAGCAGGCTGGCACATTCATTTTCGGTCATCCCCGGCACAATCTGGGGCAAAAGGGCGGTAAAGCCCTGCTCTGCAATCGCCACCGCCTGGCGGGTAATCGCGAGTTCCACATCGTCTTTGATATGGCGCAATTCGGCAATTACGTTGGTCACCGGCACCAGTTTGGTCCCCGGCTTCTTGCCCAGATTCTTAACCAAGTCAGACCGTTGTTTCAGGGTCATGGATTCGGCCTGTACGCCCACCCGCTGCCAGCCGGCCGTGGCAATCATTTGCCCCAGCATGGCGCTCATGGCGCCACTCCGCATCACTGCCCGTACCCAGGGACATTCCCGCTGGATTTGCTCGCTAAAGCGGGTATCGCTGACCAGCCAGACTTGCGTGGCTGTGACAATCGCTACGGCATCGTCCCCCTCAAAGCCGGTGATATAACTCACATCCGGCACGGCCGTAATCAGCAGGGCACTGAGCTTCAGGGGTGCCAAAGCCTGACGCAGCTTGGCCACGCGGGCTTGCAGGTAAACAGGTGCTTTAATTTTCACGTTTGCCATAGTTTCGACAGTATAACCGTTGTTGGGTAAGACGAAAACTGACCTTATCGGGCGGAAATCAGGAGATTGTCTGCACTAGCTGGGTGAATAACTCGCCGCGTTTTTCGTAATTGACAAATTGGCCCCAGGACGCACAGGCTGGCGATAAAACCACCTCGGTGGCCTGCGGTAGTTGCTGCAATAATGTTGGTAGTTGGGCACAGGCATTGGGCAGATTCTCCGCCTCGTGCACGACCGCGTTTGGGTTGGCAGCGCGGATTTGTTCCGCCAGCATCGGCCCCGTGGCGCCGATGGTCAACACGGCCGCGGCATGCTCGCCCAGCGCCCGGCTGAAGGGCGACAAATCAATATGTTTGTCATACCCCCCCACAATGAAAATTGCGGTCCGAGAGGCGAAGGCTTCCACCGCCGTGAGTGACGATTCACAAGTGGTCGCCTTCGAATCGTTATAAAAGCCCACCTTGCGCCCATACAGCGTTTGAGTATGCACGCGCTGCAAACGATGCGGCAGGCCGAGATAGGTACTGATCGCCGTCGCCGCGGCCGTCATATTCACCCCCGGCACCGTGGCCACCACTGCCAGCGCCGCCCGGGCATTGGACTGATTGTGCTTGCCGGGCATCTCCATGGGGAACGTTTCCCCGGTCACCCGCCAATATTGTTTTTGTGCCGGTGTGTATTGGCCCCACGTGGCCACTTCGGCATCATCACCATTCAAAAACGCCACGTCCGTGGCACGCTGATAGCGCAAAATAAATTGCTTCGCGGCGGCATATTCCGCCATCCCGCCATGCCGGTCCAAATGGTTGGGGACCAAGTTCGTCACCACCGCCACCTGCGGCGACCAGTGCAGCCAGGCAATCATCTCCAGCATAAAACTGGACAACTCCAGCACCGCAATATGGTCCGGGGCAATCTGCGGCAGATCATCCAATAACGACCGGCCGATATTTCCCCCCAGCCAGACTTTGCGCCCGGGCTGGTGTGCCAGCCCCGCCGTCAGCGCCGCATGGATCAGCGCTGTGGTGGTGGACTTCCCCACCGAGCCGGTAATGCCGATCACCGGACAGGTCAGGCGTTGAATCAGTAAGTTGATTTCCGTGGTCAATGGCACGCCGGCGGTAATCGCGGCCTGCACAAAGGGCGAAGTCATCCACGCCACCGCAGGATTGACCACAACCAAATCCGCCTGCGCAAAATCGGCTTCGCGGTGTTCGCCCAGGCGGTATTCAATCGGCAGATCGGCCAGCTTGGCCATGGGTTCGGTGAATTTTTCTGCCGGTGCCATGTCGGTCACCAACACGCGGGCGCCCTGTTGCGCCAGCCATTTCGCCGCCCCCAGCCCCCCGCCAAACGCCCCCAGCCCCATTACCACAGCGCGACGGCCACGAAAGTCATAAGGATACGGCAGGGCTTGCAGGGATGGCATAACTGACCTCCATGTCAGGACGGGCCAAAAAGTGGACTTCGCACGCATAATACGTGCTGCAATAATTAAGTTAGCCGCAAATGCCGGAGAGTGCAAAGGGCGATGCTTAAATGCAAAAAAAGCCGATGACCGCGCGAGGCGGCCACCGGCTTTCGTGGGGGAGAAGGAAGGACTTTGCGTCTCGGTTGCGGAGTCTTAACAGCCACAACCCAAGACATCTATTGGTACGCTGGCGAGAGAAAAGGTTCATGCGGAACCGGGCCAACGTTTTGAGCGGATAAAACTTGTCAAGCTCCTAAAACCCTCTCGTTCTTGCTTCGGCTCAGGAGCCAAGTCCGAAACATGACATCATTATACACATGTCCGGTACTGTGTAAAGTGGAATATTGTATTTCTTTTTTCACCGGCAATATTTTTCGCTTTTTCCATCATCGCGAAACCTTTTTTCATAATAAAAGGCCAATGAATCGGGCATTATTGCCCGGCTGCCACACTAGTATAGCCCACCAAATTCACTTGCCACACGATTTTTCCACTGGCGGAATCGAGCCGATACAGGTCCCCGCGACTGCCCCCGGCATACAGCGTATCAGCACCCACCAGAGACAACTGACAGCCACCCGCCACCGGCGTGGTCCAGCGGGCCTGTCCGCTCTTCACATCATAGGCCGCCACCGTGTGATTCCACAGGCTGACATACAGCGTCTGACCATCGGGAGAAAGCACACTATGGTTGATCATGTCGGGCACATCAAGCTGGCGCAGTAACTCCAATTGGCAGGCACGCTCCAACAACGGTTTGATCTGGTTGAACTGTATCAGACGCAAATCCTTCAACTGTTCCGTGAAGTAACTGAAATTACGCGGCCGCCCCCCCCTGAACTCTCCGGGCACCTGCTTCATGCGCGGCGCGATCACCGCCACGACCTGCGGCGAGAATTTCAAATCGCTCATAATCTGATCCACCGAAGCAGGCGTGAACTCACGCAGCCGCTTGGTATCTTTGAGGATGGTCTCCAACTGCGTCACGGCCGCATCGGCTTCCTGCTGGGCCTTTTCCGCGGCGGTCGTATCGGCATTGGAACCGATCTTGAGATCGTATACGAATGCGCAATTAGCCTGCGGCGTATAAACCACAATCCGGTTGGGATTGGTCTGACTGGCCAGGAACTGCGGGGCCAACAGCCAACCTTGGTTCAATTCTGCGGGTAATTGCAACGGGGTGAAAACCCGCAGCGTCTGCCCTCTAACCCCGCGGACCGTGAAGGTCGGCGTGCGCCCGGCGGTGATCGTCCAGTCGCCCTCGGGGCCGACCGTGTTGACTAATTCCCAATCACTCACATCGGCCGGGGCGGTCCATACCACCTTGCCGGTACGGGCTTCAACCAACAGCATATTATTTTTGGTCTGCACATTGGTGACCGGATTTTTGTTGTCATCGGTCGCACCGGCGTCCAGTTTTTCCAGCTTGCTGATCAGCACATATTTACCGTCACGGCTGAATACCACTTCGCGGGCGGGTTCGCCCTCGGGGCGGTCAGGACTGACATAGCCGGTAATGCGCCAGAGTTCTTTCTGGGTATTGCTGTCGCGGGCAATGAAGCCCGCCGGACCGCCGGAACTGACCACGATGGTATTATCCGGACTGCCCCCGAGATAACTTTCGGCCGGCTTGTACGTATCCCACGCGAAGGGATCATCCTTGCGCACAATCCCGGCGCGATTGGTCCACAGCCGCTGGCCGGTGCTGTTGAACGCCGACACCACACCATGGAGCGCAAAGCCCGCCATCAGATTATTGCCATCGGCGGAAACCGCCACATCTTTGGCCATCACTTCCGCCCCCCCGCCGGTGCTCATTTTCACCTTGCCGTCGGCCCCCACCAACACCACCCCGCGGCCCAGACTCTTGGTGCTGACCGCCACGCCGTTGGCGCTGGCATTGAGCGCATAAATCGCCGGGCCCAGGTCCGCTTCCATCCCGCGGTAATTGCTTTTATGGGCCGCAATGGTACGGGTGACGGGCGGTGCCGGAACCGCTTCGGTGGGCAGCACGCCCATCTGTTGCTTATAACGTGCGATATCCAGCGTCAACCATTCCCGACGGGCAGCTTCCCGCGCCTGATAGAACGGATCGGGGCCGGGATTGGTCTTGGCCAGCGCGGTCAGATTCTGCACCGCCAGTGTAAAACCTTCGGCACTATTGGCCGCCACCGCCACGCTGTCGGCGCTGCTGGAAAACGCCCGGGGCAGGAACGCCACCACGGCGCGACCCCCGGCCAGTTGCTCATTACTCAATTCACGCCCCACCACGTTGGCCTGATCCATCTGCTGGAGAAACTGGCTGTTGGCGGGACTGCCCACCAACAACACTGGGCCATCAATGGCCACCGAGGGGACCGTAAAGCGCCCGCGATAATTGGCCCGGCTGCCATGATAGGGATAACCCCACAAAGGACCGGCCGACACATCTTTGGATTCACAAACAGTGACCTTGATACCCGCCGTGTTCAATGCGGTGGCGAGAGCATCGGCCACTTTGCGATCTTCCGCCAAGCGCGGATTGGCCGTTTTGACTTCCTGAACCTCAACATTTTCCAGCTTGGGATAGTTGAAAGGCTTGGCATCATATTTTTTATTGGCTTTTTTCGCCGCGTCTTCCTTGGCTTTTTCCCGGGCGTCATGCTCGGATTTCTCCGCATCGGCTTTGGCTTTGGCCACGGGATCAGGACGCTGCACAATCGCCATTTCCCCCGACTCGATCACGATACGAATCTTGCCCGAACCGGCTTTCAGCCACTCATGAATGCGATCCCCCTCAAACACCGTCACCGGGGCGGCCAAGTTGGCCGTCAGTGTCGGGGTGGTGATGGTCAGCGGCGCGGTCGCCTGCTGGCCAGTGATCAGATCCAAAACTTCGTACGTGCAATTACCCGCATTGCCCGGCACCCGCAGGGCCGGTAGCGTGCCATCCGCAGGCAAGTGCCGATAGACCTGCTGGAGAATAGTACCCTCCGCCGTTCGCAGGGTCAGGCGCACCGCCCCCGCCACCGTCAGCACATTGCCCTCCGCCGTCTTGAGTTCAAACCGGCCCCGCACCGACTCACCCGCATTCACCTGCGCAGGCAGGCTCAACGTCGCCCCCGCCACCGGCGCGGGATAGAGCGCAAACACGCGCCCTTCCACCGCACTTAAATCCGCCTGAAACACAATGCGCCCCCCCGCCCGCGTGAACGGCACCGGCCGTGCGGTCATCAGGTCATACACCGCGCCGACATTGGTATCCTTGATCTGCAACTGACAGTTCACCGCATCGGCGGTATTGGGCCACAGGAACCATGGAATGCGCAAATCCGTCCACGCCTTATCTTTGGGAATGGTGAAGTTGGCCGCGAACAGGAACGTGCCTTGGGCTTTGGCATCGCGCGGCCGCATGGCCGACACAAACACTTCCGGCTTATCCTTCTTCACCAGCGGATCATTGACCTTGTCAAACGCGGTCTTGAGGTCGTCATACACATCCAGCGCCGCCACCCCGGCATTCGCCCAGGTATGGTGCCCGGTCCAATGCGACCGCCGGCCGTAGGCTTCACGCTGGTTGGTCTCGGGATCAATGTAAGCCCACTGTTTCATAATATCGATCGGCACGACCTGAACCGATGCCCGGTAATCCTTCCACATCGCCTCAACGGTGGCCTGCTGCTCTTGCACGGGGGTAGCCTGATACTCCTGCTTGGTGGTCACCCGGCCCTTGCTGTCGGTCTGTTTGACTTCCTGCTTGACGATTCCCAGCTTGGTCAAATCGGTGTACGGTTCACAGTAGCGCAGCGGCGCCGGCGTGGTGATTATCGTACCGCCCCGCTTGGTATAACCGGTGAACGCATCCTTGATAAAACTCTGTTCCGGCGGTACCGGCTGGGCCGGTGCGAAAATCACCTTATAGGGATCAAACCCACCCTTGGCCGCATCGGCATGACTGAGCATATGCACCTGATGCCCGGTCATCAGCGCCGCCGGGAACGCCACATAGGCCCCGATTTCATTGGGCCCGGCCCAGTGCGGTCCGGAGTAATACGCCACTTCCTTCACGGCCTGCAACTGGGTGAACAAGCCTTCGAACTGGTTGGCAAAAGCATTCACCGAGTGCAAACGGTCATACGAAGCATACGCCCCCTGATCCGAACCGCGCAAAGCCCAGCTGAAGCCCTGCGGATTGTGATAAATCGGCGTCACCCCGCGTCCGAGAAAAAATACCGCATCACGCAGCAAACGTCCGGTGGACCCGGTGAATTGGAACCCCACCGCACTGGCCCATGCGGGCTGGCCCTTGTCCACATTGCTTTGCAAATACATCGTGGGCATGGAATATGGCTGTGGTTCGGCGTCGAGATTAAATTCCGAGCTGTACAACACCGTGGGCCCGCCGAAACTATACTCCGGCGGCACACTGGCCGATCGGCTCCAATCCCCCCACGCATATCCGGCCTGCCGGTGATTTTCCCGCCGGCGGTTGTGAATGGTATACACCGCGGGCATCTGGCTTTCGATCGCGCGCGTCAGGCTGCCGTAATACCGGCCAAAGCCGGACTGCACATATTCGGTAAACTTGTACTGCGCGTCCGCGGGCATGGTGTCCAGATTGGGCCGGGGCATCGGATAACGGGGTTTGGCCTGGGGTGCGGGCGTTACACCCACCGCCGACCAGGCGCCATTCCAGACTTTTTGCTTCTGGGATACCGGGGCCTTATACAACAACCCAACCTCACCTTTGTATTCGTCCTGAATAACTTTCTGCACATATTCGGAAAATATTTTCCGTTTTCCCCCGTCCAATGCGGGTGTACCCACAGCCTTCGAAAAATCAATTGGCGTACGGTCATCACCAAAATCCGATGCCGGCGCCACATTCCCCAAGCCCGCATGTTTCCAGCCCAATTCCCACACCTTGGCCCGGACTTCCGCTTCCTCCGCATCGGTAAATTCCTCGCCTCCATGCCAGTCGGGCTTGGCATACGCATCGGTATACACCCCGGTAAAATTGGGCAGATAGGCAAAGCTCATCGCGCCCACCAGATATTTCCGCGCCATCAAATCCATCGCCGCCCCGGGCGTGGTGGGAACCGGCATGTAATTTTCCGACCCCAGTTCCGCCCCCCCCATCATGATGATGGCGTTGGCGCCGCGGGCCATCAAGGCCTGATAATGCGCCTGCATGGTGCCGGGACGATATTCCCCCCCCACCGGCGGTAAGTCGGCATCCTGCTGGGCCGTGCGCCAATTTTGACTGGGCCCCATCTGCGGCCCGCTGCTGAAAATATTGATCCACCCGTTGGCATTGTGCCCGCGCACCATTTCCTTATCCAACCACCCGCTGGAACGGGGCAGGTCCCAAGGGTCCAGCGGCTGACTGCTGTCGCCCCCCCAGGGCCCGCCGTTATATACCCGCGCTCCCGCGCCGGGGCGCTGCCCGGAAACCCACTCCACCGGAAAGCGATCCATCACTTTCCCGTCCAGACTCAGTGTAATCTGGTAACGCGCCGGTAGCAGTGCCGCACTCGTCGCGGCGGGGATATCATAAATAATCGTCTGTTCCTGCCCGGCGGTGAGGTTCACCGTCTGGGTCCCCAGCGTCACCGGCTGGGCCAACGGAGTCTGCGGCTGCAGCGTCCACGTCAAAGTTCCGCGCGTGGCGGCCACCCCTTTCAACGTGGTATAGAAGCGCACGATTTCGCCGGGACTAAACACACACCGGCCCCGTTCCGTGCTCAAATTCGCATACAACGCCACCTTGCGATCCACCACCGGCAGAATCGCCCGCGCAATGAAACGTTTATCCTGCGCGCTCTCGGCGGCTTTACCAAGGTTATCCAACGTGCCGGTATCGTCATTCACCTGACTGACCAGCACATACCAGCCGGGCGTCACGGCGGGAATTTCCACCGTCCAATTGGCCCCGCTGCCGGTGGCCTTGAGTTCGTAGAGGGGATCTTCAAATAAATTCCAGCGTTGCCGGAAGAGGTAAAACTTGGCTTGCCGGTTGGTGAAGTCCCCGCCGGTGGGATTGGCTTCCAAGCCCAATTTCACGGCAATTTTGGTGCCGGCTTCGACCCGGTTCGCCGTGGGCTGCACCGCCAGGGTACCCCCCAAGGGTGCCACCTGCGCCCACAGTCCCTGTGGCAATGCGGTCGCCAGCACGGCCCCGGTCAATAACACCGCCCATTGCCGTGTTTTAGTCGTAACCATAGCGCTACTCCTCAATACTACCAACGAGTTGTCATCATACGACTTACCCCCACAACAGCTGCACCGGGCCCGCTATGGGTGGCCTGAAGATAGCAGG
>JBIJDM010000239.1:0-3892 GCA_044344145.1 Phycisphaerae bacterium
CACTTCTTGCGATCTGCGAATTTCACTCGGTGGGGGCGCCGCACAGAAATGTCCGACTCCTCGTCCCGGTGGGGTTGCCAGAAAGGGCGTTTTGCCCTAAACTGTGGGGCTTTGATACTAATGGAACACAGGAGTATAACACATGCCCAAGCCGCGTCGTCGTCGTAAGGTCGGAAGCAAAAAGCGTCTGGCTCGTTGGAAGGCTCGTCACCGCGTGCAATAAACCGGTCGTAGCGCCCGGCTTGGCCGGACGATACTCCGTTATTTCCACAGCAAAACACTGGCTTAAACGCAGCTTGGTCGGGTCTGAAACCTTTTAGACTCAATCAAGTTGCGTTTAGGCTTTGTTGGTATGGCCGGGTGTCTAACGCCCCCCGTCCGGACAAGTCCTGGTGCATCGGCTTTTCCTGAAGGATCTTTTGTCATGGCTATCTCGCTCTCCGCCGACTGCCGCGCCGCCGGAACCACCCTGACCCATTTCTGGAGTTATTGTGTCGGCGCCGGCCGGGCCAACGAAGGCCTCCGCGCCACCTGGCAGAAACATCTGCGCACTGCCATCTCCACCTGCGGGTTCCGTTACCTGCGTTTCCATGGTCTGTTCCATGACGACATGTTCGTCTACCGGCAGACGCCCGAGGGTGTGGTCTATAACTTCCAGTACGTGGACGACCTGTTTGATGCCATGCTGGCCGCGGGGATTCGCCCGTTTGTCGAATTCGGCTTTTGCCCCAGCGAACTGGCCACCGTCAAAGGCACCATTTTCTGGTGGAAGGCCAATGGTTCACCCCCAAATGATTACCCCGCCTGGGGCCAACTGATTGACCATACCGTCCGCCACTGGGTGGAGCGTTATGGCATCGAGGAAGTCCGTCAATGGTACTTTGAGGTATGGAACGAGCCCAATCTGCATGTGTTTTTCAAAGGCACGCGGACCCAATATTTCGAGTTGTATCGCATCACCGCCCAAACCATCAAAGCCATTGACCCCGCCCTGCGCGTGGGGGGACCGGCCACCAGTAATTTCGTGCCCGATGCCCGTTTTTCCGGTGATCTGGAAGACCCCACCTGCCATGCCGTGGTGACCAAAGCCAAGGACTTGGATTCCCTGGACTGGCGCCCCGCCTGGGTGGAGGACTTTCTCGCCTGGTGTGCCCGCGAAAAACTCCCGGTGGATTTCGTCTCAACCCATCCGTATCCCACCGACTGGGCGTTGGATGATCTGGGCACCGGTGCCAACTATACCCGCAGCGTGGATTCCACCCGCCGGGACCTGACGCTGCTCCGGCAGATCATCAACGCCAGCGCCTATCCGCAAGCCCAAATCCATCTGACGGAATGGAGCTCCAGCCCTTCGCCGCGCGATTTCACCCACGATTATCCCCAGGCCGCCACCTTCATCATCAAGGCCAACCTGGAATCCATTGGACTGGTGGATTCGTTGTCGTATTGGACCTTCACCGATGTGTTCGAAGAATCCGGCGCCGGCCCCACGCCCCTGCACGGCGGCTTTGGCATGATCAACTATCAGGGTATTCCCAAACCCTCGTTCCATGCCTATCGGCTGCTGAATACCTTGGGTGACGAACTGCTGAAAACCGCCCCCGGCGGTGTGGTCACGCGCCACCGCAGCAGCGGAAAAATCGCCGCGCTGGTCTATCACTATCCCGCCGAAGTCCCCCAGGCCGTGCCCACCTCCGGTGGCACACGCGACTTGGCCGATGCCACCATGGCGCAGGGTACGCCGGAAAATATGACGCTGGAATTGACCGGACTTGCCCCCCATGCCCCACTGCTGATCGAGACGCTGGGCGTAGGCCACGGCGATGTGCTCTCCGCATGGCGGGCGCTGGGTGAACCGACCCACTTTACCACTAAAATCACCGCCAATTTACTGGCCCAAGCCCACGCGACCGGCAAGGAAACCCTTACCGCCGATGCCCAGGGGCGCTGCACGCTCCAACGCACGCTGGCCCCGTGGACGGTTTTGTCGGTGCGCGAATGCTGAGTCCGGATTAACCCGGCGGCGTCACCGGCGCCACTACTGTCGGCACGTATTCCCGGCTGCGCCCGGAAATTTTCACCGCATTAAACTGCACCACGCCCCGCATCGCCCCGATGATGGGCTGGCCGGTATTTTTTCCCGCCATACCCGGCAATTGCGCCTGGGCCACTTCCCCTTCCCAGAGCATCGCCACCCGCCCGTTGATGGTCACCTTGATGCCCCCCATGCGATCCCGGCGCAGAACTTTGATATCAATGGCAAGCACCTTATCCGTTTGCTGAAGCAACGGATTCAGCCATTGGGCATCCTGATCCGCCGTGGCCGTGCGGTGCCGCAAACCGGGTTCGCCGCGCCATTCCGCCGGGCCATCGCGCCGCAGTACCAACAGGCCGGCGGCATCCTCCCCAAAGGGTACCCCCAGCATAATTTCCGCCGCCGATTCATTGATCACTTCGAGATGGAGTTCATAATCCCCCGTCACCAGACGCGGCAGGGCACCGAAGGCAAAGCTGCCTTTTTCCGGCGTGGCATTCACTTTCAGCCCGGTTGCGGCTTTGGCCATTTCCCCGCGCCGTAGATCCCGCGTCACATCCACATTGGCCAGCAAATCAATCATCCGGATCGGCCAATCCTGCGCCTGGGCTTCGCGCTGGTAATCGGCCAGACGCTTGCTGATTTTCACCTTGGCCAAGCCGGTGGCCCCGGCCTCCTGGCCTTCATAGAGCGTCACAGCCCGTTCCCAGCAGACCCGCTTGAACCGCCCAGTCTGGGCCGCGCCATATTCCCACCAGCGATCCGCCGCCGCCAGCACATTGGCCGGCTCGGGGGTTTTCGCCTGCTTGTCTTCCAGCCCGGCCAGCTGTTTGTATTCCGCGTCATCCGCCTTGCGCATGTACGGCAGCGCCGCGGGCAGATCATACTTGTAGAAATTGTTGTACCGTGCGATCACGGTATGCGCCTGGGCATCCTCGGGATTATCCACCAATTGCTTGCGCGCCGTCTGCACTTTGGCAAACTCAGCGGCCACCAGTTGTACTTCGGTGGGCAACTTCGCCAGATCATTGGCCAGCGTGGGATTGCGGCTTTGCCGCGCCGCCGCCGCCGCACTGCTGGCCATACGCTGGGCCTGCACAAAGTCTTCTTTTTCCTCCGCCATCTGACACAGGTCACGATATCCGGCGGCCAGAAAAGCCTGTACCTCCGGTAATGCTGCGCCCCGACCCACCCGCAGCGCATCGTACGCTTCCGCACGCAGCACCAATTCATCCGTAGCAAATACCCCGGCCAAATCAACTAAGGCCTGATCCAACGGTCCAACCGCCCCCAAAGCAATCGCCAACTTCAAAGCCTCGCGATCCAATAAGTAACGCACGGCCGGGGCATCTTTACCCTCGCGGGCCTGACGCAACAGTTTCTCGGCCAGAGCCAACCGTTCCTCGTCGTTTTTCTTGGCAAAATCATCCTTGTACACATCCATAATCTGCTTCAGGGCCGCAGCCTGTTCCACCTCGCTGGGCACGGCCAGCTTGGTCGTGGTTTTCGGCGTGTGCGTGGGCTCGGTCTTCGGCTCGGGCTTGACCGTCACCTCGGGAGGTTTGGGTTCCGGCTTTGGTTCGGGCTTAGGTTCCGGTTTGGGCTCAGGTTTCGGCTCCGGTTTGGGCTCTGGCTTGGGCTCCGGCTTGGGCTCAGGCTTGGGCTCAGGCTTCGGTTCCGGTTTAACGGGGTCCTGATCCAGCTTGCGTACCTGCTTGAGCAGATCCACATATTCTTTGCGCAATTCCGCCTGCCGTTGGGGATCATTCTTGGCCGCGTCCATGGCACTACGGATCTCGGCCATGCGCTGCTTGGCCCCGGCCAGATCCGTCACCGGCGCAGACTGCGCCTGACAAA
>JBIJDM010000125.1:0-8191 GCA_044344145.1 Phycisphaerae bacterium
ATTGGCGGAACTGGCCATAAACGGCCCATACGGCCGGCCAAATAGCTCCGCAGTCGAAGGCGCCAGCGTGGTCCGGTCTTTACGCACCGGCTGGGTGATCAAAGTTATCCAGTTGCCCGCATCAGGGTAAATACCAAACTCACCCCGGAATGCCTCCACCGCCGTCCGCAACGACTGTTGCACCGCTTTGCTCTGCGAATTACGCCCGGCCTTGTCGGCCATATTGATGATCGGCATTGCGATGGCCACCAACATGATCACAATGGCCACCACCACCAGCAATTCGACCAGCGTAAAACCGCCCCGGCGGAGCGCAGCCCGCGAATCTGTTCCGTACCGTGCGAACATCAGCTACCTCCCACCTGGATCAGATCATCCGTGATCGTGTTCGTGTCCAGGGTCTGATTGGGATCACCAGCATCTTTCTTGGGATCAAAATAACCATATTTGCCATCCCAGCCCGCAGAAATCAGTACAAAACCACCTTTGGCGAAATTCTTTCCGGGGTTATTCGCGTTCTCGCGAATTTCTTTGCAAAGCGGTGAATCTGTTGTCCACATCCGGTCAAAATTAGTGCCTACGACATTCACCCCTGTGACGTATACGCTATTGGCATTACGGTAGTATGGGGCAGTATGCGGTCCCATGCCCGCGGCATCAGCACTCAGCCCGGTAGGATACGTACCACCCGAAACCTGCCGTAAACCCGAACGGCGAAAATACAGAATCGCCTTGGGTTCCGAGAACCGGTCGGCAAACACATTCTCCAACGATACATTGTTCGCATCATAGACCGGAGCCGCCGCCGTCGGCGCATCCGTTACCGTGCCCGACTTGTAGAACCGGTTCATATTGGTCACGCTCGTTGGTGGGGTGCTAAAGTTTGTAAGACCATCCCCCATCAATCCGCCCCGCAGATTCTCCGCACTGCGCCCCTTCAGAGCCGCACCGGGATTCCACTGCGCGGGGGGCTTCGTTGGGTCTCCTTCAATCAAATCACCCGCAGGCCCAGGATACGAACGGTGCATCTCGTAATACGCGCTGCACGCCGCGGCCAGCGAGGACAACTGGCCCTTCGCCTCGGTGATCTTGGCCGATTTCCGCGCCATCGCCACCGCCGGGATCAAAATGCTGACCAGGATGCCGATAATGGCCACCACGACCAGCAATTCAATCAGGGTAAACCCGCTGGCAATCCGAATCTGTTGGTTCCTACGCTGCATAAAAAACTCCTCAGCATGGGTTCGGACAACAAAAAATTTACTTACCCGAAACCGATTCGATTAATTTCACCATGGGCAGGAACAGCGCGATAACGATGGTGCCGACCATGCCGCCCAGGAAGATAATCATCACCGGTTCCAGCAAGCTCATCATCGAGCCGATCTTGATGTCCACTTCTTCATCGTAATTGTCGGCAATCTTCACCAGCATCTTGTCCAGATCGCCCGTTTCTTCACCGACGTCGATCATGTTGGTCACCAGACTGTCGCAAACCTTTTCCGCCCGCAGCGGAGCCGCGAACGATTCCCCTTCGCGAATCCCGTCATGGACCTTCTGCAGGGCATTCATAAATACCGTATTCCCGCAGGTTTCTTTGGTGATGATGATCGCATCCAGAATCGGCACGCCGGAACTCAGCAACGTACCCAACGTCCGGCTGAACCGGGCAATGGTGGTCTTTTCCAGAATGTCGCCAAAAATCGGCACCTTCAACACCAGCCGGTCAAACATCGCCTTACCACCCGCGGTCTTGTGCACAATCTTGAAGGCCGTGCCCAGGATAATCGGCGTGGCCAGCAGATAAGCCCAACCATATTGATTGGCGATCCATTCCGAAGCTTTGATCAAATAATCCGTCAGAATCGGCAAGTCCGTACGGAAATCGCTGAAAATCTTTTTGAAGTTCGGTACCACGAACATCATGATCCCCACCAGAATCAACAGCGCAAAGCCGATGACCGCGCAGGGATAAATCATGGCGCCGATCACCTTGCGTTTCAACCGCTGACTCTTTTCCATAAATTCGGCCAGACGTTGTAAAATCACGTCCAACACGCCGCCGGTCTCACCCGCCTGGACCATGTTGACATACAACCGGTCAAACGCCTTGGGCTGCCGGCTCATGGATTCCGACAGGGTGGAACCGCCTTCCACATCCGCGGCCACGGCTTCCAGCACGGTCTTGAGCAAACCCGGCTTCTGCTGTTCCGACAAAATCTTCAGCGAACGCAAAATTGGCAAACCCGCATCCTGCAGCGTGGAGAGCTGACGCGTAAACGTGGTAACATCCTTGGCGGAAACGCCTCCGAAGGCAATCGTCATCGAGGCCTTCTTGGCCGGCGCAGCCCCGCCAGCCACCGGCGCCCCGCCCTTGCCCTTCTTGGCTTCCCGTTCCTTGATCTTGCTGACAAAGTAGCCTTGGGCCCGAATCTTGGCGACCGCATCATCCGAGGTCATCGCCTCAATTTCGGACTTCACTTCCTGCCCGGCAGAGTTCATTGCTTGGTACTGGAAGACTGGCATAATTAAACTCCGTACTTACGAATAGTGGCGAAGCGGGCCTGAGAACGTGATCAAAGCGCCTCCGCCATGACTTATTTACCAGCTTTCCAAGTGTCCAGCAACCCGAAAAATGAAAAATTGGATTTTCTGGTCCCGGCCCCCATATCTTGCCAAGCGGTTACAATAGTTTATGATGTTGGCGTAGATGATGGCCTAAATCGCCTCTTGGAGCCTTGGGTATGCGCAGCAAAAGTGCCCGTTTCACACGCCTGACCGCTGGCGCACTCATGTGCGTATCTACTTTATTGGCAACAGGTTGCGTCGAGCGTAAGATCACCATCGCGACCACCCCCCCAGGCGCGCTGGTCTACCTGAATGACGTCGAAATCGGCCGCGCGCCTGTCACAGTGCCATTCTTATGGTACGGTGAATATGACGTCCGCATCCGGCTGGAACGTCAGGAAGGTACCCCGGAAAACCCCCAACCCGCCTATTACTACTTGCGGACCAGTAAGCGTACCGATATGCCGGTCCATCAGTGGCCCGGGCTTGATCTGCTGGCCGATGCTGCCCCCTTTACCATCACCGACCATCAAAAGTGGACCTTCGACGTGCCCCGCGTAGTCCACCCCTCCGACGAAGAATTGCTGAAAAACGCCACCGAACTTAAAGATGTCATGGAAAAGCCCGCAACCTTGCAGGACCCGGCCACCCAGCCCAGTACCCAACCGGCGACCCAACCGACTACTTCCCCCGCCCCGGCCACCCGGCCTGCAGGGGTAAAATCCACGGGAATCCCGGTAAGCTGATATCATATTACTGATATGTTTAGCTTTTTTCGGACATCCGCCCGCCGCCAAGCCATCCGTGACGACCTCATGGAGTCACAGGAAGAGCGCTCGCGTTGGTCACCTCGGGTGGGCGTTCTGCTGGCCAATAGTCTGGTGTTTTTTATTCTCGCGGTGGTACTCTCGCTATTCCCCTCGGACAAAGTGACCTTACAGGTCGGCCAGACCGCCGCCGCGGACATCACCTCACCGGTGCCCAATTCATTTATTTTGGAAGACCCCGTCCTGACTGAAAAAGTGCGGGATGAAGTTCGGCGTCAGACTTGGCCGGTACTGGTACCCCAAATTGCCACGCACGAACTCATCCGTTCCCAGCTCCAGGACCTGCGCGAAGATGTGGTGGCCTTGCCCGCCGGTAATATCGTCCCCACCACAATCACCAATCGCTGGCCAGGAATAACAACTCCGGCCATAGCCTGGTTACGCACGGTGGACCCCGAAACCTACACGGTCAAAGTCCGGCTGTTCCTAACCCAACTCAGTAAATATCCGCTGGTCAAAGCCAACACCCTCCCTGCGGAACAGTCCACCTTTTATGTCGCATCCCCGGACCCGCTTAAACGCCCCACGCTGACCGTGGAACGACAGAACCTGATCCTCCTCAGTGATGCCGCCACCGCCATGCCCCACCTGTCGGCACTCGTCAGCGAAGCCTTTCCCGCCGTCATGCATGAAGCCGTTGCGGGCTATCTGCAGCAGCTCCAACAACCCACGTATGCATACGATGCCCTGCAAACCAAGCAGTTGGCCGCCCAGCGCGCGGCCGAAGTTCCCAACCAGGGTCAGCCCATCAACAAAGGCGAAGTGCTGATTAAACGTGGTGAAGTGATCACGCAGGCAGCATTGAACCGCTACCATGCCGTTCACCGTGAATTTGAACGCTACCGGCTGAATGAATTACCCTGGGCGTGGTGGCTGGGCCGTTTGGGGCAAATGCCATCTTCATAGCCGTCGGTGGTGGTGCCATCTTCGCCAGCACCCTGCACAAACGCATCGGCTCCACCGGGCGTGGTTGGTGCGTGACCGCCATTCTTGCCGTGACTTTAGCCTGGGCCAAAGTCGCGATTTTTGCCCCGCAATCACTGTACCTGCTGGGTATCGTCCCCACCCTCTGGGCCGCGGTAACCTTGATGATTGTGTTCGGGCCCCGCGTGGCCATGGCCCTGACAGCGGTCCACGCCGTACTGGTCACGATGATGCTGGGCCAAAGTCTGGAATTCCTCTTGCCCCTGCTGGCCGGTTGTGCCACCTTTGCCTTCGGATTGCGCGAATTGCGCAACCGTGCCCGCTTGATCAAGGTTTCTCTGGCCACTGCCGCAGTACTTGGCACGACGGTTTTAAGCATGGGCCTGGCCAGCTACATGCACCCGGATTGGTCGGGGGCGCAAACCGCCATGCCCGATGTCCAAGGGATTCTTCGCAACGCCATATGGGCCGCCGGGGCGGGCATTTTGGCGGGTTTCCTGACCATTGGACTGCTGCCGGTCATTGAACGGGTTTTCCGTATCACCACCAATATGACCCTGCTCGAACTGGCCGACATGAACCAACCGTTGCTCCGTCGGCTGGCCAGCGAAGCTCCCGGCACCTATAACCATTCCCTCTCCGTCGGCGCCATGGCCGAAGCGGTGGCCAACGCCATCGGGGCCAATGGCTTGCGCGCCCGCGTGGGCGCCTATTACCACGACATCGGCAAGATGCCCAAGCCCCACTACTTCGCCGAAAATCAGACCGGCGGGACCAATCGTCACGACAAACTCTCCCCTGCCATGAGTCTACTCATCATCGTGGGCCATGTGAAAGACGGCATTGAAATTGCCCGCGAATACCATCTGCCCCGGCAGGTGATGGACTTTATCGCCGAACACCACGGCACCACGCTGGTGGAATATTTCTACCACGCCGCCCGCGAAAAACAGGCCCGGGACCTCACCCAGCCGCAGGTTTCGGAAACTGAGTTCCGCTACCCCGGCCCCAAGCCGCGCAGCCGTGAAACCGCCATCCTGATGATTTGCGATGGCGTGGAATCAATTACCCGCGCGATGAGTGACCACACTCCAGGCCGGCTGGAAAATGTCGTCCAAGGCGTCATCAAGAAACGTCTGGATGACGGTCAATTCTCCGAATGCGATCTGACCTTCAAAGACCTGCAAACCATCGAGCAGGCCCTGATTCGTACTCTGGCCGGGGTCTACCACGGCCGCGTGGCTTATCCCAAAACTCCCTCCTCACGAGCCAGCTAATGCGCCAGCCCGCCATTGCACTTAATCTGACGTGGGCGCCCGGCTATGCCGGTACCCCCGCCCTGCGCCGCAGTTTACTGACCGCGTGGCGGCAGACGCTGGCCCTGCAAAAACTCCGCACCGGACAGTGGACCATCCATCTGGTGGGCGACACCGAAATGCGTCGCCTGCACTGGCAATATATGCGGCTTAAGTCCACAACCGATGTGCTGACCTTTGATTTGCGCGACACCCCCACAACTCCCGGCATACAATTGGATAGCGTACTGTGTGTGGATGAGGCCCGGCGCCAGGCCAAAATACGTGGCCTGAGCCTGCGTCAGGAATTGCTCCTGTATGGGGTGCATTCCCTTCTGCATGTGTGCGGCTATGATGATCTGGTCGCCACCGACGCTCAGGCGATGCATTGCCGGGAAGATGAAATTATGCGGGCGTTAGGTGAAGGGACGGTATATGCCCGGCCGTGCCGCACCAAAGGATCACGACGATGCAAAACTACGTAACCATTGTCATTGTCACCTTGGCCGTGCTGGGGCTGGGCTGGCGTTTATGGCGGGTTTTGTCGGCCACCGGGGGTACTGGTAAAGGTTGTGCCGGGGGCTGCGGTTGCGGCAGTACTACCCCCCAAACCCCCACCGCGAAAACCCCGCCGACCCAAATCGTTTTTACGGATGATTTAACCCGACGGGCCAAGGAAATTGCCCGTCATTCGTAAAGCTGACGGATAGCCCGCGAGCGTTTATAATCCGGCGCTATGGCGTCACCCGGTTCCATGTTCCGCGACCAGACCAAGGAGGGCTGCCCTGTGCTTTGGCCTGAAAAGTCACCCCGCCGCGCCGCCAAACCACCGGCCGAAGAACAAATTCTGCGCGTCTCCGAGCTTACCGCGGCACTCGCAGCCCTCGTTCAAGACACCCTCCCTGCCTCGTTGATGATCCAGGGCGAAATCTCCAACTTTCGTACCTACGAACGCGGCCACGGATTTTTCACCCTCAAAGACGCGCAGGCGGAAATCCCCTGTGTCATCTGGAAAGATGCTCTCGCCCGTCTGAAATTCAAACCCAAAGACGGCATGGCCGTGGTCGTCCGCGCCACCGTCAAGGTCTACGAGCCGCAAAGCAAACTCCAGCTTTATATCGAAACCATACTGCCCCAGGGTTTGGGAGCCTTGGAACTGGCCTTCCGGCAACTCTGCGAGCAACTGCGGGCCGAAGGCCTCTTTGCCCCCGAACGCAAACGGTCTATCCCCGTCCTGCCGCAACGCGTGGTCATCATGACCAGTCGCAGCGGGGATGTTCTGCATGATGTGGTCACCACCGCCCAGCGCCGCTTCTCCGGCGTGCAATTGCTGGTCATGCCTGTGCCGGTCCAAGGGGCCAATGCCGCACCCCGGATTGCCGCCGCGCTGGCGGAAGTCAACGAGCATGCCGTCGAACTGGGCGGAGTGGATTTGATCCTGCTGGTCCGGGGCGGAGGTTCACTGGAAGACCTGTGGGCCTTCAACGAAGCCGTCGTGGCCCGGGCCATTGTGGCCAGCACCATCCCCATTGCCACCGGCATCGGCCACGAACCCGATACCACCATCGCCGATCTGGTCGGCGACCTGCGCGGCCCCACCCCCACCGGCGTAACCGAACTCACCATCCCCGATGTGCGCAGTCTGCTGCAAAAAGTGAATCATCTGGCCCAACGGCAAAACGAAGTAATCTCCGATTTGCGCCTGCAAGCCCGGCAGGACCTCACCCTGTTGCAGCAACGCCTGCATCAGGTCATTCAGCATGACATGCGGATGCGTCTGCTGCGGGTGGAACGCGTGGCCGGTGGCCTGCTCAAGGCCGAACCGCGTTATGCGCTCGCCCAAGCCTGGCGCCGGCTGGAAGAGGCCCAAACCCATCTGCAATCCGTGATCCGTCATCAACATATCAGCCGTACTGCGCTGGTGACACTCCTGACCCATCGGGTGGAGCGCAAAGCCCCCACCGGCACAGTCCAACTGGCCCAGCAGCGTCTGGCCAACCTCCGGCAGGGCCTCACCACCGCCCTGCGCCGCAATATGCAGCGCGTCAGCCAAAAATTGGAGGCCCAGGGCCGGCAACTCCTGATGCTCAGTCCGCAGGCCATTCTGGAACGCGGCTACTCGATAACCACCGATGCCTCCGGCCACGTGATCCGCAGCCAACATGACGTGTTCCGGGGCGATGTCCTCACCACCCGGCTGGCTAATGGCGTGATCCGCAGCACCGTGGGCGAAAGCCGGCAAGGCAGTTTGTTTTGAGGGAATCTGGCGTATAATCGCAACTCTTTAAAGGATATGGCGATGGCGAAAGAAGAAAAGAATGTGTCGTTTGAGCAGGCTCTGGCCCAGTTGGAGCAGATCGTCTCCGCCATTGAAGGCGGTCAGGTGGGGCTGGAAGAATCTCTGGCCAAATACGAACAGGGCATGGCGCTGGTCAAGAAATGCCGTACCCTGTTGGAGAGTGCGGAAAAACGCATCGAAATGATCAGCCAGACGGACAGCGGTCTGACCACCGCCCCGCTGGAAGATACCGCCGACGTCCCCAAGCCGGAGTAACCGTGATCAACCTCGTCCAAAAT
>JBIJDM010000127.1:0-8167 GCA_044344145.1 Phycisphaerae bacterium
TTGCCCACCCCCTTACCCCCGCGCGGCGACCCCGAACGCTACACCCTCTGGCTGGACCAATTGGCCCTGATTAGCTACCACCAAAACCGCCGGCACGATGTCCCCGGCCTGTGGCTACCCGCCCAAACCCTGACGCAATCCGCGCTGGAAACCGCACTGGCTGAATTTTTCGCCCCGACACCGGATTTGCCTCCTGAATCACCCCCGGAGGCGCCTCATGGCTAAATTCGCCATCCCCACGCTGGCCACACTCCCACCCGCCGATATTAAAGCCATCCAGCGGTTCACCGCCTTCTGTGCCATGGAACTCGGCCTCGCCGAACTCACCGTCGCGGCCTACGAACTCGACCTGCGCGATTTCGCCGGCTATTGCCGCGCCCAAAAACTCTCCGGCATGGTCGCCGCCGATGTGGATACCGTCACCGCCTTCATCCGCATGCTCCACCAGCAGCGCCAGGCCGCCTTCAAAACCATCCTGCGCCGCACCGCCTGCCTGCGCATGTTCTTCCGCTTCGCCCTCAACCGGGGGCTGTGCCCGTCGAACCCCACCGCGCTACTCGACCCGCCCCAGTTGGGCCGTCAACTCCCCGCCACGCTGGGCATCAACACCATGGAGCAGTTACTCGCCGCCGTGGATGACCACGAACGTCTCGCCCTGCGCGACCGCGCCATTCTGGAATTGTTCTACGCCTCAGGCCTGCGCGCCAGCGAATTGGCCGATCTGCAAACCGGCGATGTGCATTTCGCCATGGGCGCTGTGCGGGTACTGGGCAAAGGCAGCAAGGAACGCATCGTCCCCCTCGGCCATCCCGCGCAGGTGGCCATGTTGAGTTATCAAAAACAACTCCGGCCCACCCTGGTCGCCGCCGCCGCGGGCCGCGACTCCAGCGCCTTTTTCCTCTCCCGCAGCGGCCAGAATATCACCCGCGTGGTCTGCTGGCAGATTGTCGTCAAATATGGCCGCAAGGCCGGCTTGGCCCATGTCCATCCCCACATGCTCCGCCACACCTTTGCCACCCATCTGCTCCACGGCGGTGCCGACCTGCGCATCGTGCAGGAACTCCTCGGCCATGCCGACATCGGCACCACCCAAATCTACACCCACGTGGATACCGAGCGTCTGAAACAAATCCACACCAAACACCACCCGCGTGCCTGAGGCTCTATGTGGTATTTTCGCACCCAACCCGCTCCCCTCTGGCCGTCTGGCGCTAAATTCCTCGCCACGGTGGACCCGACCATGGCCCGGCTGGTGAAAACCGTCACGCCCTGCACCCTGGGCCCGCGCCGTGATTACTTTGTCTGTCTGGCCAGTGCGATTTTCAACCAGCAGATATCCATGGCCGCTGCCGCCAAAATCTTCGCCCGTTATCGCGCCCGGTTTCCCGGCCATCGCCCAACCCCGGCCGGTACCCTAAAGATCAGCCAGACTGAGCTCCGCACCAAGATCGGCCTGTCCCGCTCCAAAGCCGACTACCTCCACGCCCTGGCCACGCATTTTCACACCGGCCAGATCGTGGGCCGCAAACTCCGCCATCTCAGCGATGCCGAAATTATCACCGCCCTCACCGCCATCCGCGGCATCGGCGTCTGGTCGGCGGAGATGTTCCTGATTTTCTGCCTCAATCGCCCCGATGTCTGGCCCGTGGATGACTTGGGCCTGCGCCGCGGAGTACAATTAGCCTACCGCATGCCCGCGCTGCCTTCGGCCCGGGAACTGCGCACCCTCGGGACCCGTTATGCCCCGTGGCGCAGCCTCGCCACCTGGTATTTCTGGGCCATGCAGGGAGAAAAATAATGTCCGGATTTGTGCGCTTGGCCACCTTCCTCGATCTGATTAAGTTCACGCATTCCATCTTTGCGCTGCCCTTCGCCCTCTTCGCCACCGTCATCGGGATCAAGCACACCTGGTCCACCGCGCCGGCACATCAGTGGCTCGGTCGGCTGGGCCTGATCGTCCTCGCCATGATCATCGCCCGCACCGTGGCCATGACCGTCAACCGCCTCGCCGACCGCGCCCTCGATGCCGCCAACCCCCGCACTGCTCAGCGCCCCAGCGTCACCGGCAGCGTGTCCCCCTTCTTCATGCGGGCCATCATCATCATGGGCACCCTCGGCTTCGCGCTGGTTGCCAGTGCCTTCTGGTGGCTCTACGCCAACCCCTGGCCCACCTTGCTGGCCCTTCCTGTGCTGGGCTGGCTGGCCCTCTACAGCTACACCAAACGCGCCACGTGGCTGTGTCATTATGTGCTGGGCATCAGTCTCGCCCTGGCGCCACTCGCCGCATGGATAGCCTTGGTCCCGCCCTATGGCCCGCTGTGGGATATGCGGGTGCTGCTCCTCGCCGGGGCGGTGGTCTTCTGGGTGACGGGCTTTGATATTCTCTACGCCCTGCAGGACGAGGATTTCGACCGCCAGCATCGCCTCCACTCTATCCCCGCCCGTTTTGGCCGCACCCGGGCCCTCTGGATTTCCCGCCTCAGTCACATCGTGACCATCGGCTTCCTGATCGCCTTGGGCTGGTGGGGGGGGCTGCATGGCATTTACTGGCTTGGTTGTGCGCTGGCCGTGGCGCTGCTGGGCTTCGAGCAATCCCTGGTCTCGCCGCGCGATATTTCCAAGGTCAATATCGCGTTCATGACCGTCAATGGTTGGTTGGGGATGCTCTATTGTGCGCTGGGAATACTCGCCGCACTCTGGGCCTGAGGACTACTGCTGCTGCGACCAGATCAGGGCATAAATCAAAATGGATACCGCGCCCAAGGCCAGCCCCGACATAATCAGCGCCACGCCCACCAGCCAATGCCGCCGCCGCCGACTCTTGTCCACCCACGCCTCCACCTGCATGGATGTGGCGGTATAGCTGTCGCGTAATTGTTCCAGACATTCCACCGCGTGGCTGTTGGCCTGTTGCAGCCGATCCAGCATCAGGCTGAAGCGGTTGAACGACTCCACCAACTGGCGGTCAATTTCGTTGCTCATTTCGATTTGTTCACGGATCGCCTGCAGCATCACCGTGTGGTCTTTGCCCTTGGTCACCCCGGCCATCACGTCATTGAGTTTCTGCTGTTGCTGGGCGTGCAGCGTCAGGCGGTCGTTGATAATCCGCAGCATATCCGTCTGCATCTGGCTGGTCTGCGGCAAGGCTTCCGCGGCATGCGGAATCGTGGCCATGCGGGCCAGGAATTCCTGCTGGATCTGCGTCTGCCCGTCCAGCGTCTCGCGCAGTTGCTGCACGGTGACAATCAGGGCGTCATAGCTTTGCTGTAACCGATAGGTGGATGGCTCCATCCCATACGACATTCCCACCCGCCCCAGCACCGGGTCGGCGACATCGGTCCCCGTGGCCCCCAGCGCGGTATGCGCCTGCCCCTGATGCCGTTGGGCTTCGGGACGCTGCCACAGATTACGCAAACCTTTGAGCAAACTCATAAGCACTCCAGAGGCTAACCGATACACCTTTGATTATATCACTAATACCAATATAGGTGCTACTTTATCCCGTTAGATGAAAATCCAATAAAGAAAAAGACGCGACCTCATGGCCGCGTCTTTCGTAAATCAGGATTTTACCGTCCGGTTACTTCAAATAGTTCAGCTCAGGTCCAAGGTTGGGATTCAGTTCGATGGCCTTCGCCGCGGCTTCCGCCGATTGCGTTTGGGCCGTCAGATCGCCATTGGCCACAAAAATGGCCCGGTTGATGACGGCCGTCAGCGACAGACCCATCCAACGCGGGGCGGCGTATTCCGGCATATTGATGCCCTGCGCGGTTTCCAGATTCGCAATCGCCTTCCGCCAGGCTTCCAAGGCCTTTTCCTTCGGGGCTGCGGGGCTGCTGGCGGGCGGGGTGGTGGCGTTCAAGGACACATCCACACCCGTTTCGGTACCGGCCCGGGTCAACGATCCCTGCGTGGCGGATTCCAGCCGGTCGGCCAGATCCACAATCATGTTCACCTGCCCGACCATAAAGTTCGCCGTGGCCAGTTGCACCAGCAGCAGCGCTTCGCCATCCTGCTGTTGCGAGGCCACAAAGCGGGGGTCCTGCCGGGCGGTGGCTTCTTTGTATTGCTCGGAACTCGACATCATGGTCCGGTAGGCCTTGCGGGCATCGAACGCCTTTTGGAAGGCGTCGCGGCTGGCTTCCGCGGCAGTCAGCGCCGCTTCACGGGCGGCCTGGAACTTGCGGTTGATGAGGCGGAAGTCGTCGTATTTCTTCACCGCCGGATCGGTGCCGGTGGTCAGCAAGGTCACGTTCAACTGTTTGATTTTTTCGATCTGGGCGGCAGTGATCTCTTCCAATTGCTTGCGGGCTTTGAGCTCTTTGCCCAAGGCTTCCAGATCGCGGGTGACCTTGGTCAGATTCACCTGCGCGGTTTCGGCGTCATACAGCGCCGCGTCCATCTGCGGGATCAGGATGCCCAACTGCGCCTGGGCGGCCAGTACCAGCTTCATGGATGCGCCGGCCTTTTCCTGGGCCGCGATGCCTTCCATACCCTTGACCGTATCGGCCTGCATGCGTTCCGCACCGGCGGCGGCCTGCAACTGGGTGATCTCGCCGCGCTTGGCCTCGACCTGCGTCTGCAGATTCTTGGCCGCTTCGGCGGCGTCGGTGCTGGTCTTGGTGCCGGCGGTGATCAGGGCTTGGATTTCTTCGATTTTCGCGGCGATCTGGGTGGAACCGGCCGTCAGGCCCGCTTCCAGAGTCTTGATCTGCCGGGCCTGGCTGGTGGCCATGTCCGCGTTGCGGGTCACGGCGGCGCTGGCTTTGATCATGTCGTTGAACAGTTCCTGCAGCCGGGTGAGGCGGGTGGCCGCGGCGCGGAAATCCACCTGGCCGGCGGTTTCCAGCACCTGCGCCGAGACTTCCTTGGGCAATTCCGGCAGGCCGTTGGCCTGATTCAGCAGGTCGCGGGCGGCTTTCAGGTCATCGAGAATATCTTTTTCCACCATCAGCGTGCTCTTGCCGGCGGCTTTATCCGCCACGATGGCATTGGCCAGCGCGTTCTTGTCCACTTTGGTCGTGTCGTTGTAAGTGCTTTCCGCGGCGACGCGATCGGCGAAGGCCTGCGTGGGGCGGGGGTCGCCGGCGGAGTTGGCCAGCTTGACGGCGTCGATGTTCTTTTCGGTCGCCTGCTGGGCCGACTGGTCCGCGACGGACGGGCCACAGCCCGTCAAGCCGACCACGCCACCAACGACCGCCAGTTGCAGCAACATACGTACTAAATTCTTACGGGTCACAGGCAGACCTTTCTATGAAGCGCTCGATGCATACCCGCCAACTGCACAGCTTGCGTTTCGAGGAGCCAATCAGGGCCCGAAACATCTGGCCGCCGGGAGCACGGGAAATTTGATGCTGTTTTTGTATCATTACCAGCCCGTTACGTCAACCAAAAGGCCCGGTAAAACCGCGATTAATTTGCCCCCCACGGCCACTGGCAAGAGCCCCCGGGGCGATTATACTGTCGCCATGAAACGAATTTGTGTCTATTGTGGTTCCAGTACCGGGCGCAACCCCGCCTTTACCCACGCGGCCCAGACGCTGGGGCGGGCGCTGGTGGCGGCGGATTGCCACCTGATTTATGGCGCGGGGAATGTGGGGCTGATGGGCGTGGTGGCGGATACCGTGCTGCAGCAGGGCGGGCAGGTGACGGGGGTGATCCCGCGGCACCTGATGGACAAGGAAGTGGGCCACCACGGGCTGCCGGACCTGCGGATTGTGGACTCGATGCATGAACGCAAGGCGATGATGGCGGAACTGGCGGACGGGTTTATCGCGCTGCCGGGCGGGTTTGGGACGCTGGAAGAACTGTTCGAAATCCTGACCTGGTCGCAACTGGGGCTGCACCAGAAGCCGGTGGGGCTGCTGAATACGGCGGGTTACTATGACCACCTGCTGAAATTCCTGGACCACATGGTGGCGGAACAACTGCTGAAGCCCAAACAACGGGGGCTGCTGCTGACGGATACCGAGCCGGGGGGATTGCTGGGGCAGTTGCGGGGCTGGCGGGTGGAGCAGCATCCGAAGTGGATTCATCCGCTGGAAACGGAGTAAATACGGTAAATTGGCGCGCGCAAAAATGGGCAAAAAATGGACTTTTTTGCGCGCGAAAGCGCACAGGCAATTAAAGTGGGAAAGAAGTTTTTGGGATTTTTGGGGTGGTTGGGGGGTGGCCTGGGGTGGGAAAGTGGGTTTTTGGTGTGATATTGGGGGTGGGGGGTGTGCAATTGTTCCACGTGGCACAATTGTGCGGGACAGGAGGCGCATGAAGTCGGGCGCGCGGGGGTATATGGGGCAAAATGAAAAAAAGCGCACAGAATCGGTCATTTTTGCCTGATGAAAAGTGAAAATAACGATCGATCAATATAAATGGGTCGGTTGTAAGTGGCGGTTTTACAGTGGTTTACAAATCGTTCGTTAAGGCGAATGTGCGACTCATACATTTTGCCTAAATACGCAATTACGAATTGACAATTACGAATTACGAATTTAGGACGGGGGAGGCTCACGCAACGGCGCGACGACGCAACGAGAATTCATGGGGGAGAATTTTTACATGGATGGGAAATTCATAGTTGCGAATTATGAGTTACGAATTACGAGTTAAATGCAAATGCGAATGGGGGTAACGCAGGCTTTGGGCCTGCGACCCTCACCCTGGCCCTCTCCCGGGGGGAGAGGGGAGGGGACGGGGGGAGGGAGACATCCTGTTTTTTTTGTGATTGTCGCAGATGTGAAGGATGGGTATACTGGGCGGGGTGATTTTTGGCGGGAAATTTGGTTACGCGTCGGGATGGGTATTTGGTTGGGATTGGGCTGGCGCGGATGATGGATTGGGACTGGTTATGAGTACAACGGCAGCGGCGGAATTTTTACGGGAACTGGACCGCACTTTGTGGCTGGCGGCGGATCGGCTGCGGTCGAATCTGGATGCGGCGGTTTATAAACATGCGGTGCTGGGGCTGGTATTTCTGAAGTATGTTTCGGACTCGTTCACCATCCGGCAGGCGGAGATTGAGGCCCAGTTAGGCGACCCCAAGAGTGATTATTACCTGAACCCCATGGATTACGCCACGGTCGCGGAGCACGCCGCGGCGGTGACGGCGGAACTGGAAGACCGGGACTATTACGCCGAGAAAAATGTATTTTGGGTGCCCGCGCTGGCGCGGTGGCAGACGCTGCAGAACAACGCCAAGCTGCCGGCGGGGACGGAGATCGAAGTCCGCAATGGCAAGGTGAGTAAGTACAAGATCACCTCGACGGGCAAGCTGATTGATGATGCGCTGGATGCGGTGGAGAAGGAAAACCCCCGGCTGAAAAATGTGCTGAACAAACAATATACGCAGTTGCAGATTGAAGCGGCGAATCTGGCGGGGCTGATTGATTTGATCGCGACGATCCCGTTCCAACATGCCAACCTGCACGCGAAGGATATTCTGGGGCATGTGTACGAGTATTTTCTGGGGCAGTTTGCGCTGGCCGAGGGGAAGAAGGGCGGGCAATACTTTACGCCCAAGAGCATCGTGAGTTTGATCGTGCACATGCTGGAGCCGTATCAAGGGCGGGTGTATGACCCGGCGATGGGATCGGGTGGGTTTTTTGTGCAGAGCGAGAAGTTTATCGAAGAGCACGGCGGGAAGCTGGGCAGTATCAGCGTGTATGGGCAGGAATCGAACCCCACCACGTGGCGGCTGGCGGCGATGAATATGGCGATCCGGGGGATTGATTTTAACTTTGGCAAGGAACCGGCGAACAGTTTTACCAATGACCAACACCCCGACCTGCGGGCGGATTATGTGATGGCCAACCCGCCGTTTAATATCAGCGACTGGTGGGAGGGGAAGCTGGAAGGCGATGTGCGGTGGAAGTATGGCACGCCGCCGAAAGGCAACGCCAACTTTGCCTGGCTGCAACATATGCTGTACCACCTGACCCCGACGGGTTCGATGGCGCTGTTGCTGGCGAATGGCAGCATGTCGAGTAATTCGGGCGGGGAAGGGGAGATACGGCAGGCGCTGGTAGAGCACGATCTGGTGGAGTGCATGGTGGCATTGCCTGGGCAGTTGTTTACTAATACACAAATCCCGGCTTGCATATGGTTTATTTGCCGGGATAAGTCCGGCAAACCCTCACCCGCCGCTTCGCGTCACCCTCTCCCGGTGGGAGAG